>DASZGT010000041.1:0-6664 GCA_035938575.1 Acidimicrobiales bacterium
CACGGCCACGGTGTCCTGATCGGCCTTGGAGGCGGTGTTCGGCGCCACACCGACCAGGTCGGGACGGCCGGCAGCTTGTGCCGCCGAGTCCCATGTGGGCTGGCTGAACTGGAAGGCGCCCATGTACAGCCCATCGGGGGATACTGCCTGGTAGTCGCCACCCGACTCCGCCTGGACCACGCACTGGAGGAACGCGTTGAGGGCGGGATCCGATCCACCGGCGCCGGTGGGGGCCGCCGCCGGTGAGCCGGCCGCCGAGGCTGGAGCGGATCCCGTCGACGACGGGGCCCGGGCCGAGCCCCTGCCCCCCCGCTGGGCGGCGGCCACTGCGGCCGCCGCCGCCGATGCCTGGGCCGATGCCTGGGCGGCGACCGCGGTGGCCAGCTGCCCGGTCACCTGGGCGTGGAGCGATTCCAGCTGGGTCTGGCTGCTGTCAGCCTGTCCCAGGTCCGATGCCCGCTGGGCCTGGTCGGATTGGTCCTGAGCCTGCTGCTGGCGCAGCGCCGCCTGATGCGTTTGCAGGGCGCCCTGGGCCGTCCGGAGTTGGTCCAGCGCCGTGGTCACGTTGCCGACGGCGATGCTGGTGTACTCGCTCGCCGCCTGCGCCGTCTCCTGGCTCCCGCTGAACAGGCCGGAGGTCGAGCCGGATGCTCCGGTCCCGTAGTCGATGTAGGACCTGATGGCTTGGCGGCGGACGAGGCCCGCCTTGGCACTGATCAACTGCTGGTCCTGTCCGATCTGCTGGCCGGTCTGTGCGATGGCCTGACCGTCGGCTTCCACTTTGGCGGACGCGAGGGAGTACTGCTGGCGGAAGGCGCCGACCTCCAACTGCTGCTGGACGAGCTGCTGCGAGATCGTCCGGGCCTGCGCCTGCAGGTCGCCGATCTGATCCGCCCCGACGGGTCGAGGGAGCGTCACCACCGTCACGGTGGCGGTGGTGACGAGCGCGGTGAGGAGCAGTGCCGAGATCGTGCGCCGGAGATGCCCTCGTGCTGTCTGTCCCGCCAGCGGGGTGGACCGGGCGTAAAACACAATGGTTTGCCAATTTAGCCGCTCGGGTCACGAAGCGCCAAGGGGCCCCGAACGGGGTGGCCGTCGAGCGTCGGGCCGGCGGACGCCCTCCGGGTCGAGCCGCGGCCGCGTGGGAACCGCCGCCACAATGGGTGAAACTGCTGGTGAGCGGGTGTGTCAGATGTGCGGGAGCAACTGGGTGGCCAGGGCCTCCACCTGGGCCAGCGAGGCCGACCCGGTGACCAGCAGGGAGGCCGACCCCTTCAGGACGACGATGGTGCTGTTGGTGATCGAGCCGGCGGCGAGCGTGGACGAAAAGGCCTGATCGCCGAGGCCGGAGACCGGCGTGGTGGTCTCACCCTGGGTGACGAACTGCGACGTGGAGGCAACGAAGGCCGAGGCTCGGTAGTGGTGTCGGTGCGGACGATGACCGACTGGGGCGGGTTGATCGACTTGTAGGTGCAGACGGTCACCGACCCGTTCACGTCGGATTGCGGGGCGCCCACGGCTGTGCCCAGCGCGGCGTTCACGGTGGACGCCGGCTCCAGTGCGCACGACACGGGCCCTCCCGATGCGCTCCCTCCGGTCGACGACGAGCCTGTCCCGCCACCGGCGCTGGCGGAGCTCGTGGTGGACGACGAGCCAGTGGAGGAACTCGAGCAGGCGGCCAGGACCACCGGGAGGGTGAGGGCGAGCAGACGCAAAAGGGTGCGGGAGCGGTGACGACGGGGACTTTGCATCGGCGAGCGATAACCGCCCTGTCCGTCGCCACGGGTGACCCGTCGGACCGGCGGCCGCCGGCATGGCGGGCAAATTGTCGTCGCTGCCGCGCATCCTCCGGTCGGCTTGACGGCCGGCCCTCCGACTGCTGCGATGGCTGCCACCCGACGAGAGAGAGGGCTCGAGATGGCTGCACTGGCCAAGCCGGTGGTCGTGCTGTTCGATGTGGACGAGACCCTGGTCCATACCGGCGGGTCGGGGGCCCGCAGCTGGAAGGCGGCCTTCGAGCAGCTCTATGGCATCCCGGCCGACATCGGCCAGCACAGCTCGGCCGGGGAGACTGATCCGCAGGTGGCCCGGGCCACGTTTGCCGCCGTGGTGGGCCGCCCTCCCAGCGCCGACGAGCTCGGCCGGCTCTACGCCCACTACCTCCTGCACCTGGCCGAGGACATCCTGACGTCGGCCCAGTACCGGGTCCTCCCCGGTGCCGTGCAGACCCTGATCGCCCTGGGCGACGCCGGGGTCATGCTGGGCCTGGTCTCCGGGGCCATGGAAGGCGCGGCCCGGACCAAGCTCATTCCCGCCGACCTCAATCGCTTCTTCATCTTCGGTGCCTATGGCTCGGACTCGCCGGACCGGTCCGAGCTCACCAGGCTGGCCATTCGCAAGGCCACCTTCCTGCACGAGGAACTCACTTCGGACCAGGTGTACGTGGTGGGTGACACCCCACGTGACATCGAGTCCGCCAAGGCGGCCGGGGCCGTCTCGGTCGGTGTGGCCAGCGGCCACTATTCGACCTCGGAGTTGGAGGCGGTCGGCGGCGACCTCGTCCTCGGGTCGCTCGAGGAGGGCTTCCCGGGCCTCTGACTCGGGCGCCGGTCGTTCCCCGCCTTACGTAGTGTGTCACACCCCCTGGGCCCGGCTGGCCGCCCGGAAGGCCCGCCGCTGGGCGGCGAGGAGTGCGTTGGCGTCGTCCGGGGGTTTCTCGAGCTTGGCGCGGTGCGGCGGAAGGGTGCCGCCCGGCAACTCGGTGCACGTCGTGTGGAACAGCGCCATCTTCGATGCCTCGATCGAGTTCGTCGGGAGCGCGGCCGGGCTCGAGAACGGGTTGCTGGGGGATGCCAGGCGGGGAGGATCGGCGAAGGGCGGCCGTTCCGCCTCCAGGTCGAAGAAGTCCAACATGTTGTGGGCGTTGGCGTCGCGGAAGGTGAGGGCCGGAAGGTTCCACTTGGTCTCGACCAGCTTCAGGATCGACGTGTGGTCGAAGACCTGATGGGAGACGTAGTCCTCCTTCGACCAGGCGGACACCACACAACAGGGCACCCGGAACCCCGTGTAGTCGTAGGCCCCGGGGATGTCGCCGGCGGCGAGATTCGGAGGCACGTTGTCCGGCTTCACGGCCCGGCGGGGCGCAACGTGGTCGTACCATCCGCCGTGTTCGTCATAGACCCAGATGAGCGCCGTCTTCTCCCAGGCCGGCCCGGTCATGACCGCGTTGACGAAGAGGGCGGCGTAGGCCTCGCCCACCGAGATGTCCCCACCCTCCTCGGAGAAGTTGACGTAGGGATCCACCAGACTGAAGGCGGGCAGGTTGCCGGAGGCGGCGTCGGCGAAGAACTGGGGGAGGTGGACCGCCTTGCCCGGATTGTTGAAGAGCACGGGCTCGAACAGTCCACACGTCGGGATGTCGGGGTAGTAGTCCTTCCACGAGATGCCGTACTGGTTGAGCCGGTCGAAGATGGTGCCGTTGGGGGCGTCGACAGCGGAGATACCGGAGGAGTCGGTGCTGATGTTGCCGAGTGCGGTCCCGGCGATCAGGAACCGGCGGTTCGGGTAGGTCTGGGCCATCACCGAGCAGAAGTACCGGTCCCCGATAGGGAACCGCCTGGCCATGGAATGGTAGAAGGGCAGGTCGTCAGCCTTCCAATAGCCCATGGCGGCACCGCTGCACCCTTTGACGAATCCCCGGTTGGTCCCGCCGGCCCAGCAGATGTGGGAGGCGTTCCACGACTGGCTGATATTCGAGTTGCTCTCCCCGCACGTGTTGGGGTTGTGGAACGAGCGCACGAACCCACCGGCCGGGTCCGGGTTGTAGTTGACGGGCCTGCCGTCGTGCCCGGGTGTCAGCCCGTCACCCCGGCCCAGCGTGCCGAGGTGATCGTCGAACGAGTGGTTCTCCATCATGAGCACGACGATGTGCTCGATCTGCGGCAGGGTGTCGGTGCCCGCCGGGAGGTGGGGGTAGGGCAGTGAACCGGGCCGGAGCAGGGACCCGCCCGGTCCGAGGCCGGAGGTGGTGGCCGCATAGGCGTCGCTCCCCACCGCGGCCCGGGCGCCCGCCGCCGCCAGCCCGGTGGCCACGGTGCCGGCCAGCAACGACCGGCGCGACAACCTTCGGGACGGGAGCGACTGCGGATCTCGACTGGGATCTCCGGTCACGGCCAAACGCTAACAGCGGGTCGACAGTCGGGCCCGATCGGCGACGCCCTTTCGGTGCGCCGTCGTCCAGCGGGGCGTACCGATTGGCCCCGGCCGCCGGGGTCAGAATCAGTCCGCCGACATCCGGGTGAGCGACCGCGCCACGCGGCCGGCTCCCAGGACGGCGGCGACCAGCGCCAGCGCCATCAGGCTCCCGGACAGGATCAGGGCGGGCGGGACGGGAGAGGCGGATGAGCCGACGACGCCGCTCCCGAAGAACCAGGGAGCGCTGGCGGCCAGCGCCCCCCACCAGACGAGTGTGCCCGCCAGGATCGCCACCATGGCCACGGTGGCCATCACGGCCAGGGCCCCCTCCAGTCTGAGGACCCGGAGAGGGAGGTGGAGGTAGCGCGTGGCCGCGACCGCGGCCGCGGCGCAGGTGGCGATGGACGCCACCACCGCCAGCGCCCAGAAGGCACCCGCCCCCACGTAGGGCCACTGGGTTCCCTGGCGCTGCTGCGGGCCCAGGTGGTGTGCCCACGCCACGAGCCCGACGGTCAGCACCACGGTCACCGAGGTCACCGTGACGGCGCGCAGGACCGGGCGACGGATCGGTGACCAGCCGCCCTGGCGCATCGATCGGACGAACGCCGGCAGGGAGGCGGCGGCACCGACCAGGACGACCACCGCTCCGGCCAGGGCAGCCCCCTGCACGGCGCCGAGGGCGGCCGCCGGCAACCGCCGGTCCGCCGACGGCGTCACGGCGTCCCAGTGCTCGGCGAACTTGGCGAATCCCGCGCCGGCCACCACGAAGACCGACCAGGCGCACAGCACCAGCAGCGATCCGGACCGGACCTGTTGCCGCCGCCCGTCGCGGTCCCGTTCCGCCCCGGACCCGTTGAGCCACTCGCCCGCTCCGGCCCGCACCAACGACAGCCGGCATCGCCGCGGGAGTGGCTGGTCGCCGTAGGTGTCCTCGAGGAGGGCGACCAGTTCGTCGCCGTAGCGGTCGCGCCAGTCCATCGGGTACCAGCGGAGCGACCGTTCGAAGCGTCGGTGGCCGTTCACCGGGCCCGTCCGAAGCTCGGCGCCGGCAGGTGCCCGGTGATGATGTCCCGGGCCAGCACCCGGAGGCGGAGCCGGGCCGCCCCCTCGTCGGCGATGGCACGCATGTCCCGCACCACCCCAGCCAGCGCGGCGCGGCCGTCGGCCGTGATCCGATAGGGGCGGCGGCGACTGTCACCTGCTGTGGCTTCGATCAGACCCCGCTCCTCCAAGCGCGTGATGGCGCCGTAGAGGGTGCCGGGGCCGAGGGTCACGCCGGCGAATTCCTCGATGTCCTTGGCCAGGGCGTAGCCGTGCTTGGGACCCGAGGCGAGGCTGGTGAGGATGAGGACGCCGGGCTCGTTGGTCCGACCCAGCGCCTTGTCGGGTCGGGATGCACGTCGGGGCATGTCCGGCACGCTACTACGTCAGACGTAGTAGTGCAACCAGTTTCGAACCCTCGGGCCCTTCTCGCTGGACGCGGAGTCGACCGCCCAAGCGCGGCCCCGGTCGAGTCCCGACGATCCGGTTCCGCGAGGGTGATCCCCGAAGTCGCGCTGGTACTGTCGCACCATGCCGTATGGGGCCGCCCGCCGATGATCAAGGCCACCGGCCTCTCCAAGACGTACGGCAAGACCCGCGCCGTGGACGGCCTCAGCTTCGAGGTCCGACCCGGCGCCGTGACCGGATTCCTCGGCCCCAACGGCTCGGGGAAGTCGACGACCATGCGGATGGTGCTGGGGCTGGATCGGCCCACCGCCGGCACCGTCACCCTCGACGGCCGGCACTACCACGATCTCAAGTGGCCGTTGCGCGAGGTCGGGGCCCTGCTCGAGGCCTCGTCCATCCACCCCGGGCGCTCCGCCCGCAATCACCTCTGGAGCCTGAGCCAGACCAACGCCATCCCCAAGGGCCGGGTGGACGAGGTCCTCGAGCTGGTGGGGCTCACCGCCGTCGCCGACCGCAAGGCGGGAAAGTTCTCGCTGGGCATGAGCCAGCGGCTCGGGATCGCCTCGGCGCTGCTTGGTGACCCCGGCGTGCTGCTGTTCGACGAACCGGTCAACGGTCTGGACCCCGAAGGGATCCTGTGGGTCCGGACTTTGTTCCATTCGCTGGCCGGGGAAGGGCGGACGATCTTCGTCTCGAGCCATCTGATGAGCGAGATGGCGCTGACCGCCACTGACCTCGTGGTCATCGGCCGGGGACGGCTCATCGCCGACACCACGGTGGAGGACTTCATCAACTCGAATACCGAGGCCACCGTGCTGGTGCGCTCGCCCGAGGCATCTCGGCTGGCCGAGGTGCTCACCTCCTCGGGGGCCTCGGTGGTCAATGGCGACAACGGATCGCTGCTCGTGACCAGGGCGCGCTCCTCACAAATCGGGGAAGCGGCCCACGCGGCCGGCATCGCGCTGCACGAGCTGTCGCCCCAGCAGGCGAGCCTCGAGGAGGTCTTCATGGACCTCACGTC
>DASZGT010000042.1:0-2542 GCA_035938575.1 Acidimicrobiales bacterium
GTGGAAGGACATTCCGATCCCATGCGTCCTTCTGCAACGTACCGGTGACGACGACCACGACAGGCACGGTACACGGCTCGGGGGATGCGGCCGGATCACGGAGGCGAGGCTCCGCCGGGCGCGGATCGGCCAACCCGCCATCCGCAAATCCTTGAACTGGGAGGTGCGAGTGCCTACCATGCACCCAGCGACAGGGCCTGGGGGGTTGGTGATGCGTCACGGAATCCGGGTCGGACACAGGTCACGGTCGGTCGACTGGCGCGAAGCCTTCGTGCCACTGCACACCGTCGGCTTCCAGGATCCGATCCGACTCAACGTGGTCCCGACGGGAGCGGCATGGTAGTCGAGCGGGCAGAACTGGCTCCGGCACTGAAGCTCTCGCACTGGCGCCGTCGATGGATCCAGTTGGTCTCGTCCTCGTCCGATGCCTTCCTCGAGGTGGACGGCTCCGGCACGGTCATCGAGTGGAATCCGCGTGCAGAAGAGCTGTTCGGATGGGGGCGCGACGAGGTGATCGGACGTCCGGTGTCCGAAACATTGCTGCCTTCAGGACTCAGTGCTTCTCCTTTCTCGCGTGCCACCACCGCCGGTGGCAACGGCGTCGCCCGCCCGGCCCCGAGGCCCGGAGCCGGGGGTCGCCAACGGTTCGAGCTCGTCGACCGAGCGGGTCACACCCTCTGCGCCGAGGGAGAGCTGTTCGCCTCCGGATTCGGGTCGGACCGACGTGTGGGCGGGTTCATCCGTCCCCCCGTCGAGCAGGGTCTCGTCGAGGCCAGGCCGGCTCGCGCCGACCTGCATGACGCCCTGACCGGTCTGCCCAATCGGGCACTGTTCAGCGATCATTTGGCTCGTTGCGTCGCCACGGGGACGGCGCCGGGCTCGGTGGCGGTCGTCCTCCTCGACCTTGACCGGTTCAAGGCCATCAACAACACCATGGGCCACGATGCCGGCGACCGCCTCCTGGTGGCGGTGGCCGAGCGGTTGAGACGTGTCGCCGGGGATGCCGAGCTCATCGCCCGCTTCGGGGGCGATGAGTTCCTGGCGCTGTTCCACCGCGCCGGCGGTGATGCCGAGGCCATGGCGTCAGCATTCGTCGAGCGCGCCCGTGCCTCGTTGGGGGAGCCCTTCGACGTGGTGGGTGGCGAGGTCTTCCTCGACGAGTCGTTCGGCGTCGCGCTCAACACCTTCGGCGTGGACGACCCCGCCGAGTTGTTGTCCAACGCCGAAGCGGCCATGTACCAGGCCAAGTACCGCGGCGGTTCGATGGCCGAGACCTTCGGGGAGTCGATGCGCATCGATGTCCTCGATCGAATGACCACCGAGCATTCGCTGCACCGGGCCCTCGAGCGCAGCGAGCTCATGCTCCACTACCAACCGGTGGTGGAGATCGAGGGAGTCGCCACCGTAGGGGTGGAGGCCCTCGTGCGATGGCAGCATCCCGACCAGGGGCTGGTGGCTCCCTACCGGTTCATCCCGGTCGCCGAGGAGAGCGGGCTGATCATTCCCATCGGCGCCTGGGTGCTCGAGCAGGCGTGCCACCAGCTCGCCGACTGGCATCGGGGCAAGGAGGGCCCGAAGGGCTCGATCGAGGTCAATCTGTCCGCTCGGCAGATCGACGATCCGCTCATCGTCAGCACGGTGGAGTCGATCCTGTCCCGCACCGGGTTACCGCCCGAGCACCTGACGCTCGAGATAACGGAGAGCGCCCTCATGAGGGACGCATCCTCGGCCCTGGGAGTCCTCCGGGCGCTCAAGGAGGTCGGTGTGGTGCTGGCCATCGACGACTTCGGGACCGGCTACTCGTCCCTCACCTACCTGCAGCGCTTTCCCCTGGACATCCTGAAAGTCGACCGTTCCTTCGTCGAGGAGCTGGGCCTCGACGGCGAGAGCGAGAAGATCGTCTCGGCGGTGATCAGCCTGGCCCACGCCCTCGGGCTGAAGGTGGTGGCCGAAGGCGTGGAGACCACCCAGCAGCTGGAGGTCCTCCGCTCCTTCCACTGCGACTTCGCCCAGGGCTTCCTCTTCTCGGCGCCCCTGCCGGCAGCCGACATCGTGGGGTCGTTCGGCCTCCCGATCAGCGCCTGACCTCCCTGGTCCGGAGACCTGGCCCTCGGACGCCTCGATGGCCGCACACCAGGCCTTCGCCGTCCTGTCAGTCGGACTGCGGTCCACCCAATGGGGTCAAGCCCAGTCAGTCGGGACGGCGGGATTTGAACCCGCGACCTCCTGCTCCCAAAGCAGGCGCGCTGCCAAGCTGCGCTACGTCCCGTTTGTGTCTGTGAACCAGCCCTTCGTCGTGGCTAGGTCGGTGTCGAGCCGGCCCATTCTCGCAGCGATCCGACCGACGCCCCGTCGGCCGACCACCCGATCGAACCCGGGGGGCGGGCATCTGTGGGACACGATCACCGCACAGAGCGTAGGCGACCCGCAGACCCCCAACCCGGGATAGCGTCACGCCGATGCCGACCGTCCGCGTAGCCGTGTTCGACCTCGGCAGCAGCTCATTCCACCTCATGGTGGTCGACGCCACCCGTGACGGCGT
>DASZGT010000043.1:0-3954 GCA_035938575.1 Acidimicrobiales bacterium
CGCCCTCAACAGCCAGGGCCTGACCGGCGGAGTGCTCCAGATGGTCAATCACGGCCTGATCATCGCCACCATGTTCATCCTGGTCGGATGGATCTACCAACGCCGCAAGACCTGGCAGGTGTCCGGGCTCCGAGGGCTGCAGTCGCCGGCGCCCGTGCTGGCCGGGCTGTTCACCGTGGCCATGATGGCCTCCATCGGCCTCCCCGGCCTCAACGGGTTCGTGGGCGAGTTCCTCGTGCTCATCGGGACGTTCGTGGCCCATCGGTGGTGGGCGGTGGCGGCTACTGCCGGAGTGGTCGTGGCCGCCGTGTACCTGCTGTGGGCCTACCAGCAGGCGTTCCACGGCGAACCGAGCGACGAGGACGCCAAGACTCCCGACCTGGGGTGGAACGAGCGCCTCATCGTGGCTCCGCTGATCATCCTCATCGTGGCCCTGGGCGTATTCCCCAAGCCCGTGCTCGACCGGATCGGGCCGTCCGTCGATCGGCTCGTCATCCACGTCGACCAGGTGACCCATACCCCTCTCCCCGCCGGCCTCAACCCGGGATCGGCGTCGACGCCGTCCCCGCACCGGGTCTCCGGATCGGCGTTGGCCGGATCGACCCTGCCGGCCGGACCGCCGCGGGCGGGCACCACGCCGACCGGGGGTACCCCCTGATGTCCCCGCTCGGCCTGCTGGCCGCGAGCTCGTCGGCGACCCCGACCATCCACGTCCCCCATGTCGACTACCTGAGCATCCTGCCCATGTTGATCATGATGGGTGGCGCCTTGGCGCTGATGGTGGCGTCCTCGTTGTTCCGCAAGATCCTGACCGTCGGCGTGGGAACGTGGGTCGCCTCGGCCGTGTCGGTGGCCGCCCTCGTCGCCGGGCTGTTCCAGTGGGACCAGATCAGCACCCACGGTGCCCAGGTGACGGTGGCGGGTGCCATCGCCTTCGACGGATTCGATGTGTTCATCCAGATCGTGGTGGCCATGGCCATGCTGCTCACCGCCTTGATCGGGGACGGGTACCTCCGTCGCGAGGGCGTGGAAGGGCCGGAGTTCCACGTGCTGGCCATGATGTCGGCATCGGGGGCGATGATGATGGGGGCGGCCAACGATCTCATCGTGATCTTCCTGGGCCTCGAGATACTCTCCATCGCCCTCTACGTGCTGGCCGCCTTCAACCACAAGCGGGCGGAGTCGGGCGAGGCGGCCCTCAAGTACTTCGTGCTCGGGGCCTTCTCCTCCGCGGTGTTCGTCTACGGGATCGCCCTGACCTATGGCGCGACCGGATCGACCAACCTGCCCCAGATCGCCGACTACCTGTCCCGGAACGTGATCGCCTCCAACGGCGTCCTGCTGGGTGGACTTGCGCTCCTGTTGGTGGGCTTCGGCTTCAAGATCGCCGCCGTGCCCTTCCACATGTGGTCGCCCGACGTCTATCAGGGATCCCCGTCCCCGGTCACCGGCTTCATGGCCGCCGTGGCCAAGGCTGGGGCGTTCGCCGCCCTGCTCCGGGTGTTCGTGTCCTCGTTCGCCACGGCGCGGACCGACTGGCAGCCGATCATCTGGGGACTGGCCATCCTCAGTCTGGTGGTGGGGGCCACGGTGGCCCTGATGCAACGGGACGTGAAGCGGATGATGGCGTACTCGTCCATCAACCACGCCGGCTTCATCCTCCTCGGCGTGGAGGCAGCCACCACCCGGGGCGTGGCCGCATCGCTCTACTACCTCATCACCTACATGTTCCTGGTGATCGGCTCGTTCGCGGTGATCACCGTGATGTCCCGGCCGGGGGACACGGGTCATCAGATCTCGGACTACCGCGGCCTGGCCCGACGGCAACCGCTGCTGGCGCTGGCCTTCGCCGTGCTGCTGCTGGGGCAGGCCGGGGTGCCGTTCACCACCGGGTTCCTGGCCAAGTTCGAGGTGGTGGCGGCCGCAGAGGCCACCCGCGCCTATGTCCTGGCGGCCATCGCCATGGTGTCGGCGGCCGTCGCCGCCTTCTTCTACCTGCGGGTGGCGGTCACCATGTTCTCACCGGTGGGCTCGGTCGGAGATCTCGTCGACGGGGCCGACAGTGCCGGCGGCGGGGGTAGGGCAGACGACCGTGCCGGCGACGGGGGCATTGGCGACGACCGTGCCGGCGACGGGCCGGGAGCACCGACCAGCGGGGGAGCCGGCGCCCCCGTGTCCAGCCTGCAGGTGCTCACCGACGCCCCTCCACTGGAGTCGGTCACCGAGCGGGGACCGGTGGCCGTTCCCACCTTGACCTGGTTGGCCATCGGCCTGTCGGTGGGGTTCACCGTCGTCTTCGGGATCATCCCCGGGCCGATCCTGGACTTCGCCCACCAGGCGACACTGCTCTTCGCCTGACGCCCTTCCTTCGAGCGCCGGGGCCGATCCCGATCCGACCCTGCGGTGGGCGTGGCCCGGTCCCTGCCGCCTTGGGGCGTGCCGGGTACTGTCGGTTCCGCAGACGCCGGGCGTCCGCCGACAGAAGGAGCGATCCATGGCCAACCCCGAGGGCATGTCGAGCCAAGGCTCGGGCCGGAGCCCCGGCCACAAGCGCGAGACCCGCGAGATCGTCCGGATCGTCGTGGCCGGGTTGGCGGTGATCCTCCTCATCGCGTTCGTGCTCGACAACAGCCAGACCGTCAAGGTCGGGTTCGTATTCTTCAACACCCAGCTCAGCCTCATCTGGGTGCTGCTCATCGCCGCCCTCCTCGGCGCAGGCGCCGACCGTCTGTTCATCCTGGTACGCCGGCGGCGGAAGGCGGCGGCCAACAGGGCCTGACCGAGTCGGTGCGATGATGGCGCCATGAGACGGGGGACGCCGGCAGAGCGATCGTCCTTCGGGCGTCAGATCCGGACCACGGTGCCTCGCGCCGGGCACGGGCAGTGGGAGCCACCGGCGGCCCGCACGGATCCCCTCGAGATCCTGGCCCTTCAGGCCACCACCCGGGTCCCGGAACTGGTGCCCATCCGCTACGGGAGGATGGCCGCTTCGGCCTTCGCCTTCTTTCGAGGAGCGGCGGCCGTGATGGCCGCCGATCTGGCCCACGTGGACCAGACGGGCCTCGAGGTGCAGCTGTGCGGGGACGCCCATCTCTCCAACTTCGGTGGCTTCGCCTCGCCCGAACGCGACCTGATCTTCGACGTCAACGACTTCGACGAGACCGTCCCGGGGCCGTTCGAATGGGATCTGAAGCGCCTGGCCGCCAGTCTGGAGATCGCCGCCCGCAGCCGCCACTTCGACCCGGAGATGCGCTCGTCCCTCGTGGCGCAGGGGGCGTGCTCCTACCGCACGGCCATGCGGGAGTTCGCCACCATGCGCGACCTCGACATCTGGTACTCCCGGTTGGACACCGCCGCCATCGCCGTCCGGTGGGGTGCGCAGGCCGGCCACAAGGTGGCCGAGACCTTTCAGCGCCGCGTGACCAAGGCGCAGTCGAAGGATCATCTGGCCGCCCTGGGCAAGCTGACCGCGGAAGTCGACGGCGAGCTCCGGTTCGTTCACAACCCGCCGCTGATGGTGCCGGCCGATGACGTGTTCACCGATGTCTACTCGAAGCAGACCCTCGGAAGCCTCTACGACGCCATGTCGGAGTACCGCCACACCCTGTCCGGCGACCGCCAGCGCCTGCTCGACAAGTACGAATTCGTCGACCTGGCCCGCAAGGTGGTCGGCGTCGGCAGCGTCGGCACCCGGTGCTGGGTGGCCCTGTTCGTGGGGCGCGACCTGGCGGACCCCCTCTTCCTCCAGGTGAAGGAGGCGGAGGCGGCAGTGGGCGAGCCCTTCCTGGGCCCGAGTGAGTTCGCCCATCACGGGCAGCGGGTGGTCGAGGGCCAGCGCCTCATGCAGGGCGCCAGCGACATCTTCCTCGGCTGGGACCGGTTCCTCGGGGAGGACGGCGTCGCCCGCGACTTCTACGTGCGCCAGCTCTGGGACTGGAAGGCATCCTTCGACGT
>DASZGT010000044.1:0-1932 GCA_035938575.1 Acidimicrobiales bacterium
ACCCGCTCCGACCTCTGCTCCTGAACCGACCACGATGGCCCGCCCCTCGGCCTCGGCCACCGCGTGGTCGGATCCGACGGGCAGCCGCCCGTCGCGGGCCACCACCACGGCGACCGCCGGTCCGGCTGGGCCGAGCCGGAGCCCCGTCACAGCGACACCGCCACCCGATGGCCCTCGATCACCGCGGCATGGGCCCGTCGCGGCGACAGGCAGTCCCCGACGCGGTACACCGGGAACGACTCGTTTTTGAGGTCCTGCCACAGTCCGTCGTCGGGCAGCTGGTGCACGGAGCAGACCACCCAGTCGCACCCCCGTTCGTGGTCGGTGCCGGTGGGATGGTGCTGGAGCGTGAGGACCAGCCCACCCTGCTCCAGGTCGGCGTCCCGGTCGCCGTGGCCATGGTCGGCCCCGTCGGACCGCACCGCCATGGGAACCAGGTCCACGCTCTGGCGGATCGACTTGGCGTGGGCCTTGACGTTCCACGTCTCCATGTCCAGGGTGATGCCGAGGTCTTGTGCGACGACCATTCCGTTGGTGACGACCTCGACCTGGCAGCCCCGGTCGGACAGGAGCTCCGCCGTCGAGGTGGCCTGATGGAACCCGAGCTCGTCGACCACGACCACCCGCCCCTCGGGGTGGACCCGCCCCTCGAGGACGTCACGGACGTCGACCACCCGGGGATGGTCCCCCGCCCACCAGGGACGGGAGGGCCGGGCCCCGGTGGCCACGATCACCGCGTCGGGGTGCTCCGCCCGCACCGCGGCGGCATCGGCCTCGGCCCCCGTCCGCACGTCAACGCCCTCGCGTCGGGCGGCCACGATCAGGTTGCGGGCGATGTCGAGGAACTCGGCGCGGCTGGGGACCGAGGCCGCCACCTGCACCTGTCCTCCGAGGCGGTCGTGCCGTTCGAACAGGGTCACCCGGTGGCCGCGCTCGGCTGCCGTCACTGCGGCCTGGAGCCCACCGGGCCCGCCGCCGACCACCACCACGTTGCGACGGCGGGTGGGAAGGGGGAGGGCGATGGACTCACGACCGGTCCGGGCGTTCTCGATGCAGCCGAGCCAGCGGTTGAGCCCCATGCGACCGACGCACTCCTGATTGCAGGACAGACAGGTCCGGATGTCCGTGGCGTGGCCCGACCGGGCCTTGGCGGCGAAGTCGGGATCGGCGATCTGGCCGCGCACCACCCCGACCAGGTCGCAGAGCCCGTCGTGGAGAGCCCGCTCGGCCTGCAACGGGTCCTTGAACCGGCCGACCCCGACCACCGGAACACCCACCGCGTCGCGGATGGCGCTCGGGATGAACATGGCGTAGCCCGGCGGCACCTGCATGCTGGCTTCGATCATGTAGAGGGTGGCCGTGGCCACGCCGATGGACGTGTTGATGTAGTCGACCAGGCCGGTCGACTCCACCCGCCGGGCCACCTCGACCGCATCCTCGATGCCGGTGCCCCCCTCGATCAACTCGTCGCCACAGAGCCGCACACCCAGGGCGCGCCCAGCTCCGATCGTGTCCCGCACCGCCCCGACGATCTCCAGCAGCAGCCGGGCGCGATTGGCCAGCGTCCCGCCATAGCCGTCGTCCCGCCGGTTGGTGGCCGGCGAGAGGAATCCCCGCACGATGGAGGAGTGGGAGCACTGCAACTCGATCCCGTCGAACCCACCGTCCACGCAATGTCCGGCCACGGTGGCGTACCCGGCCACGATCTCCTCGATCTCCCGGGGCTCGACGGCCTTGGGCACCTCGCGGAAGAGGGGATCGGGAACGGGGCTCGGAGCCCACACCGGCAGGCGCGAGTACATGCTCGATGCCTGGCCGCCGTTGTGGTTGATCTGGGCGAAGATGGGGACGTCGTGGGCGTGCACGGCGTCGGTGATCCGCCGGTAGCCACCGACCACCGCGGGGTTGAACCCGTGGATCAGCTTCTCGTAG
>DASZGT010000045.1:0-3445 GCA_035938575.1 Acidimicrobiales bacterium
GCCCGCGGCCGGAGCAGAAGTCATCCCGGCAAGGCTACCGGCCGGCCCTGTGCAAGAGAGGCGGCCACGCCCCACCGACACGCCCGGACAGCCCGCCGTCGATGCCCCCAGCCGGCCCTACGCCGGCAGGAAGTCGAGCAGCAGTCGATTGACCTCGGCCGGGGCCTCGATCGGCATCCAATGCCCGGGCCCCTCGAGACGCTCGTAGCGCCAAGGACCGGCGACGTGGTCAGCTGATGCGGTCATCTGGAGCTCGGTGAGGGCAAAGTCTCCGCTGCTCCAGACCCCCATCGTGGGTGCCTGGATGGCCGGGAGCTCGAAGGGCGCATCGACGAAGGCGTCAGGAGGGACGTTGGCCCGGTACCAGTTGAGGCCGGGCGTCAACGACCCGTGCTGCTCCAAATCGGCGATCACGGCGTCGGCGTCCGGGTGATTGGACCAGGCGCGCAGATTGGCCCACGAATCGGCAGACAGCCATCGCTCCGCCACGCCCTCGAACTGGAAGAGGAACATGTACCACGACAGCTGGAGCTGGGGGAGTCCGGCATCGCGAAATGCCAGCGGATGCCCGACCGAGAGGGCGGCGAGGTGGTCGACCCGCTCGGGCACGAGCGAACCCATCGCCCAGGCCATTGCTGCGCCCCAGTCGTGGCCGACCACATGGGCCCTCTCCACACCCAGATGGTCGAGCACGGCAAGGACGTCACCGGCCAGAACCAACAGCGAGTAGTGGTCGGCGCCGGAAGGCTTTGCCGACGTCCCGTACCCCCGCAGGTCGGGCACGATGACCTTGAATCCGGCCGAGGCCAGAGGCTCGATCTGATTCCGCCACAGACGCCCCGAGTCGGGGAACCCGTGGAGGAGCACGACCGGTCGGCCGGCTCCGGTCACCTCGAAGTGGATGTCAACGCCACCGTTGTCAACGCGCATGGCTCCACCTTTTCACCGAACGACCTGTCACCGAACTTGCTCTCACCGAACTACCGGACGAACGACCTCACCGAACGACCTCTCACCGAATTCGGTGAGCTTCCTCCACCGGGAGGGCCGGCACGCGCCACCCGGAGGCGGCTCAGCGGCTGTCGCCCGACGGGAAGTGCAGTTCGATGGGTCCGGCCTCGTTGCCCGCGGCGGGCTCGGGCCACCTGGTGGTCACCGACTTCAGCCGGGTGTTGAAGCGTATGCCTTCCATCCCGTGGATGTGGGCGTCCCCGAAGAGCGACTGCTTCCACCCTCCGAACGAGTAGTAGGCCATGGGCACGGGGATGGCGACATTGATGCCCACCATCCCCACCTGCACTTCACGTCGGAACCGGCGCGCCGCATGGCCGTCCCGGGTGAAGATGGCCGTACCGTTACCGTACGGGTTGGCGTTGACCAACTCGATGGCCCGGTCGAGGTCGTCCACCCGGAGCACGGCCAGGACCGGTCCGAAGATCTCGTCGCGGTAGACGCGCATCGACGGGGACACCCGGTCCACCAGGCTCGGCCCCAGAAAGAACCCGGAGTCGCCCCCGGGGACCTTGACGTGGCGGCCGTCGAGAACCAGGTCGGCGCCCTCGGTCGCCGCCGACTCGAGGTAGCCGGCGACGCGGTCCCGGTGGGCCTCGGTGATGAGCGGTCCCATGTCCGACGCCGGGTCCGTGCCCGGTCCGACGGTCAGGTCGGCGGCCCGGTCGCGCAGGGCACCGACGAGGGGGTCACCGTCCCCCACCGCCACGACGGCGGAGATGGCCATGCAGCGCTCCCCCGCCGATCCGTACCCGGCGGCAGTAAGGGCGTCGGCGGCGGCGTCCAGATCGGCGTCGGGCATGACCACGGCATGGTTCTTGGCCCCACCCAAGGCCTGGACCCGCTTGCCTGAAGCGGTGGCCCGTTCGAAGACGTGGCGGGCCACCGGGGTCGATCCGACGAAGGATACGGCTGCCACATCGGGATGGTCGAGCAGCGCGTTGACGGCCACCGCGTCGCCGTGGACCACCGAGAACACGCCTTCGGGCAGTCCCGCCTCCCGCCACAGGTCGGCGATCAACAGTGACGGCGAGGGGTCCCGCTCGGAGGGCTTCAGGATGAAGGTGTTGCCGCAGGCAATGGCCACCGGGTACATCCACATCGGCACCATCACCGGAAAGTTGAAGGGGGTGATCCCCGCCACCACTCCCAGCGGCTGACGGATCGACGAGGCATCGACGCCATGGGACACGTCCTCGGAGAACTCGCCTTTCAGGAGGTGAGGGAGGCCACAGGCGAACTCCACCACTTCGATCCCGCGAGCTACCTCGCCCCGTGCGTCCTCGAGCACCTTGCCGTGCTCGGCGGTGATGAGGCGGGCCAGATCGTCACGATGGCGGTCGGCCAGCTCGCGGAAGGCGAACAGGACGCCGGTCCGAACCGTGAGCGATGCGTCACGCCATCCCCTCCAGGCATTCAGCGACCGGGAGACCGCCTCATCGACGTCGCGCCCCGATGCCAGCACCACGGCGCCCGTCTGTTCACCCGAGGCGGGGTCGAACACCGGCGCGCTCCTGGCCTCGCCCCCTTCGAGTGAGGATCCGATCCACTTCACCGCATTATCCGTCCCGCAGTTTCGTCCGTCTCAACCTTCCCCTGTCTCACGGCATCACCTGTCTCGCTCCAACCGACCGCTGTGGCGGTCGCCGACCGTCCCGCCGTTGACACCTCGCCCATGCGCCTCCTCATGGTACGACCGATGCTGGGGGATGCTCGGTGGCCGACAGGTCGGTCCCGGGGAGACCGGCGGCCAACCTGGCCGCCTGCGGTTGGCTCCCCGGCGGGGTTCCCGCCTCCAGTGCCGATGACGGGGGCTCAGGTGAGAGAATCGCCCCATGCCAGAACCGATTTCGACGGCCCCGACGGTGACGACCGGCGAGGTGGCGGTGACGGAGCGGACCCGTCTCCGACGGATCTCCGAGCATGGGTCCCATCGGATCGCCGATGTCCACTCGGTCCTCGATTCGGGATTCGTCTGCCATCTGGGCCTCATGGTGGACGGATGGCCCATGGTGGTGCCGACCAGCTACGGACGGCGGGGCGGACACCTCTTCCTCCACGGCTCGGTCGCCAGTCGCAGCCTCCGGGCCGCCAGGACACCCACCGAGGCCTGCGTGACCGTCACCCACATCGACGGCCTGGTGTTGGCCCGATCGGTGTTCGAACACGCAGTCAACTACCGCTGCGCCATGATCTACGGAGTCCCGGAAGTCCTCAACGATCCGGCCGAGAAACTGATCGGCCTCCAAACCATCAGCGATCAGGTGGCCCCCGGGCAGTGGGAGTACGCACGATCGCCCTCCACCGCAGAGATCGCCGCCACCACCGTGTTGAGGATGACGCTCGACCAGTGCTCGGTGAAGATCCGGCGAGGGCCTCCCGACGACGGGGACGGGCCCGACGCGGAACTCGGCCTGTGGGCGGGGGAGATACC
>DASZGT010000046.1:0-21005 GCA_035938575.1 Acidimicrobiales bacterium
TGGCGAAGACATTGGGAGTGGAGTACTCCGCCCAGTTGAGCAGCATGTCGGCCCCGAGGGCGCTGTGCTCCTCCTTGGCCCCTTTGGTCCCTTCGTAGATGGCCATCAGCCGGTCGAGGGGATCGTCGATCTCCACCGGTAGCTGAACGAACATGGACGACACCTTGTTCGAGCCCTTCTGCGAGGTGACGTCCGGTCGGACCGAAACAGGGACCACGGCCACCAGCGGCTTGTCCGGCAGCTCGCGGCCCTCGATCAGGAAGGAGCGGAGCGCTCCGGTGCAGACAGCCAGGACGACGTCGTTCACCGTGGTGCCGGTTTTGTTCTTCAGCCGTTTGACATCATCGAGGCCGATGGCGGTGAGGGCCACAGACCGGCGACGCGTCACCGCGCCGTTGAACGAGGTCCGAGGGGCCGACAGGGGGAGGGCAGCCTTGCCGTGTCCCGTCCTCCGGTCAGAATCGAGCCGAACCCGACGGACATTGAGCACCCGGTATGCGGTCCGCACGATGTCCTGGGTGATCTCGAAGGGCCGCAAGGTCCGGGCCGCCATGGCATGGCCCATCAACTCGAGGCCGGAGGGGATCCGCTCCTCGACCCGATCGTCCGGAGGCGGTGGCGGGCGCTCCGGTGCTGGTTCGAGATCGAAGAGCACCGAGAGAAGCTCGGCGCCTGAAACCCCGTCCACCGTCGAGTGGTGCATCTTGGCGATGAAGCCGATGCGGCCGTCGGCGAGGCCCTCGACGATCCACATCTCCCACAAGGGCCTGTCGCGGTCGAGTTGGTGGCCGGCGATGTCGCCGGCCAGCTCGGCCAGCTCGTGCAGCCCCCCCGGGCTCGGGACCGCGGCCAGGCGAACGTGGTAGTCGAGGTCGAATCCGGGGTCGTCAACCCACACCGGATGACCGAGCCGGAAGGGCACCTCGATCAGGCGGCGACGGAAGACAGGGGCATGCTGAACGTGTTCGGCGATCGACCCCTTCATGCGCTCGAAGGAGTAGCCGCCCGGGACGGTCGACGGGTCGAAGACCATGGCCAGAGCCACGTGCATGTGCAGGCTCGGAGTCTCGAGGTAGAGGAAGCTGGCGTCGAGCCCGCTGAGTCGTTCCATCCCTGATCACTCCCCCTTCGGTGTCCGCCCCGCCCGCCCGACCACGGTTGGCTTCCCTTCGTGGGTGGAACCGTGTTGTATTGGGGGGTGGCCTGGGTGTTGCTTGCAGTCAGCATGGCCTTCGCAATCCTCGTGGTCAACGCCCTCGTTCCTGTGCGCCGGGAACCACTGACGGTGGCCAGCTTCGCCTTGGGCTGGATCCCCAGCGAATTGCCGCTTCAGGTGGGCGCGGTCGAGCTGATCGTCACCGTGGCCTTTGTCTTCGACGGAGCCCTGCGTGCCTGGCCGGGCTGGGCGGGCCTGGCCGTCGGGGCGGCGTCGGGGGCCGGGTGGGTTGAGCTGGCACTGGCCGCCCACCGCTCCAAGTCGCTGGTCGACCGGGCCCTCGCCGATGCCACCGGGGGAGCCATCAGTGTGGACGGGCTCGATCCCGTCCCCGCCTGGAACCGCTGGTGGCGGCTGGTCATCGCCGTCCCGTTCCGGTTCCGGGGCATACGCCGGACCAGGAACGTCGACTACTGGGGGGACGGGAACTACCGCCACAAGCTCGACATCCTCACCCGCCGCTCCCCGCGGGCCGAGGGCGCACCGGTGCTGGTGTACATCCATGGGGGCGCCTGGGTGATCGGGGACAAACGCCAACAGGGCATCCCCATGATGCACGAGCTCGTGCAGCGGGGCTGGGTCTGTGTGGCCATCAACTACCGGCTGAGCCCCCGGGCCACGTGGCCGGCCCACATCGTCGACTGCAAACGGGCGGTGGCCTGGGTGCGTGAGCACATCGCGGAGCACGGCGGGGACCCCGACTTCATCGCCGTCTCCGGTGGATCGGCCGGGGGGCACCTGTCGTCGTTGCTGGCCCTGACCCCGAACGATCCGGAGTGGCAGCCAGGCTTCGAGGACCTCGACGCCTCGGTGGATGCCTGCCTCCCCTTTTACGGCGTCTACGACATGACCGTGGACCCGACCAGGTCCGGGGCCTACGGGCCCGGGCTGCTGGACCTGCTCGAGCAGCGGGTCATGAAGACGGCGCGATCCGACAACCCGGTCCTGTTCGAACAGGCATCCCCCGACCGGCGGGTCACCTCGGCGGCCCCGCCCATGTTCGTGTTCCACGGGACCAACGACACCCTGGTCCCGCTGGCCGTGGGGCGGTATTTCGCAGACCGGCTGCGCCAGGTCTCCGAGGCGCCGGTGGCCTATGTGGAGCTTCCCCGGGCCCAGCACGCTTTCGACGTGCTGGCTTCGATCCGGTCACGCCATACCACCATGGGGGCGGTCCGGTTCCTCGAGGGCATGAGGCTCCGAGTGGCCGCCGATCCGACGTCGGGCCCCGCGCCGGGCTGAATTCCACTCGCCCCCACCTGCGGTGCTGGACACGCAGCCGAGTTTCTGACGTAGAGTCACCTATTCGTCTTGGCCGGTCCAACAGGACCGGTCACCTGCACCGTCACATCACCGAGATCAAGGGGGAGCCTTGGGATCTGCACCGTGGAAGACACGTCTGGCCGCGCTGGGGATGGTCATGGTGGTGGCCACCACGGGGGTGGCCTGCAGCTCCACCAACTCGACCACCAACACGACGGCGGCGGGGAGCAACGGAACCGGGCGTCCGGCGCCCCCGGCCAGCTCCTTCAGCGACCACACCGGCGTCACCTCGACGGAGGTCAAAGTGGGCAACGTGGCCACCCTGGCCGTCGGGGGCCTCTTCAAGGGGGCTCAGGTGGGGACCGAGGCCTACGCGGCCTACGTGAACTCCACCGGTGGGGTCAACGGTCGCAAGATCGTCGTCGACGCCGGCGATGACAACTTCACCGGCGCCACCAACAAGCAGGCCACCCAGAACGCCGTCTCCAACGATTTCGCCTCCGTAGGCAGCTTCTCGCTCCAGGACAGCTTCGGCGGGGTGGTGCTGGCGCAGAACCCCGGGTTTCCCGACGTGTCCGTCAAGCTTGACCTCCACACCGGCAAGCTGCCCAACGTGTACAGCGCCGTCCCGGCGGCAGGAGGATGGCAGGAGGGACCGCTGCAGTACTTCAAGGCCAAGTTCCCCCAGGAGATCCACGCCGTCGGCACCCTCATCTCCAACCTCCCCTCGGCCCAACCGGGGTGGAACGGTGAGAAGTACGTGATGGACCAGCTCGGCTACAAGGTCCTCTACGTCGGTCAGGTGGCCGTGACCCAGTCCGACTTCACCCAGAACGTCATCACCATGAAGAACGACGGGATCAAGCTGCTGGTGATCGACCAGTTGCCGGAGAACTACGCCGCCCCGCTGATCCAGGCCATGGTGCAGCAGAACTTCCACCCCGTTACCATCCTGGGCGCCGCGGCCTACAGCAACCTGTTGGTGAGCGCGGCCGGCGGCCCGTCCGCCGTCAACGGCGACTACCTGTCGCAGAACTCGTCGCTGTACCTCGGCGGGGACGCCACAACCATCCCGGCGGTGGCGACCTTCCTCCACTGGGTCGATGTGGTCTCGCCCGGGTTCAGAGTCGACCTGTTCACACTGTATGGCTGGCTCTCCGGCGAGCTCTTCGCCCAGGCCTTCGCCAACGCCGGCAGCAATCCGAGCCGGGGCTCGGAGCTGCAGGCCCTGGACAAGGTTACCTCCTTCAACGGCAACAACATCATCGCCACCACCTACCCGGTGACCAGGAACCTCAGCAACTGCTATCTCCTCGGCCAGGTCGTCGGCGGCAACTTCCAACGCCTCGATGATCCCCCGCCGACGGGCAGCACCGGCGGGTACATTTGCAACTACCAGTACGTGAAGCCGCCGGGTACCTGAACGGGCTGAACGGCGAGAGAGGTACGTGACGCGACCCGCCGGGGGACGAGGATGATTCGGTGAGCAATTTTCTCCAGTACACCGTGTTCGGGGTGATGGTCGGCGCCGGCTACGCCATTGCCGCCACCGGGCTGGTGGTCACCTACACGACCTCGGGGGTGTTCAACTTCGCCCAGGGCGCGGTGGGCATGATCGCCGCCCTCAGCTACTGGGAGCTGGTCTCGGCCCACCACGTGCCCGTGCTGCTGGCCCTTGTGATCCTGCTGGTCTTCGGGGCGTCCATCGCCGGCGCCCTGGTCGAACGGGTGCTGATGCGCCGGCTGCACGGCGCCTCGACGGAGCGGCCGGTGATGGTCACGCTCGGGCTGATGGTGATCCTCACCGGCGTGGCCACCCTCGTCTGGAATCCCACCACCACCCGGCAGGTGGGCAACATGGTCAACGGTCAGTTCCGACTGGTGGGCATCAACATCCAGTACCAGGAGGTACTGATCATCGGGGTGGCCCTTGCCGTGGCCGTCGCCCTCCGCGCCCTCTTCTATTCGACCCGCACCGGCTACGCCCTTCGGGCGGTGGTGGACGATCCGGAGCTCCTGGGCATGGCCGGCGTCTCCCCCAACCGGATGAGCCAGTACGGGTGGATCCTCGGTTTCATGATGGCCGCCTTGGCCGGGGTGCTGCTGGCCCCGACCCAGACCACCGGCATCAACATCGAGGCCATGACGCTCCTGGTGGTCAACGGGTACGCCGCCGCCATCGTCGGCCGCCTCAAGAGCATCCCGGTCACCTTTGCCGCCGCCATCGGCATCGGTCTGGCCGAGAACTACATCTTGAACTACATCGTCCCCCATGTCCCCCAGACCCTGGTTCCTGACATCACCAACGCCCTCCCCATCGTCTTCCTGTTCATTGCTCTGGTCACGGTGCCGGCGGTGCGGTTGCGGGCGGCCGGGCGGCTGACCACCGTGCGGGCGCCGCGGGTGGCCAGCGGTAGGGAGTCCCTGGTCGCCGCGGTCGTCTTCTTCGGTCTGGCCATCGTGGCCGCCATCGTCTTCAACCACACGGTGTTCAGGGGCACCACCATCCTGGCCTTGGGCGGGGTGGTCATGAGCCTGGGCATCGTGGGCCTCTCACTGGTGCTGCTGACCGGCTACTCGGGTCAGGTTTCGCTGTGCCAATTCTCGTTCATGGGCATCGGCGCATTCGTGATGGGGAAGATCGCCGGCGGCGGCTCGTTGCTCGGGCTGCTGGCCGCCACCCTGGTGTGCGCGGCGGTGGGGGCGCTCATCGCCCTGCCCACCATTCGGCTTCGCGATCTCTATCTGGCCCTGGCCACGTTCGCCTTCGCTTCTGCCGTTACCCGAGGTTTCTTTGCCGACGGCCACATCTACGGCAGTGGAGGTCTGAGCATCGGGCGCATCATTGTGCCCGGAGTCTCGTTCGGGAACGACAACGCCGAGTTCCTGTTGGTCACCGCCTTCTTCGTGCTGGCCGCGCTGATCGTCCTGGCCCTCCGGCGCAGCCTCTTCGGCCGCCGACTGGTGGCCCTCAACGACTCTCCGGCCGCCTACGCCACGGTCGGTCTCAACATCGGGTTCACCAAGGTGGCGGTGTTCGCCATCGCCGCCGGCATGGCCGGACTGGCCGGCGCTCTCTACGGGACGGTGCAGGGCGTCGTGGGCCAAACGGACTTCGAGATCTTCCCCGGCATCATCTTCGTTCTGTTCGTGACGATCTGGAGCATCCGCACCGTGTCCGGGGCCTTCCTCGCCTCGCTCACCTATGTGGTCCTCAGCCAGGTCTGGTACAACGGGCTCGGCCTGTTCGCCGGTATGGGGATCATCCTCATCGGGAGAGCGGCCGGAGGCATCCTGGGAATCGAAGCGCTCCAGTTCCAGCTGCCGTGGGTCAAGCGGTCGGCGACAGGGGTCGATGGCGTGACGGTCGCCCCACAGGGAGCAATACCGGCGCTCGGGGGTGAGACTCGTGCCGCTGGTTGAGCCGACCGCGGGAACCGCGGTCCTGACCGTCTCGGAGGTGGCGGTGCGCTTCGGGGGGGTCTCGGCGCTCACCGACACCAGCCTGATGGTGCAGCCGGGGACAGTCACCGGACTCATCGGCCCGAACGGCGCGGGCAAGACCACCCTCTTCAACGTGATCAGCGGGTTGCAGGCCCCCGATCGCGGCACCGTGCACTTGTTCGACACCGACATCACCGCCATGAAGCCCCACCGCCGGGCCCGACTGGGGCTGGCCCGCACCTTCCAACGCCTCGAGCTGTTCGGCTCCCTCACCGCCAGCGAGAACGTGCAGGTCGGCCTGGAGTCGACGGTCAAATGGTGGGAGTGGCGCCACCTGCGCAAGGCGGTCCCGTGGAAGCGGGGTTCGATGTCGGCCCATGCGGACGCCCCCGACGTCGCCCAACCTCCGGCTTCCGGATCCCTGGCCCTCGCCACCTGCGACCGCCTGCTCGAGGGCGTCGGGCTCGAGGGACGCGGTGGACAGCAGTCCGCCGCCATGTCCACCGGGCTGGCCCGGATGGTCGAGCTGGCCCGGGCCCTGGCCATCGGGCCCAAGCTGCTCCTCCTCGACGAGCCAGGCTCCGGACTGGACGAGTCCGAGACGGCGGCCCTGGGCGAGTTGTTGTGCAAGCTGGCGGCCGGGGGCATGGCGGTCCTGCTGGTCGAGCACGACATGGACCTGGTCATGAGCATCTGCGACCACATCTACGTGCTCGACTTCGGCGACGTCATCGCCTCCGGAACTCCAGACCAGATACGCAGCGACCCGATGGTCCAGGCCGCCTACCTGGGCGAGGCCGCCCCCTCGTCCGAGCCGGTGGCGGCTGCCCCCCGTCCGCCCCAGAGCGTCCCCGACGGCTTCGGAGGGACGGCACCGTGACCGACGTGGCCGCGGCGCCGATCGGTGGGGCGCCGGGCGATCGCCATCAGCTCCCCCCCAGCATCGTGGTCGACGACGTCCGGGCCGCCTACGGGCGGATCGAGGTCCTGCACGGCGTGGACCTGGTGGTGCCCCCGGCCAGCGTGTTCGCCCTGCTCGGACCCAACGGGGCCGGAAAGTCCA
Source organism: Acidimicrobiales bacterium (assembly GCA_035938575.1). Taxonomy (GTDB): domain Bacteria; phylum Actinomycetota; class Acidimicrobiia; order Acidimicrobiales; family RAAP-2; genus Bog-756. Next base: position 6,987 of record DASZGT010000046.1, read on the forward strand.
CCTTGCTGAAGGTGATCAGCGGTCGCATGCGCCCCTCCAGCGGACAGGTGCTGGTCGGTGACAAGCCCATCGGGAAACGCCCGACCGAGAAGCTGGCCCGGAGCGGGCTGTGCGCCGTCCCCGAGGGGCGGGGGATCTTCCCGAACCTGACCGTGCGCGAGAACCTCTCGATCTGGACGTACCGCGGCGGCCTGAGTCTCCGGGATGTCGAGGAGCGGACGTTCGAGGCCTTCCCACGCCTCAAGGAGCGGCGCCGCCAGATGGCCGGAACACTGTCCGGCGGCGAGCAGCAGATGTTGGCCATCTCACGGGCCCTGGTCACCGAGCCGAGCGTCCTCCTGCTGGACGAATTGTCCATGGGTCTGGCCCCGCTGATCGTGGGCGAGCTCTACGAGCTGGTCGGCAACCTGGCCCGGCGGGGGATGACCATCCTGCTGGTCGAGCAGTTCGTGACCACGGCGGTGGCGGTGGCGACCCGGGCGGCCATCATGGTGCACGGCCGGATCGAGCAGGAGGGCACGCCCCAGGAGATGGCCGACGCCGCCCTCAGCGTCTACCTGGCCTAGAGCCGGCTTCGGCGCCCGGTCCCTCGGCGCGGTCCCTCATGCTTCGGCCAGCACCACCTCCACGGACGCCACCTCGGCCACGTTGGTCACCAGAGACCGCACCCCGCCGGCATCCCGGAGATCGCCCTCGGCCGACAACAGGGCGGCGATGCGCTCCGGCGAGTCGCTGACCGTCAGCACCGCCACCTCCGAGCGCATGGATCGCTTGGCGGTGGTCTTGGCCCGGCGGACCTGGCCCAGTACCTCCGCCGCCACCTCCAGCACCGGTGCCCGACCCGTGTCCCCTGCTGACAAGCCCGGTCCGAACTCCGCCGGAGTCGGCCACGGGGCGACGTGGATGGATCCGGCCTGCCACCACGACCACACCTCTTCCGTCACGAACGGCGTGATGGGAGCCAGCAGGCGCAGCAGGGCCGAGAGGGCCAGCGCCAACGCGGCCTGGGCGGACGCGGGGCCAGGTTCGGCGGCATCACCGTAGGCACGGACCTTGACCAGCTCGAGGTAATCGTCACAGAACGACCAGAAGAAGGCCTCCGTACGCTCGAGGGCCCGGGCGTAGTCGTACGCCTCGAACGCAGACGTCGACTCCTCGATGACCCCGGCCAGTCGTTCCAGCATGGCCCGGTCGATCGGAGCGGTGATCGCCTCCGGTCCGGGGGGCGACACCCCTCCGTCGGCAACGACGATGCGGCCGAGGGCGAACCGCGACGCATTGAGGATCTTGATGGCCAGTCGCCTGCCCACTTTCATCTGTCCCTCGTCCACCGCCGTGTCGGTGCCCGGCCTCCCGCTGGCCGCCCAGTACCGGACGGCGTCGGCGCCGTGCTTCTCCAGGAGGGGGAGCGGTGTCACCACGTTGCCTTTGGACTTCGACATCTTCTTACGGTCGGGATCGAGTACCCAACCGGAGATGGCGGCATCGGACCAGGGGAGGGAGCCGTGCTCGAGCTCGGAGCGCACGATGGTGGAGAACAGCCAGGTGCGGATGATGTCGTGGGCCTGGGGTCGGAGGTCCATGGGGAAGACCAGGGCGAACAGATCCGGGTCGTCCTCCCATCCTCCGGCGATCTGCGGGGTGAGTGACGAGGTGGCCCAGGTGTCCATGACGTCGGGATCGCCGATGAACCCCTCGGGGCATCCGCGCTGAGCTTCGGTGTAGCCCTCGGGGACGTCGGTGGAGGGGTCGACGGGCAACCGGTCCTCGCTGGCGAAGATCGGGGCGTCGAACACGACCTCACCTGACCCGTCCACCGGGTACCAGACGGGGAAGGGGACGCCGAAGAAGCGCTGACGGCTGATGTTCCAGTCGGCGTTGAGACCCTCCACCCAGGCCCGATACCGGTGGGCCATGTAGGGCGGGTGCCAGTGAAGCTCGTCGCCCCGGGCCAGCAACCGGTCGCGGAGCGGGAGGGTCCGGACGAACCACTGGCGGGACGAGACGATCTCGAGGGGCCGCTCGCCCTTCTCGTAGAACTTGACCGGGTGCGTGATCGGGCTGGGTTCACCGATCAGCGCCCCGGATCCGGCCAGCTCGTCGACGATGCGGGCCTGGGCCTGCTTCACCGTGCGGCCGGCCAGCTGCTCGTAGTTGGCGCTCGCCGCGTCGGGGGTGTCCGACTCCCACCCCGCGGTGCCCCACGCCACCGGCAGCAGCCGGCCGTCCCGCCCGACGATGGCCCGGGTGGGCAGGGAGAGCTCGCGCCACCACACCACGTCGGTGGTGTCGCCGAACGTGCAGATCATGGCAATTCCCGATCCCTTCTCGGGATCGGCCAACTCGTGCGCCAGGACCGGCACCCGCACGCCGAACAGGGGGGTGAGCACCTCGGTGCCGAAGAGAGGACGGTAGCGGGCGTCGTCCGGGTGGGCCACCAGGGCCACGCAGGCGGGGAGAAGCTCAGGCCGGGTCGTCTCGACTTCGACGGCCCCGTCGACACCGACGCGGGCGAACCTGATCCGGTGATAGGCGCCCGGGCGCTCGCGGTCCTCGAGCTCGGCCTGGGACACCGCAGTGCGGAAGTCGACGTCCCACAGGGTCGGAGCCGTTCGCTGCACCGCCTGGCCCCGATGAGCCAGTCGGAGGAAGCCGCGCTGGGAGACCCGCCGGGCCCGCTCGGAGACGGTGGTGTAGGCCAGGGACCAGTCCACCGACAGTCCGAGTGTCCGCCACAGCTGCTCGAAGATCTGCTCATCCTCGACCGTGAGCTGTTGGCACAGGGCCACGAAGCTGGGCCGCGAGATGGAGATGGGGTCGTCGGGTGGCTCAACGGGTGCCACGAAGTCCGGGTCGAACGGGAGGCCGGGGTCGCACCGGACGCCGAAGTAGTTCTGGACCCGGCGCTCGGTGGCGAGCCCGTTGTCATCCCACCCCATTGGGTAGAAGACCGCCCGCCCTCGCATGCGGTGGAATCGGGCCACGGCGTCGGTGTGGGTGAAGGAGAAGACGTGGCCGATGTGGAGGGATCCCGAAACCGTGGGCGGGGGGGTGTCGATGGAGAAGACTCGGCCGCGATCGGCCGACCGGTCGAAGGCGTAGGTGCCGTCCTCCTCCCAACGCGCCGACCAGGTGGCCTCGAGGCCCTCCAGTCCGGGCTTCTCCGGGATTCCCGCCGCCCGGACCTCCCGGCCCGTCGATCCCGTCGCGTCCGTTGTCATGATCGGGTTACCGTACCCTGCGTGCTCCGGCTCCACGACACCGCTATCGGCGAGGTGGCGGCACTCCGCCTGCGGGATCCCGGGAGGGTGTCCATGTACGTGTGCGGCCTGACAGTGGACGGTCAGGCCCATCTGGGCCACGGACGGATGGCGCTCGTCTTCGACGTGCTCCGCCGGTACCTGCTCTTCACCGGGCTCGACGTCACCTACGTCTCCAATATCACCGACATCGAGGACAGGATCATCGACGGTGCCGCGGCCGCGGGTGTCCCCATCGATCAGTTCACCGCGGCCAACGAGGCACGCTGGTGGGAGATGATCGACACCCTGGGAGTGCTGCGCCCGGACGAGACCCCCCACGCCACCGCCTATGTGGACCGGATGGTGGACCTGGTCTCGGATCTGATGGCTCGCGGGGTGGCCTACGAGACCGGCGACGGCGTCTACCTGTCGGTGCTCGACGTGCCGGGCTACGGGCTGCTCGCCCACCAGCCCCTGGACTCGCTTCGTGCCGGCGCCCGGGTGGAGGCCGACGAGGAGAAGCGGTCGCCGCTCGACTTCGTCCTGTGGAAGAAGGCCAAGCCCGGCGAGCCGACTTGGGAGTCCCCCTGGGGGCCGGGCCGTCCCGGTTGGCACACCGAGTGCGTGGTGATGTCCCTCGACCTCCTCGGTGACGGGTTCGACCTCCACGGAGGGGGACTGGACCTGATCTTTCCGCACCACGAGAACGAGCGGGCCCAGGCGGTGGCGGACGGCAGGGAATTCGCCCGGCACTGGATGCACAACGGCTGGGTCACCATGGACGGCGAGAAGATGTCCAAGTCGCTGGGCAATTTCACCACCCTCGCCGAGCTGTTGGATCGCAGCGATGCACGCTCCTACCGTCTGCTGGTGCTCCGGTCCCACTACCGGCGGCCCATCGAGGTGACACCGGACACCGTCCGCGACGCCGAGGCCGGCCTGGCCCGCCTCGACGAGATGGCCCGCCGGTTCGGGTTGGGAGACCTCCTGACCTCCGGGCCCGTGGTCGACCCGGGCCCGGTGGATGCGGGGATCGAGGCAGAGGCGGTCACCCGGTTCCGCCACAGGATGGACGACGATCTCGACACGCCGGGCGCCCTGGCCTCGGTGTTCGATCTGGTGCGGGAGGCCAACGGCGCCGCCGACGCCGGCGATGAAACAGGTGCCAACCGGAAAGCGCAGACGGTGGCGCTGCTCTGTGCCGCCCTCGGGCTCCCGCTCCGGGCCGGCTCCGGCGACGAAGAGGACCCGGCCGTCCGGGCCAAGGTGGTCGAGCGCGACGAGGCCCGGGCGGCGGGCGACTGGGCTCGCGCCGATGCCTTGCGCGCCGAGCTGGAGGATGCCGGCTGGCTGGCCGAAGACGGCCCCGAGGGGACCCGGATCCGCCGTCAATGAACGCCGTGTGAACACCTTCCTGGAGGATGGTTCGGGGGTTGATTCTGCGCGGAGGGCTGCTAGCGTTTTCCTTCTCAGGGAGTCCCCTTCGGTTGGTGGTCGGACGCCCGCTCGCGGGCGGGAGGATCCGACCGGTCATCCGTCGATGGCTGTCTGGGCACGACGCGTGTGGAGGAAAGGGGAACGCCACCGTGGCTTCCGGAACAGTCAAGTGGTTCAACGCTGAAAAGGGCTTCGGCTTCATTTCACAACCGGACGGCGGAGCTGATGTCTTCGTGCACCACACCGCCATCCAGATGAACGGATTCCGCTCACTCGAGGAGGGTCAGGCGGTTGAGTTCGACGTTCAGGAAGGGCCCAAGGGCCTCCAGGCGGTGGATGTCCGCCTGGCCCAGCCTGCCTAACCTCGGCCGCCGCTGAGGCGACCCACCCCTGGCCTGGTTTTCGGCCAGGTCGAGCGCCGGATGGCGCCGTCCGGTGGCAGTCGCCCCTGCATCCGGCCCATTCCGCCGCCAAGTCCATTTGACTCGGCGACGGCCCGCGCCCCCCGGGCCGGATCCCGGGCCACCAGCTCCGTGGCGGCATGCGTGCACCGTGCCCGACTTTAGGTTACTATTGAGTAACTAAGAAGAGTCCACGGTCCTTCGGGCCGGTGGGCGGCTCAGCCGGGGAGCCCGACGGGCTGCAGCCGATCGCCGACAGGAGGTGGGGGGCCGGAACAGGCCGGAACGGAGCGATGCATCATGCCTGAATTCTCTTTGGACCTCGACGAGGACCAACTGCAAATACAGAAGTGGGTGCACGACTTCGCCGAGAACGTCATCCGCCCCGCGGGCCACGAGTGGGACGAGCGGGAGGAGACCCCCTGGCCGATCATCCAGGAGGCGGCAAAGATCGGCCTCTACTCCTTCGACTTCATCAGCCAGGCGTTCTTCGACGAGAGTGGCCTGCTGATGCCCATCGCCAACGAGGAGATGGCCTGGGGTGACGCGGGCATCGCCCTGGCCATCTTCGGGAGCACGCTCGGCCTGGCCGGCATCGCCAGCAACGGGACGCCCGAGCAGCTGCTGGAGTGGGGCCCGCAGTGCTTCGGGACCCCGGAGAAGATCCAAATGGCGGCCTTCGCCGTCTCCGAGGCGGATGCCGGCTCGGACGTCTCGTCCCTGCGAACCACAGCGGTCTACGACCAGGCCAAGGACGAGTGGGTCCTCAACGGCACGAAGACCTGGATCACCAACGGCGGCATCGCCGACATCCACGTGGTGGTGGCCTCGGTTGATCCTGCCCTCGGTTCGAGGGGCCAGGCCAGTTTCATCGTGCCTCCCAACACCCCGGGACTCTCCCAGGGCCAGAAATTCAAGAAGATGGGCATCCGCGCCTCCCACACCGCTGAGGTGGTCCTCGACGAGGTGCGGATTCCGGGGCACTGTCTCCTCGGCGGCAAGGACAAGCTCGACGAGAAGTTGGCGCGGGCCCGGGAGGGAAAGCGGTCCACCAGCCAAGCGGCCATGAAGACCTTCGAGGCGTCCCGGCCGACGGTCGGCGCCCAGGCGCTGGGCATTGCCCGAGCCGCCTACGAGTACTCGCTCGACTACGCCAAGGAGCGCAAGGCCTTCGGTCGGGCCATCATCGAAAACCAGGCCATCGCCTTCAAATTGGCCGACATGAAGACTCGCATCGATGCATCACGCCTTTTGATCTGGCGGGCGTCGTGGATGGGGCGCAACGGCAAGGAGTTCACCTCGGGCGAAGGCTCGATGTCCAAGCTGTATGCCGGCGAGACCGCGGTCTACGTGACCGAGGAGGCGATCCAGATCATGGGCGGCTACGGCTATATCCGCGAGCACCCCGTCGAGCGTTGGCACCGCGACTCGAAGATCTACACCATCTTCGAGGGCACGTCGGAGATTCAACGGCTGATCATCAGCCGGGCCATCTCGGGCGTCCACATCCAGTAGCTGTCCGGACGCTCGCCGGGGCGAGCCCCCAGACCGCCGGCCGGCTCTACGCCATACTGGCGACATGACTGACGCCGGGGCCAGCCTCGAGCTCGATTCCATCGTCCGCGAGGCCTCCGAGCGCGCCGGCGGTGCCAGCGACTTCGGGCCGGGCCCCTTCATCGACCCGCTGCAGCTGGCCGTCGACTCGCTCGAGAGCGACGGGCGACTCAACGCCATCGGGCGCATGATCGCCCGCGAGCGGATGGTCGGTCACACCACCAACCGGCTCAACTACGTCAACGACCGGAAGCGCTTCCCGGGCATCGCCGATGAGCGGATCGTGAAGCCCGTGTTCATCATCGGGATGCCCCGCACCGGCACCACCATCCTGCACGACATCCTGGCGCAGGACCCCTCCAACCGGGCCCCGCTCACCTGGGAGGCCATGTTCCCTTCGCCCCCGCCCGAGGCGGCGACCTTCCAAACCGATCCCCGCATCGTGGCGTGTGCGGCCACCTTCCCGTCGGTGGAATTGCAGATCCCCGCCTTCAAGGCGATGCATCCGATGGGGGCCGAGCTCACTCAGGAGTGCGTCACCATGATGGGCGAGGCCATGTGCACGCCGCTGTTCCACAATCAGTTCCGAGTGCCGACCTACGAGGACTGGGTGGATGACGACGCCGATTGGTCCCACGTCTATGCCTTCCACCACGGGCAGCTCCAGCACCTCCAGTGGCACAATCACCGGGATCGCTGGGTGCTCAAGACGGGCGCACACCTCTGGGGGCTGGACTCCCTCCTGGCGCGGTACCCGGACGCCAGGATCGTGTTCACCCATCGTGACCCAGTGAAGTCGATGACGTCCTACGCCAGCCTGACATCGTTGGTGCGGTCGATGGGTAGCGACACCGTCGATCCGGAGGAGGTGGCGACCGATTGGACGGCGCGCCTGTGCAAGATCCTCACCCGGGGACTCCGCGTCCGTCAGGCGCAGTCCTACCCGGATGCGATCTTCTACGACATGTTCTTCTCCGACTTCATCCGTGACCAGTTCGCCTCGGTCGCCGCCATCTACGACGCCTTCGATATTCCCATGAGCGAACGTGCGGCGCAGCGAATGCGGGCCTTCATTGGCGACAACCCTCCGGGCAAACACGGAATCCACCGGTATGCACCCCATGAGTTCGGCGTGGTGCCCGAACGTGTCCGGTCGGAGTTCCGCGAGTACATCGACTACTTCGACCTCCCGCCCGAATAGCCGTCCATTTGCCCCCGAGGTGAACACCATGGATCTTGCCCCGGCCACCATGCGAGCGTGGCGCACGCACCAGTACGGCGCACCCGTCGAAGTGCTGCGACTTGATACCGTCCCTGTGCCGGCGCCAGAGGCCGGCGAGGTGAGGGTGCGGGCGCAGGCCATTCCGCTCAATCTCAATGACCTGGAGCGGATCACGGGGGGGAACATGATGGTTCGCCCCGAGCTTCCGTACAGTCCCGGGATGGAGGTCATGGGCGTCGTCGACGCCTGCGGAGCGGGCACCGAGCACCTCCTGGGACGACGGGTGGTGGCCACCACCAAGGGGGCCTACGGTGGCTTCGCCGAATACGCCGTCTGCCCTGCCGCGGGTACATTCGACATGCCGGAGTCGATCCCGCTCCCCGGTGCCGCCGCCCTCTACTTCCCCTTTCACCTGGCGTGGCTCGGACTGATCGATCGTGCCGGCCTCCGTGCCGGTCAGTCCGTGCTCATCCATGCGGGGGCGGGCGGGGCGGGTTCGGCCGCAATCCAGTTGGCCCATCATAGCGGCGCTCGGGTCTTCGCCACGGCCGGCACCGACGCCAAGGCCCAGTTCTGTCGCGAGCTGGGGGCCGATCACGCCATCAACTACCGCGAGGCGGACTTCGGCGCCGTGGTCATGGCGGAAACGGGAAACCGCGGCGTGGACGTCGTCTTCGACAACGTCGGTGAGGCGGTCATGGAGGACTCCATGAAGTGCACGGCGTACAACGGCCAATACCTCATGATGGGGTTCGCCTCCAACAAGGTGGTCGCCGACGAACCGTTCGTCGTTCCCCGCCGGGTGGCCCTGGGCAATTTCAAGCTCTGCGGCGTGCTCCTGGCCTACGCCACCGAGGAGATGTCGGCGTTGGTGAAGACGTCGATGGGATGGAACTTCCCGCCGTCCGAGCTCGGCGCAACCATCATGGGGGAGATCGTGTCGTTGGTCGAGCAACAGTTGGTCCGACCGGTCGTGGGCAGCGTGGTGGGGTTCGACCGGCTTCCCGAGGCCATGGCCGCCATGGCCAACCGGGAGACGGTGGGCCGTACCATCGTGACGCTCTCCTGACCGGCCCCTGCGTCCGGCTCGGGCCGGCGTCCTGTACCGTGGCCGCCATGCCGAGGAGGACACCGGGGTCGAACGGGGCGATCGTTGCCCGCTGAGGACCGCACCCCGACGGTCCTGACCCTGTGCACCGGCAACGCCGCCCGATCGGTGATGGTCGGGGCCATGCTGGCCACCGCACCGGTGCGGATCGTGACGGCGGGAACCCACGTGGTGGAGGGACAGCCGATGAGCCGGAGGACCAGGGAGGCACTGGCCTCGGTCGGGTATCGTGCCGACGGCCATCGCAGCCACCAACTCACCGACCGCGACGTCTTGGAGGCCGATCTGATCCTGGCCATGGCGGGCGAGCATGTCGACTACATCAGGCGGATGCACCCCGAGGCGGCGTCGAAGACCGCATCCATCAAGCGACTGTGCCGCGACCTGTCCGACGGCCCGGCACCACTGGTCGACCGGGTCCACGCCCTCGACCTCGGCGCCCTGCCCATCGAGGCCTGGGAGGACGTGGAGGACCCGGCCGGCGGCGAGGACGAGGTCTATGTGAGCTGCGCCAAGGAGCTGGCCGACCTCTGTACCGAGCTCGGCCCCCGTCTGCGCTGAGCGGCGGAGACCACCCTCAGCGCGGAGGGGTGGGGGACAGCTGGGGATGCCGCAGGGAGACGTCCGCACAGGCCACGCAGACCTCCTCGGGGATCAGGCCGGCCCTCATGAGGGCTCCGAACGCCAGGCATCCGAGGCACAGGCCGAACGCGGCTTCGAGGAGGGCGGCGGCGCCCAGCATGGCTGTGACCACCCAGGTGGCAGTGCCGAGCCCGAACCCGTACCAGAGCACCAGGGCGGACGTCGAGAAAGCCACGCCAATGGCTTGAGCGAACCGTTTGGGGGGACCGGGGACGAGGCGGGGCTCGCCGGGCAACCGAGGGGCGACGACCCGGGTGGCCAACTGGCCCAGGGGACTGAGGGTCGGCCCCGTCAGGACCCGCGCCCAGAATCCGTACGCCAGCGGGATGAGGACCCACGGTTGACGGAACGCCAGTGCCGCCGCGCACATGAGCACGACCCCGGTTGCGACCGTCCTGGCCGCATACTCATTCACCGGATTCGGGAAGCTGAACACCTACATAGTTTACCGGCTCAATCGGGATTTGGTGTCCGTGACCGGTCGTCGAACGGGTTGGCTCAGGCGGCGATGGCCACCGCTCCCCGCAACAGGTTGAGGCCCTCGAGACCGGGAAGCCGATCGACCCGCCGGTCGATCCGGTCGGCCATGGCCCGCCCGTCATCGTCGCCGAAGAGATAGGTACGGAGGAAGTCGACCTCGGGCTCGGGCACCACGCCGCTGCCCACCGGCGCCCAGAAGCGCCGCAGCGCCCATCGGGTCAACCGCTGCGCAGCCGGGCTGTCAGCCAGTCGGCCCTTGGCCTGCGTGGCGTAGAAATCGATGTGTCGGCCCTCCTGCTTCATGATGCGACGGAGCAGTTCGGAGAGCGTGGGGTGGCCGGCCAGCTTGGCCAGACGGGCGTACCCGGCTTGCGTCGTCCACTCGTTGACCGCTCCCCACGTCATGTGCACCGCAGTGAGGTGAGGAGTGATGGCCGAGGCCAACTGGAAGGTGAGCGGTCGCCACGCGTCGCGCTTGGGCAGGCGTTGCCGCAGGGCGGCGATCCGGCCCGTGCCCGCCTGTTCATCGTGGGCGTCCAAGATCCTGGCGATGGCGTCGCCGTGCCAGAACTCTTCGTAGTTCCACATGGTGAGGAACGAGGTGACTTCCGGGTCCCGGTGGGCCCGGGTCACCAGGACGTCGCGCAGGTAGCAGACGGTGTGGTTCTCGACATCGTGCATGTAGCGCAGGCAGCGCAGCGCTTTCGGGTCGAGAGGCTGATCCCGGAAGGCGTCGAAATCGAGGTCCCCGACTTCGAGCTTGGCCGAGAGCGATTGGTAGGTGCCGATGTCGAAGCTCATGTGTTGTATTCGTCGCCGGCCGTCCCCCAGATGAGCGTTTCACGAGGCGGAGGATCGCCGCATGCTGCATCTCGACCGGCTGGATGCTGGCCGCCACCTCCACCGTCGGCGATGCCGGTCGGGTGGGCTGTGGATGTCATCGCCAGGTGTTCGGAGGAGGACCCAACCCGGATGTGCCGGCGCCGTACAGCGCGGCGGCGGCGTGGGTACTACATCTAGATTGGGGTCATCCACATGGGCGACGGTGTCGAAGACAGGGTTGTGATCGATGTCGATCAGGCCAGCGACGCCAACTTGGTGGTCGCTGTGGGTCGTTGGCATCAGCCCGCCCTGGCCGAGGTCTACCGACGTCACGGAGGCGCCGTGCACGCCCTGTCGCGGCGAATTCTGCAGAGCGATCCGTCGGCTGAGGAGATCACCCAGGAGGTCTTCCTCGATCTCTGGAAACACCCGGAGAAGTTCGACGCGCAACGGGGGACGCTCCGTTCCTTCCTGCTGGCACGCACCCACGGGAAGTCAGTCGACTTCGTACGGTCCGAGGTGGCTCGGCGCCGACGGGAGGAGCGCACGTCCTACGCAACGGCCACCGCCGGCTACGACATCGACCACGAGGTGTGGGACATGGCCATTGCCGACCAGGTCAAGGAGGCTCTGGCCGAGCTCCCGGTCGAGCTGCGCCAGCCGATCGAGCTGGCGTACTTCGGCGGCCACACCTATCGGGTGGTGGCGGAGATGCTCAACCAGCCGGAAGGTACCATCAAGAGTCGGATCAGGTCCGGTCTGGGTCGTCTCCGCGTGAATCTGGCGGAGCGAGGCGTGCAGCCGGCGGGAGCAGATTTGTGAACGCGTCGATACCCGAGCCCAGTCATGACGAGATCCAGGATCTCCTCGGCGCCTATGCGCTGGACGCCGTCGATGCGGAGACGGCCGCGATGGTCGAACACCATCTCGAGGGCTGCCTCAGGTGTTCCACCGAGGTGGCCCAGCACCATGAGGTCGCCGGCCTGTTGGCCAACTCCGGCGGGGCCTCGCCGGCGACGCTGTGGGACGGCATCGCCAGTCAGCTCGACGGGTCGACACCACCGTCGTGGGAACGGCTGTCGGCCCGCCTCGAGACGGGCGCCGATCGGACCGACGACCAGATGGGCGGACGGGAACCCGCCGCCTCTGGTGCGGGCGCGGTCGATGGCGCCGCGGACGATGCATCGAAGGTGGTCCCCCTCACCCAGGACCGCCGGAGGGGTCGTTGGGTGGCGTGGACCGCGAGTGCGGTGGCCGGGGCTGCGGCCGTCGTCGCCGTGCTGCTCGGGGTCCAGGTCCACCACCTGGATCGCCAGGCTGCGGCCTTGCAAGCTCCGCTGTCCGGCGCCGAGCAGGCTGCTCTCAACGCGCCGTCGACCAAGCGGGTCCACCTGACCGCCCACCCGTCGACGGGCAACCCGGTCGATGTCACGGTGGTCCTGACCAAATCCGGCACCGGATTCGTCCAGGCCGGCCAGCTGTCGCGATTGCCGATCGACCAGACCTACCAGCTCTGGGGTGTGGTCGGTGAGAAGACCGTCTCACTGGGACTGCTGGGGGCGCGCCCGACCGTGGCGGCCTTCAGCGTGGCCGGTGGCGCGGCGGTCAGCGCCTTTGCCATCACCGCTGAGCATTCCGGCGGCGTGGTGCAGAGCAGCAACCAGCCGGTCGTGGCCGGCCCCGTCCGCGCCTGACCGCCATCCCTCGAGGCCGGCGGCGCTCGGTCGGCCTCTTCGGTGTTGGTGACGGACCGGGAGTCAGATCCGGTGTACCTGGCGGAGCCCGGCCCAGGCGAAGTCGGCCAGACGGGCGGCCAGCTGGGCCCCGTCCTCCGGGTCCACGGCCTGGCCGGCCCGCCCTCCATCGGCGGCGCCGTCAGCGGACGCACCCTGGTCCCGCCTGGCGTCCAGCCAATGGCGACTGGCACCCTCCGCCATCCCCACCACCGCGTGGGCCAGGAGGAGGCGGTGGGCAGGGTCGAGACCGGCGTCGATGAGCGGATCGATGGCCTGGGCGATGGTTTCCTCGACCCTACGCAGGGCAGCGCCCAGTTCGGGGTCGTCGGGCGCATCCCGGCCGTACAGGAGCCGAAAGGCCCGCTCGTTGGCCACCATCAACTCGAAGTAGGCGGCGAACCCGAGCTCGACCTGCTGCCGGGGGCCCTCGGCGTTGGCGGTGGCCTTGACGATCCTTGTCACCAGCTCCTTCGAGAACACGTCCATGAGCTCGAGGTACAGGGCCCGTTTGGACTCGAAATGCTGGTACACGAGCGGCTTGGTCACCCCGGCGGCCTCGGCGATGTCGTCCATGGTGGTGGAGGCGTAGCCGTGCTCGGCGAACAGCGAGAGGGCCACCTCGAAGAGCTGTCGTCGCCGCGCATCTGCGGTGAGCCGGCGACCCGCCGGGACCGAGGCGCCACCACCGGACCGGCTCCCGTCGCCGGGCTCCGTGGCTGGTCCACCGTTCATGGCGGTCATGGTACTCGGGGGTCCGGAACGGTCCGCCGGGGGAAGCGGGCCTCCGCCTTGGCGGCCCTACAGCTCGGGCAACACCGAGGTGATCCTCTCGGGGAGGTCATCGAGGGAGAAGTGGGCGGAGGCCACCGCCACGTTGCGCTCGAGCAGACCGCGATCCGGAGCGTCCAGCCACGCTCGGAGCTGGTCCATCTCGGTCAGGGAGAACCACTCGAAGCCGAAGGCCGCCAGTTCTTCGGCCACCGGGTAGGGCCCGATGGCCAGAGGGCGGCGATGGACCACCGATTCGATGGACGGGTTGCCGAACCCCTCCCAGGTCGACGGCAGGGCGACGACGTCGCAGGCTCGGTAGGCGGCCTCGATCTCGACGTCGGGCGCGCCCTCGGGGGTGCCGAGGATGACGGGGCAGCGGGCGGCACCCACCAGGTCCGCCAGCTGAGGCCCGAAGCCGTCCTCGGCCGGCCCCAGGAGCCAGAACGTGGCGCCCAAGGCGGTCGCCACCCGTATGCCGCCCCCGACGTTCTTTCGGGGGATGGCCCGGGTCGGCTGCAGCACGAGGCGTGGGCCGTCGGCGATTCCGAGCGCAGCGCGAGCCTGCCTTCGGAGCTCGTCCTCCTCGGCCCGGCCCGTCGTCGCA
>DASZGT010000047.1:0-13587 GCA_035938575.1 Acidimicrobiales bacterium
GGAACGGTGGCGTCCACGTTGTTCTCGGTGAGCACGGTGTAGAGGAACAGCACCGCCACGATGAGGATGGGGATGGCCGTGTAGAGCACCTCGATGGGGATGCTCTCGTGGAACTGGCGGGGCATCTCGTCGGAGCGCCGGCGGTAACGGATCAGGGTCCAGAGGATCAGGAGCCCGACCAGGCCGCCGACGATGATGCCGGTGGTCATCATGCCCGAGTAGAGCTTGAAGGTGTCCTGGCCCTGCTTGGTGGCGCCGCGGCTGGCGCCGTAGGTCGGGTAGAAGTTGCATCCCGACAGCATCAGGGGCGTGCCGATGGCCGCCAGGGCGGCCCACCGGGGCAGGCGGCGACGCGAGGACCGGATCGGCGCACCCGGTACCGACGGGGTCCCCGGTCCCGGCCGGTCATGACCCCGGGGAGCGCGTCGGAAACCGGTTGTGATGCCTTTCACGGCGATGACACTAGTGGGCACGGGACCACAATTAGTAGTTCAGACCCGGCGCTGGTGGCCGGCAACGAATGCCCTGTTCAGCGGGGTGGTCAGGAGGGGCCCCCGCCCGGTTCAGGAAGTCCCGCCCTGGCCCCCGTCCCCGGACTCGCGCGCGGCCCACGAGAACACCCCGTGGGCCATGGTCGACGAGGCGGCGTCGGCACGCCGGGAGAACACGGTCTGCCGCGCCGTTCGGATTCCGGGGTCGTCCGGGGCGGCCAGCCAGGCCAGCTCGGCCAGGTGCCCGGCCAAGCGCAGGGCGTCATCGGTGCCGCTCCGGCCGGGGCCCGAATCGCCGGCCCCGTCACCGCCTGCGTCGATGAGGGCCAGGGCCCGGTCGGCCAGGGCCGCCGCCCCTCCGGCCAGGTCGGCCAGCTCGAGGGCCAGCGTCCGCTCCGGTGCCGGCTTGAGCGTGGCGGGGTTGCCGTCCCACCACCCTCCGTAGAGGCGCCACACCGTCCGGACGATGAACTCGGGCTCGTCGTAGACGGGCCGCAGGTAGGGGCGCTCCATGAGCCGGTCCGGCGGCTTGACCGTGTGGATGACCTCGTCGAGTCGGGCCCCGCCGTTCATGAGGGCCAAGGTCTGCTCCACCAGCGACTCGAGGAGCTCCGCCGTGTCGCTCAGGGCCCGGCGCACCCGGTCCCCACCGATCACCGGGTAGCCGTGGCCGGGCAGCAGGACCTCGGGCCCGCCTCCGGGCGAATCGAACAGGGCCAGCATCCGACGGAGGGCGTCGGCCCATTCGAGCGGGTAGCGCTGGACCTTCTGGGGGTTGCCGGCGTTGGGCGACGCCCAGATGAACAGGTCGCCGCAGCACAGCACCCGGGCGTGGGGGAACCAGGTCCAGGTGTGGTCGTCGGTCTCGCCCTTGGCGTGGTGCAACTCGGCGCTCGTGCCCCCGACGGTGAGATCGAGGCGGTCGCGGTAGGTGCGGTCCGGGTAGCGGTACTCGGTGGGCCATTGCAACGACTCGATGTTGAACTGCCGCCGGTTGATGATGCCGTTGTAGCCGGCCGTGAGGATGTAACGGTCGAAGCGTGCGGGCAGCGCCTCGTGCGCCACGACCACGGGTTCGGGCCAGCCGGCCGCCTCCGACTCCGCCGCCCACACCGGCACGCCGAAGACGTGGTCGATGTGACCGTGGGAGTAGACCGCCGTATTGAGCCGGCCCGGCGACCAGCGGCGGAGTATGTGGTGGACATCGGTGGCCATGAGGGCGCTGCCGGTATCCACCAGCATGAGCCCGTCGTCCGTGCTCACCGCGGACACATTGGCGAACGAGGGGACGAACGCCACACCGTCGGCGACCTCGGCCAGACCAGGGGACGGCCGCAGCGGGTGGATCTCGGAGGTGGAGACCTCGCCCCGCCAGAGCCGCTCGGCAATGGCCAGCACGTCGTCCGAGGCGTCCATCCGCTGCCTCCGAACCGCGCTATTCGGGTGGGGGCGGGGGGTTCGCCGGCGACGACGAGGTCACTCGCCCGGCGATCCTGCCCGCGCTTCGGATGGACTGCTTGACCCGGGCCTCGGCCGCGGGCCGGTGCTTGGCTGCCACCCGCTTCCCCGACTCCGCCACCACCGCGGCGGTGCGGCCCACCCAACGTGCGGCGCCGCCCGTGGAGGTCGGCCCGGTGGGGCGGGCCCGGGCGCCCCGTGGATTCGCCGGCGCCACCACGGTGGCCCGGACATCGATCACCGGGGACCCCGTGCGTTCGGAGACCACTCGACCGGCGTCGGCGGACCGGGTGAAGGTGGCCAGGCGGATCAGCCCGATGGCGCCGAACTCGATGACGATGATGCCCTCGATGTCGGGGCGCAGGGCGGGGATCACCGGGGCGAGGGCCACGACGGCACCCGTCACCGTGATCAGGACCAGGTGCAGTCGCTGTCCGCAGATCCGCAAGAGACCCAATGGTCCCTGGGCGGTCAGGGCCAAGCCGGCGAAGACGATGGCGGCGGCAACCAGCAGACCACCCCGGGCGACGTGGGCCGAAACGTCGACGAAGATCACCGCCACCGCCACCTCGATGGCCTGCAACACCCAGAAGGGGAGCCACTTCGGTCGGGCGTTTGCCTGTCGCCACAGGGCGAGCGGCCCACGCCGGATCCCGCCACTCACGGGTGCGGAGGAGGAACGGCTAGGAGGATGGGCCCGGGATTCCTTCGGCAGGGGGAGGTGCTTGGACGACGGGCGGAGCCGCAGGCGCCGGTGGGGTCACCGCCGCCGGAGGTGCGGCCTCGACCATTGCGTTCTTGCCTTGGCCGTCCTCCGCAGAGCCTTCCTCGATGCCCTTCTTGAATTCCTTCTGGGCCGAGCCCAGCGAGCGGGCCAGCTTGGGGATCTGGGTGGAACCGAACAGGACCAGGACCACCACGACCAGGATGATGATGCCATCAACGCCAAAGATCTCTGCTGAGGGGCCGAAGTGCACGGTGGTGTCTCCTTTGTTGACTGCGGTCACCAGGTTAGACCTGTCCAACCCGTCTCGCTGCGCAGGTCCCCACCTATTCGACGCCGCATCCGGAATGGATGGCCGCCTCAGCCGGCCAGGAACACCCCGAGGCACAGGGCCGCCACCGAGGCCACTGCGCCGATGGCACCCCAGACCGCCGTTCCCCGCCTGGTGGGGGACCGTTGATGGAGGAAGACGGCCACCCCGGCCACGACCACGACGGCGATCTTGACCATCAGCACGGCCTTCCAGGCCGATGAGGCCTGGCCCACCGCCAGGGCCCCGATGTTCCACAGACCCGTCACCACCAGGACGGCATAGGCCGGCCACAGGAGGCGGGCGAGGGCCCCGGCCACCGTCTTCGGTGCGTCCTCTCCCAGGGTCCTGAGGGTCGGAAGGAGCCCGGCCACGGTGAACTGCCCGCCCACCCAGATGGTGGCGGCCAGTACGTGCAGGATCAGCCGGAAGCCGCCGAGGGCTCCGGCCAGCGACGGCCCGTTGCCGACCGCGTAGACACCGGCTGCATGGACACCGGCTGCATGGACACCGGCTGCATGGACAATGCCTGCATGGACGATGGTCACCGGTGTGGTCGAGGACGTGGGTGCGTCCGGTCAGAAGACGTCAGCTACTTGCCCGACCAGTTGGGCTTGCGCTTCTCGGCGAAGGCGATCGGGCCCTCCATGGCGTCGGCCGATCCGAACACCTCGGGAACGGCGGCGTTGTTGAGCGCCCACCCCTCGGCATCGGGAACCTCGCCGGCCTGCTTCATCAGGCGCTTGGACACCCGCACGGCCAGCGGAGCATTTTCGGCGATGGTGTCGGCCAGGGCCAGCGACTCTTCCATCAACCTGTCCGCCGGAACGACCCGGTTGATGAGACCGAGCTCGAGGGCCCGCCGGGCGTCGATCGGCTCACCGGTGAGCGCCAGTTCGAGGGCAATGGCGGGCGGGATCCGCTTGGGCAGGCGGATGAGGGCGCCGGCCCCGGCGATGAGGCCCCGCTTGACCTCGGGGATGCCGAACTTGGCCCCTTCGACGGCCACCACCAGGTCGCACGAGAGCATGATTTCGCATCCGCCCGCCAGGGCGGACCCGTTGACGGCGGCGATGATCGGCTTGGCGAATTGGCGCTGGGCGATGCCGCCGAAGCCGCCCTTGGCCCCCATGATGTCGCCGCCCTCCCCGGCGGTGAAGGCCTTGAGGTCCATGCCCGCGCTGAACGCCTTGTCACCGCTTCCGGTCACGATGACCACCCAGCAGTCGTCGTCCGTCTCGAGCTCGTCGAAGGCGGCGGCGAATCCCCGGGAGACGGCACCGTTGATGGCGTTGCGGGCCTCGGGTCGGTTGATGGTGAGGATCTCGATGTGGCCCCTGCGTTCGCGAAGCACTTCAGACACGGCGGTCTCCCTCGGTGGTCTCAGGTCGTGGCCAGACGGTAGCGCGCGGCGCCGCCCTGGACGACAATCGGCGCCCCGACGAAGCCCGCGACGTCCAGGTGGCCCACGGCCTCGATGACCTCGTCATCGGCCGGGGCCACGGCCATGTGGCGGCCGTCGGGCAGTCGGGCCAGCAGGGGGGCTCCGGTCGGGGTGCCTTCGCCGTCGCGGATCACCGTGGCCGCGATCACCGTGGCCGGGCTCGGGGAATCGACCTCCAGGGCCACGGGGACGGCGGAAGCGTCGATCCGCGACTGGTCGGCGGCGGTGTCACCGCGACGGAATCCCCCGGGAGGGGGCGCGGATCCGTACACGCCGAGGGCGTGCTTGGTGATGAACCAGCCCAGCCCGGTGGCCAGGCCCAACCTGACCGGTGACCCCCGGGTCGCGGACCGGTCGGACGAGCCCCGGAGCGCTTCGGTCACCGCCGCGATCCCGTGCGTGGTGTAGTTGTTGCCGGGGCCGCCGAAGTAGGGGAGGCCGCCGGTGACCGTGAGCCCACGGGAGTCGCCCGGCGCCATCCCGAGCGCGTCGGTGGCCAGCTCGATGGCGGACGGGAAGCACGAGTAGATGTCGAGGACCTCGATGTCGTCGATCCCGACAGCCGCCCCCCCGCCGGCGGCAGCCGAGGCGGAGGCGAGGACGGCCCGACCGGCGGCGGCGATGGCCGGGGAACGGCCGGGGTCGGGGCGGGCCACCGGGAACCGGACGTCGACGGCTTCGGCGCCGGACCAGATGAAGACGGCCCGCTCGGCCACCCCGGCCCGCCGGGCGGCGGCCAGCGAGCACACGACGAGGGCCGCTCCCTGGTCCGATCCGAGGAACGCCGTCATGCGCTTGGTGTAGGGCTCGCACACGATGCGGTTGTCCGGCGTCGGGGTGGCGATGGCCGCGGCCGTCCTGGCCTCGGGGAACCACGCGAAGGGGTTGGCCTCGGCCATCGTGGTGAACGGGGCCAACAACTCACCCATGGCCCGGCGGTGGGTGACGGCGTCATGACCGGCGCGAGCCGCCACCACGCTCTCGAACAGAGGGTAGACGTGCACCGGCGCCATGAGCCCGATGGCCGACTCCGCCGGGCCGACCCCGGGGAGGTCGTCGCCCACCACCGCATCGGGGGGGAGCCCCTCCCTGCCGGGGTGGCGTGGCAACCCGGCGGCTCGCCGGGCCCGGGACGACCGGATGGCCTCGGCCCCGGCGATCACGGTGGCCGACAGGGAGCCCGCCGCGATGTCGGTGGCGGCCCGGCTGACCAGCCACTGCGGGGTGTTGCCCCCGATGGTGGTGACCTCCCGGGCCGCCGCCCCGACCCCGATGCGGGCAGCCAGCTCGGTGGCCGGGGCCGGGCCGCCACGGGTCATGATGTTGACCACCGAGAGCCTGTCGATGGCGCCCCGGAGGCGGGGCGCCTCGGCGAACGCCGCCTCGCACGCCCGTTCCATCAGATCGACCGGGGTCACCGTCTCGACCCGCTCGATGGACTGTCCCGAGGCGATGACCACCGGAATGCGCTCGGGATCGTGGGCGGTGGCGGTCATCGGGCAGGGTGGACACGGGCTCGTCCGGGGCGCAAGCTACCATCGCAGGCCCGGCAGGCACCGGCGGAACCGCACCGCCTGTGGCCTCCCGGCCATCCAGCACCCGCAACGGAAAGGTGGGAGCGTTGACCGCGAACGGAGACCCACCGGCGACCGGACCCGGAGGGGGAGGGGGCCTGCCCGACGGCTTCCTGTTCGGCGTGGCCACGGCCGGATACCAGGTCGAGGGCGGCTACAACGGGCCTGGGGAGCCGGCCAACAACTGGGTGGCCTGGGAGCAGGCAGGACGGGTGGAGCCGTCCGGGAACGCGGTGGGCTTCTGGGACCGACCCGAGGAGGCGCTCGACCGGGCCGCCGCACTCGGGTGCAACAGCTTCCGGCTGGGGGTGGAGTGGGCCCGGGTGCTCCCGGACGAGCGGGGCCCGGACCGGGCCGCCCTGGCCCGCTACGGCGACATTGTCAGCGGCTGTGTCGACCGCGGCCTCGAACCACTGGTGACCCTCCACCACTTCACCCATCCGGCCTGGTTGGGTGAGGACTTCTGGCTGCGCCCCGACGCGCCGGACCGTTACCGGGCCTGGGCGGAGATGGCCGTCGACGCCCTGGCTCCCTCGGTGCGCCACTGGGTCACCATCAACGAGGTCAACGTGTTGGCCACCGCGTCGTGGTTGCTGGGCATGTTCCCCCCGGGTCGCTCCCTGGTGTTCGATGACGCCGCCGTTGCCGCCGACAATCTGCTGGCCGCCCATGTGCTGGGCTACGAGGTCGTCCACCGGGCCCGCGCCGATGCCGTGGTCACGACCAACAACGCCTGTCTGAGCCTCTACGAGTACGACCGCATGCTCACCGATCTGCTGGTGGCCCGCAGCGCCGGCGTCGACCGGGGCGAGATTGCGGCCTGGCTCGACGAGCGACGACGCCGACACGACTCCCTGCTCCCCGCCAACAGCGCGGCCGAGCGCGTGCTCCGGAGGCTCAGCGCCGCCATGTCCCCCTACCGGCATCAGCGGGGTGGCGGTGGCACCCGTGGCGGGCGCGGCCCCCGCCTCCCGCGGCGGGCTCTGGATGCCATCTACGACAGTCCGCACGAGCGCACCCTCGATGCGCTCGCCCTCGACTACTACGACCCGATGGCGGCCCGCCACTTCCGGATGCCGGGGCACCGCACGGCGGGCGGCCGTAGCCACCTCCCGACCCGCGAGCTGTGGGACGACGTCCCCGATCCGGCCGGACTCAGCCGCTGGCTGGGCGTCCAGCACGCCCTGGTGCCCGGGTTGCCCCTGTGGGTGGTCGAGAACGGCATGTGCAACCGGGTGGTGAACGGTCGCTCCTACATCCGCCAGGACGGATGGGACCGTCCCCGCTACCTGCGCGAGAACATCGGCGCGGTGGTGGAGGCGATCGACCAGGGCGTGCCCGTCACCGGGTACTGGCACTGGTCACTGGTCGACAACTACGAGTGGGGATCGTACGAGCCGCGGTTCGGGCTCCACGGTGTGGACCGCCATCGTGGCGAGCACGGGATGCGCTGGCTCGACTCCGATTCCCTGGGAGACGACTCGGCTGGCACCTACCGGGCCATCATCGCCGGCCTGCGGGCCGGCGACCGGTCCGCCCTCCGCCCGCACTGATCCCGTCGTGGCGGTCAGCCGTCGTCGGGTCGACCGAGTCCGGACAGCACCTGCTCGGCCTGGGCCACGATCTGGGCGACCAGGCTGGCCGCCGGTATCAGCGTCTGGATGGCGCCCACTCCCTGGCCGGTGGGATAGCACTCGCGCTCGGGATCGATGTCGGGCGTGTCGTCCCCGCCGCCGAGGTGAAAGGCGCCGTCGTTCATGGACCGGCCCAGCTGGGCGGGAAAGGGGCTGAGCTCAGCCGGGTGCTCCTCGAAGAACGTGGTGTACCGGTTGCGCACCACGCGCATGGTCTTGCCGGAGAAGGCCCGGCTGATGGTGGTCCCGTCCTCTCTGGTCTGGATCAGCGCGTCCTTGTAACCGGCCACGCTGCGGGCCTCGGGGGTGGCGATGAACCGGGTGCCGATCCACACCCCGTCGGCGCCGAGGGCCAGCGCCGCGGCCAGGCCCCGCCCGTCGAAGATGCCACCGGCGGCTACCACGGGGATCTGGGCGCCCACCGCGTCGACGATCTGGGGAACCAACGGCATGGTGGCGACCAGGCCGGTGTGGCCTCCGGCCTCGGTGCCCTGGGCCACGACGACGTCACATCCGGCGTCGAGGGCCCGGCGGGCATGGTCGACCTTGCCGCACATGTTGACCACCAGCACACCGTGCCGGTGGCAGAGGTCCACCACCTCGGCGGGAACCCCCAGACCGGCCACGAACACCGAGGCGCCGCCCTCGATGATCTGCTCGACCTGTGCGACCAGGTCGCCGGGCATGGCGGTGAGCAGGTCGACGCCGAACGGCTTGTCGGTGGCCCCTCGCACCGCGGCGATCTCCGACACCATCCGCTCGTTGCTCATGGTCGAGGCGCCGAGGCAGCCGAATCCGCCGGCCTCGGACACGGCGGTGACCAAAGGCGCGTAGGACACGCCGCCCATGCCGGCCAGCATCACCGGGTGCTCGACGCCGAGGATTTCGGTGAGCCTCGTCCTCATGGCGATCTCCTGCGGTGACTGCTCAGGTCGTGGTCCATGACGCCGAACCATAGGCGGAGCGGCGCCGACCCATCGCAGGGGGCAGCTCGGCCCGGGGCGCCGGCCGGGGCGGGAGCGCACGTCCGGGAGCGTGCCGGCGTCATCGCAGACAGGGGTCGTCATCGCAGATAGGGACAGTGGCGGCACCCCGATTCGCAACAGGTCGACCGGGCGTCGAGGAACGCCGCGGTCAGGACGTACAGCCCGGTGTCGGGATCGACGTACCCGGCCTCCCCCGCGCTCATGGCGGCATCGTGGGCCGCCAGGATCTCGTGGCGCCGTGGGTGGTCCGGCGCCAGCCGGGAGGGATGCGGCTCGGACAGCGGGCGGTCCGGTGCTCGACGGGAAGGCGGCGTGCACATGGCGCTGACCTGCCTTCGGGGTCCGGTCCCCTACCCCGTGGGAGCGGCCGAGGGGTGCTCCGGTGACGCGGCCTCGGGCACCGGCGTGCTCGGCGGCGCCGGTACGGGCGGCACGGGTGTCGGCGGTGCGGGAGACCCTGCGCCCCCTCCGCCCGGCGTTACTGCGGCCCCCGCCGCCGAGCCCGGCTCGTAGCTGGGGACGAAGTCCCGCTGGCGGATGAGGGCCAGCGCCCCGATCGCTCCGACCAGGGCGGTGGCGGTGGCGATCCCCATCAGATGGTTGAACGTGGTGGTGAAGCCGACCCGGTAGGCATTGAGCAGGGTGTCGCGGGCGGCGGCACTGGGGATCGACGCCACCGCCTCTCGGACACCACTCCCCGAGATGGCGGTGGTCAGCCGGGACCCACCCTCGGCCAGGATCAGCCGGCCCGTCGGGGTCGCCTGCAGCGCGTTGACGGTTTCGGGACGGATCTGACTGAGGAACACGGCGCCCAGTCCGGCGATGCCGGTGGCGATCCCGACCTGGCGGAACGTGTTCGAAGATCCTGATGCCATCCCGCTTCGCTCGGGCGGCACCACCGAGACGCTGGCCGATGCCAGGACGGGGTTGACGATGCCGACGCCGATCCCGGCCACGACGAAGCCGGGGAGCAGCACCGTCCACAGGGAGTCCGGCTGCACGTGGGTCGCGAGGTTGCACCCGAGGGCGAGGAGGAACAGGCCCAGTCCCATCAGGTAACGGGCGTGGACCCGGACGCTGAGCTTTCCGGCCACCGGGGCCACGAGGAACGCCAGCACGGTGAAGGGCAGCAGCCGGACGCCGGCGGCGAACGGGCTGTATCCGAGGACCTCCTGAAAGTAGAGGATCAGGTAGAGCGTCATGGCGAAGATCGAGGCTGACAGGGTGAAGGCGGCGAGTGAGACCCCCACCATGGCCGGGCGTCTGAACAGCGACAGGTCGAGCATCGGGTCCTGCTGACGCCATTCGGCAATCAGGAAGACGGCCATCAGCACGCCCGATCCGACCAGCAGCCCGATGATGAGGGAGCTGCCCCACCCCTTGGCATTCCCCTGGACGAGCGCGAACACCAACATGAAGAGCGAGGCCGAGAAGGAGACGACGCCGATCCAGTCGATGCGGCGGGGGGTCGGGTCCCTCGAGTCCCGCACCTTGACCAGGGTGATGATGATGGCCGCGGTGGCGATGGGCAGGTTGAGGAAGAAGATCCAGCGCCAGCCGATACCGCTGGTGATGGCCCCGCCGACCAGGGGGCCGATGGCGACCGCACCCCCGACCACCGCCCCGTAGGCGCCGAACGCCGTCCCCCGTTCCTTGCCCGAGAACGTCTGGGCCAAGAGGGCCAGAGAGGTGGCGAACATGATGGCCCCGCCGACTCCCTGGGCCCCGCGTGAGAGGTTGAGCATCAGGGGCGAGGTGGAGAGCCCACACAGCAATGACGACACGGAGAAGACACCGAGCCCGACGGCGAAGACCCTCCGTCGGCCGAACATGTCGCCGATCACTCCGGCGGTGAGGAGGAAGGCCGCCAGGGTCAGGGCGTAGGCGTCGATCACCCATTGGAGGTCACTGAACGACGAGTGCAACGACAGCTGGACGGCCGGCAGGGCCACATTCACCACGGTGATGTCCAGCAGCAGCATGAAGATGCCGGCACAGACCGCTATGAGCGTCCACCACTTGCGGTCCATCGTGCTAACCCCCCTGGTCACGGCATCGATCGTCTACCGCAGCGCCCTGTCGGTCGACGCACCTTCGCGGTCCCGTCCCGGGACCGCCTCGGCGCCTTCCCCCCGGATCCCGTGGTTGCGGGGACCGACGTGTGGCTCGGTGGGCGATGGGGGAGTGCCCTCCCCCGAGGCGCATGTATAGACGACAGGACCTCGGGGAGGCAATGGATTCGACGTGCGCCTACACCGTGCCGTAGGTGGCGCCGCGCTCGGCGGCGCGCCGTCCCGACGAGCGCAGCTCGCCGGCCACCGCGGTGAGATCGGCACGGAGCTGGCCGGTCACGGCCAGGTGGCCGGCCTGCACGGTGGCGTGCAGGCTGTCGGGAGGCGTCTGGCGATCGAAGAACCATCCGCCCCGGTCGGCGAGGGCGTCGCCGAGGGCGAAGGTGTCGATCCGTCCGTCATCGGGGTCGCCCCCGAAGGCGAACACGGTGGCATCGGGGCTGCCCCGGAGGGTCAGGCCGGCGGTGTCGTGGATGGCGCCCTTGATCGCCGCCGCGGCCTGATGGGCGTCCTCCGCCAGGCGAAGGTAGCCGTCGGCCCCGAGGTGGTGGAGCACCGCCCAGCCCGCGGCGATCGGTCCCGCCGGCCGGGTCCCGGCCATCGACGGCGACCCGTAGAGGCCGCCCAGCCAGTTGGTGGTGACGAACGGCTGCAGCCCGGCCAGCCGTCGGTGGCGGTAGAGGATGACCGAGACGCCCTTGGTCGCGTAGCCGTACTTGTGGAGGTCGGCGGAGATCGACGTCACCCCGGCCACGGTGAGGTCCCATCGCTTGTCGAGGTGCCCCAATCGGCTCAGGAAGGGGAGGAGGAACCCTCCCAGGCACGCATCGACGTGGCACAGGACGCCCCGCTCGGACGCCATCGCCGCGATGTCGGGCACGGGGTCGATGACCCCTTGCGGGTAGGAGGGTGCGGACGCCACCACCATGACGGTGCGGTCGTCGACCGCATCGGCCAGGGCGTCGGTGTCGGCGGAGAAGTCGTCCCGCACGGGGACTCGGCGTGATTCGACGTCGAAGTAGTGGGAGGCCTTCTCGAAGGCGGCATGGGCACTGGTGGCCAGCACCATGTTGGGACGGTCGATGCCGCGCTCGGACCGTCCCCAGTCCCGGGCCGTCCGGGTGGCCTGCAGCAGGGACTCGGTGCCTCCCGAGGTGAGAAAGCCACGCACCCCCTCGCGCTCGTCCGGTGGCAGCCGGTCGGCGCCTAGCAACCCGGCGGTGATGGAGATGATGTCCTGCTGCATGCGCCCGAGGCTGGGAAAGACCGCGGTGTTGAGGGCGTTCTCCGCCGAGTACAGGGTGGCGGCCCGCTGCAGGAGATCGTGGACGGCGTCGCCGGCGGAGTAGACGAGGCTGAACACCCGGCCGCCCCGCCAGTCGCGGTCGTTGTCCCGGAGGTCGTCCATCCGGGCCAGCACCCGGTCGGCCTCGAGCCCGTGGGCCGGGAGGCGGACTTCGGGGCGTGGTTCGGACATGCGGACTCAGCCTAGGGTCGGGCCCGCGGTACGGGTCGCCCGCCGCCGCCGGCTCAGGAGATGTCGCGCTGGGTCAGGATGACCGAACCGAGGGCGGCGAAGAACAGCCCGTAGCCCAGCATCAACAGGGCTCCTTCCCACCAGTTGAAGAGTCCGAAGCGGGATCCCATGCCCCGGGTCAGGTTGGAGGCGGCAGCAGCAGCACCGGTCGGCACCCATTTCTCCAGGCTGTGGAACAGGCTGACCAGGATGCCCTCGAGGATGATGAACCATCCCAGGCTCACGATGATGGCCGCCACCTGGTTGGTGAGGACGGACCCCACCCCGACCCCGAGGATGGCAAAGAGGGCGAACACCAGGATCATCCCCGGCGCCACCGCCGGCACCTGGCGGAGCAGGTCTCCGAACGACCCGCCCTGAACGGACAGCGTGAGGCCGCCGCCGAGCAGGGTGCCCACCAGCATGAGCACGGCCAATGCGGCGCCGAGTATGGCCGACGTGATGAGCTTGCCCCCTACGAATTGCGGCCGCTGAGGGGTGACCAGCAGGGAGGTGGTCACCGTCTTGTGGCGGAACTCGGTGGTCACGCACAGGACGCCGAGCAACAGGGCCAGGATGTAAGCAGGGAAGCCCGAACCCAGCAGGTTCCGGAGCTGCTGGGTGGTGTGGGGGTAGTTGGGGAATCCGAACGTCCCGTTGCCGCCGTTTCCGCCGCCGTTTCCACCGCCGTCGCCATGGCCGACGAAGTACACCAGGATCAGGAGCCCGTTGATGATCAGGGCGATCCCGGCCAGGACCCACGGCACCGCCGTGGTCCGCATCTTGAGCCACTCCGAGCGGACGATGGCGATCATGCCGGTCCTGCTGGCATGGAGGCGGGGCCCGGCCAACCCGCCCCGACGGGTTGCCCGACAGTCTGACGCGGGTCGGCCGCATCGAATCCGTGGGTCAGGCTGAGGAAGACCTCTTCGAGGCTGCCCCGCTCGGGGATGAGCTCGTAGAGGACCAGCTGATGCTGGGCGGCGAAGGGTCCGAACCATTCGGGGGTGGCCCCGTCGATGACCAGCATGTCGTGGGCCAACTGGCGGTAGGCCACCGGAATGGCATGGAGGAGCGCCATCAGTCGAGCCAGCTCCGGCGACCTGATGCGCAGGCCGGTGCGCGTCCCGGCCCGGCCGGCCAGCTCGGCCAGGGTGGTCTGGAGTACCAGCTTCCCGTGCGACACGATCACCACGTCGTCCACCGTCTCCTCCATCTCGGAGAGGAGGTGCGAGGACACCAGCACCGCGTGTCCGAGGGACGCCTGGTGCCGGATGAAGGTGCGCAGCCATTGGATGCCCTGAGGGTCGAGGCCGTTGGAGGGCTCGTCGAGGATGAGGATTTCGGGATCGCCGAGCAGGGCGGTAGCCAACTGGAG
>DASZGT010000048.1:0-7369 GCA_035938575.1 Acidimicrobiales bacterium
GTCGGGTCGGCCATGTACGTCGCCCACGCCGAAGATCCGGCGACGGCCCGACGGGAGATCGGCCAGTGCAACGATCGGTTCCTCACCGGACTGGGCCTCAGGACCCAGGGCCCCGAACCGGCCCGCCTCTCGTGACGGGCCGGACCCTGCACCCACTGGGCGGCTCCACCGGTGCCGACGCCCTGAAGAAAGGACCTCGATGAGCTGGGATTTCTCAACCGAACCGGAGTTCCAAGCCAAACTCGATTGGGCTCGCACCTTCGTCGAGGAGCGAGTCGAGCCCCTCGATCTCCTCTACCCCCACCGACAATTCCACCCCCTCGACGACGAACTGCGGCCGCTGGTCGACCCGATGAAGCAGGAGGTGCGGGACCACGACCTCTGGGCGGCGCACCTCGGACCCGAGCTCGGGGGGAAGGGGTACGGGCAGCTCAAGCTGGCCCTCCTGAACGAGATCCTCGGCGTGTCGGGTTGGGCGCCCATCGTCTTCGGGACCCAGGCCCCCGACACCGGCAATGCCGAGATCATCGCCCACTACGGCACCGAGGCGCAGAAGGCCACCTACCTGCAGCCGTTGCTCGACGGCGAGGTGTTCTCCTGCTACTCGATGACCGAGCCCCAGGCCGGGTCGGACCCGAAGCAGTTCACGACCCGCGCCGTCCGCGACGGGGACGAATGGGTGCTCAACGGGTGGAAGTTCTTCTCCTCCAACGCCCGCACAGCGGCGTTCCTGATCGTCATGGCCATCACCGACCCGGAGGTCAGCGTGTACCAGGGCGCGTCCATGTTCCTGGTCCCCACCGACACACCCGGCGTCGACATGGTCCGCCACATCGGGCTGGCCGGCGAGTCGGAGGACGAGGGCATGCACGCCCTGATCCACTACCAGGACGTCCGGGTTCCCGCCGACAGTTTGCTCGGTGGCGAGGGCCAGGCCTTCGCCATCGCCCAGACCCGGCTCGGAGGGGGTCGGGTGCACCACGCCATGCGGTCCGTGGCCACCTGCCAGCGGGCACTCGACCTGATGTGTGAACGGGTACTCAGTCGTGAGACCCAGGGGAGCCTGCTGGCCCGTAAGGAGTTCATGCAGGGCGACATCGCCGATTCGTATGCCGAGCTCGCTCAGTTCCGGTTGCTGGTGCTGTACACCGCCTGGGAGATCGACACGTACAAGGACTATCGCCGCACCCGAAAGAACATCGCCGCCATCAAGGCGCTCACCCCCAAGGTGGTGCACGACGCCGTGTGGCGGTCGATGCACGCCCATGGCGCCCTCGGGGTGTCAAACGAGATGCCCTTTGGGGGCATGTGGATGATGGCTCCGGTCATGAGCGTGGTGGACGGCCCCACCGAGGTCCACAAGGTCACGGTGGCCCGGGAGGTGCTGAAGGACTACGAGCCCGCCCCGGGTCTGTGGCCGACGGCCCACCTGCCGGCCCAGAGGGAGGCGGCCCGCGCCAAGCTGGCCACCTATCTCGAGCACGTGATCGGGAATTCTTGAGCTCAGTCCCCCCCGGTCGAGACGAAGATCTCCCAGACCGCGTTGACGCTGGAATCAGGGCGATCCTGGGGTTGCTCGACGTGGGCATGGAGCAATTCGCCCTCGGACTCCTCCACCGCTTCGAGTTGGCCCACGAACGGGTGCTCGGGGGGCGGGTCCATCGAGTCCACCCCGTCATCCCGCACCAGGGCGGTCGGGCTCCCATCGGAGAACCAGCGGGCCTTGTGCTGCCGGTAGGGGTCTCGGTACCAGCCCTGGGCCTTGTGGGCCGTTCGGGGGAGCGTTCTGTTCATGGACCCAGTTTACCGTACGTTCACCTAAATGTCACCGTACGTTCACTTTTCCATCCCTGACAGGAGAAGGCAAAGGGCTCGGACGGAGGCAACCAGGTACCGTTGGGCCAGGCCAGCGGCGTGCCGGCTGGCCGCATACCCGACTGCTGAGCCCGATCCTCGGAACGGCGGTCCAGGAGGTGTCGTGAAACCACCAGCTGTCCCCGTCAACCGGCCTGAGGGATCCTCGCTCGGCCCCCTCGTTCGGCTGGCCGCGTAGTGCTCCTGCTGCCCGAAGCGGCTGGTCCCATGGACCCGGCTCCCACGACCCCCGGCCGCCCGCCCGGTTCGATCCGCAGGACCTCCAGCATCGACACGGCCCGACCTGACGGGTTGCGGGGAGGCCTTGTCATCACGGCCCGGGCCCGGGACCTGCGCACCCTCCTCGACGGGACCGCCTCGGTGGTGGGCGAGGCCGAGCTGCATGCCCGCGTGGACGGTATGACCCGGGAGCTCCGCTCCCTCATCACGGTGCCGGCGCTCCCGGCCCTCGACCTGCTCATCGGGGCCGTGGTCGGCCCCGGGTTCCGGCGCCGTCTGGCCGACGAGGTGCCCCAGGAGCAGGAGGCGGGCTCCTTGCTGTACCTGCTGCTGGACGACCTGCCCGGCGCCGCCCTGGTCTCCGGATACGCCCTCCAGCGGGGCGGTGCCCTGGATGGTCCCGGGCCCAGAGCGGCATCGCCCGAGGGTTCGACGGCCGGAGCCGCGGCACTGGGAGTGCGCGACGATCTCTGCGCCGGTTGGGCGCACGACGCCACCATGATGGTCACGATCCGCACCAAGGGGGTCATCCCCATGGCGACGGGGCCGCCCGCCCCGGTGCTCGAGCCGCCGGACGACCCGTGGTCGTGGCACGAGATGCCGCCGTTGACGCCGCATGCCATGCGACGCCGCCGCAGGCTGGACGTCCTCCCGTCCGTGGCGCCCGGCGTGGCCAATGAGGTCGACGCCCATTTTCGGGACAGCCACATGGATGCGGACGGTGCCGAGTCCGTGGTCCACGAGTACTCCGTGTCCGCCGCGGTGGAGGGCGTCGAGGGGCGGGTGACAGCGATGGCCGCTCGCGCCCGGGTGCTGCCGTGGATGGAGTGCCCGGCCGCGGTGGCCAGCGCTGACCGACTGGTGGGCATGCCGGTGGGCGAGCTCCGGGCCTGGGTCAGACGGGAGATGACGGGCGCTTCCACGTGCACCCACCTGAACGACACCTTGCGCGCCCTGGGCGACGTGACCGTCCTGGCGTCGGTGCTCGACGGCACGGATGCGGAGGACACCGCCGCCAGGTGAGCCCTCGGGCAGGAGGCGGTCGCCTGTGCCAAGATCCCCGGGCCGAGGGTGCCCATATCGTCGCAAGCGAAGGGCTCGCCGGGGGTACAGGACCCCGGGCGACGCGTGCCCACCGGGGAGAGGCCGAGATGTCCGAACCGTCCGGATTGCGAAGGGTTCTCGATCTCGAGCCGACGGGGGAGGGCCGGTTCCGGGCCCAGAACTTCGACACCGGATTCGGGGGCGTCGTGTTCGGAGGCCAGCTGCTGGCCCAGACCATCGTGGCCGGGTCATCGGTGGACCGGACCAAGGAGGTCAAGTCGGTCCACACCGTCTTCGCCCGCGGGGGCGCCATGGACCAGGCGCTGGACATCGACGTCGAGCCCATGCACATCGGACGGGCGCTGGCCAGCGCCACGGTGACCGTCCGGCAGGCCGACCGGCTCTGCACCCGCTCGCTCGTCCTCCTCAGCGCGGTCGAACCCGACCTCATCCGGCACGGAGTGGAGGCACCCGCCGTCGGGACAGCGGAGGGCGCGCCGCCGTCGGGCGGAGCCGAGGCATTCTGGGAGATCCGGGTGGTCGACGGAGTCGACCTCGCCGACCCCGAAGCGGTCGGTCCGGCCGAGCTCTTCGTGTGGGTCCGCTTCCCGGGGGAAGCGGCGACCGGTGTCGTCGGCCAGGCCCTGCTGGCCTACGCCACGGACGGCTTCCTCATCGGCACGGCCATGCGACCCCATGCGGGCGTCGGGCAGTCGATGTCCCACGTGTCGATCTCGACCAGCGTGCTGAGCCACACCCTGACGTTCCACGAGCCGATCGACGCCACCGCGTGGCATCTCCTGGCCCACGAGAGCCCGTACGCCGGACGCGGCCGCTCCTACGGTCGGGCCAACATCTTCACCGAGGATGGTCGTCTGGTGGCCTCGTTCGTCCAGGACAACATGGTCCGCGCCTTCCCCGACGGCCAACAGCCGGTAACCACGGGCCGTTCGAAGTTCTAGGCGGGCGCCTACCCGATGGTGGGCAGGATCCTCTCCCGCAAGAAGTCCACCACCGCATCGGAGAAGGCGTCGTTGCGGTCGCCGGCGATCATGTGGGCGGCTCCTTCCACCCCCACCACCGCGGCGTCGGGAATGCGGGCCAGGAGGTCGTCCACGCCCTCCTGGGTGACGACGTCGCTGAGGAGGCCTCGAACCAGAAGGGTGGGAACGCGGATGTTGCTCATGGCGACATCCAGGAGCCCGACCAGGCGATCAGGAACGACCTCGGTCCGCTCCTGGCGGATGAGTCGCGGGTCCCAGTGCCAGTACCAGCGGCCGTCGCGCTGGCGCAGCACCTTCATGAGGCCCGCCGGGTTCACCCGCTTGGCCCGCTGGGGGGTGTAGGCGGCGATGGCATCGGCCGCCGCCTCCAAGGTGTCGAACCCGTCCAGTCCTGACTGCATGAAGGTGGCGATGCGCTGGATCCCGGCGGGGTTGCTCTTCGGCGTGATGTCCACCAGCACCAGGCCACAGGAGACCGTGCGGTCGCTGGTGCCTTCGGCCAACATGGCCGACATGCCCCCCAGGGACGCGCCGATCAGGACCGGCGGTTTGCCCAGCTGGTCGACGACGGCCAGGCAGTCCCCTCCGAAGGCCGTGAAGGAGTAGTCGCCGTTGGGGGCCCAATCGCTGTCCCCGTGACCGCGCAGATCGAGGGCGACGGTGCGCCATCCATGGGTTGCCACCGTGTCGGCCGTCGATCCCCACGCATACCGGGTCTGGCCCCCTCCGTGCAGGAAGAGGACGGGCCAGGCGTCGGGGTCGCCCCGGACGTCCGCCACCAGCCGCACACCCTCGAATCCCTCAAAGACCACTCGTTCGGCGTCCATGGCTCCATCGTCGCACCTCGTCAGCGATCGGGGCATGTGGAGTCGGTCGGGTCGGGGGCGCCTCACCCGGGAGGCGGTCGGGCCGCCCATCCGGGCACGGCCGGGGGTAGCGTTCCGGGATGATCGATGACGGGCTGATGGCCGAGTCGGTCCACGACACCGGCATCCGGCGACTGCAGCACGCCTACGCCGACGTGGTCAACCGGCGGGCCTGGGCCGAGCTGGACCAGCTGTTCGTTGCCGACGCGGCGATCGTCATCGACCGGCGGGCCGGGGAACCCCTCGTGCTGACGGGCGGCACCGACCTGGGCCAATTCATCGGACGCTCCATCGAGCAGTTCGAGTTCTTCGAATTCGTCATCCTCAACGCCCACATCGTGTTCCCGGAGGGTGCCTCGGCCGGCACCGCGGTGAGCCGCCTCTTCATGTGCGAGCTGCGCCAACAGCGGGAGGGCGGCCACTGGTCGACCATCTTCGGGCTCTACCACGACCGGTATGTCCTCGACGGTGGCCGTTGGTGGTTCGCCGAACGCAGCTATCACTCCTTGGCCCGGAGCAGTCGAGATCTCGACGTGTTCCCCCTCCCTCTTCATCCGGGGATCGAGGTGCCGGCGGTCGAGGGGTAGCGCCTTGCCGCCGCCGGCCGGTCGACCCCGCGCCGGTGGCCGGGCCGCCCATCGTCCATCAGTGCTCCGGAGCATGGGAGCATCATGGGCATGCCGCTGCTGCTGGTCCGGCACGGGCATGCCGGGAGACGGAGCGCCTACCAGGGCGACGACCGGGCGCGCCCGCTCTCAAAGCGGGGGGTGGCACAAGCCCGCGCCCTGGTCCCACTCCTGAGCGACTTCCGACCCCAACGCATTCTGAGCAGT
Source organism: Acidimicrobiales bacterium (assembly GCA_035938575.1). Taxonomy (GTDB): domain Bacteria; phylum Actinomycetota; class Acidimicrobiia; order Acidimicrobiales; family RAAP-2; genus Bog-756. The sequence goes on from DASZGT010000048.1 coordinate 5,842, forward strand.
CCCTTCGTCCGCTGCTGCGAAACGGTGCGCCCGACGGCGGAGGCACTGGGGCTCTCCGTGGAGTCCATCGACGAGCTGGCCGAAGGGCACGGAGCCGATGCGTTGCGATTGATGGAGCGGATGGCGGGCGAGTCCGCAGTCCTCTGCACCCACGGGGACGTGGCCACCGAGGCGCTCGAGGCGCTGACCCCCGACAGCAGCGAGCGGAAGCGGCAGTCGATGCGCCTGCAGAAGGGCGACGTGTGGGTCATCCAGTCGACCGGCACCTCGCTGGCCATCGTCAAGCGCATCCGACCGGGCCGGGAGGCCGACCAATGACCGGGCCATCCGCTCCGCTCCGCCACCGCCCGCCGGCGGGGGCCTGACCCGGGTCCGCCGGTCCGACCCTGTCGCCAGCGGTTCGGACGACCACCAGTACGCTGATGCGGCCATGAGCGACCCCGACCGGTTCAATCCGGACGACTTCGAATCCTTTCGCGTCCTCGACCGATCCTTCGACCAACGGTCGCGGACCGCCTCGCTCCACTATGCCTTGGACCGGGGGCCGTCGTTCGTCGAGACCATCACGTTCGAGACCGCGCCCGGGGCATCGACGCCGGTGGACACGGCGGCGTTGGAGCGGGCGCTCCTGCACTTGCACATCGCCGCCGGGACCAGTTACTACAAGACGGCGGCCCCGCCGGTGGTGTCCGTCGAATCCGACGCCCTCAGCCCTTCGGAGGTGGCCTTCCACCGGCACCTGTACGACGAAGGGCTACGCGAGTTCGCGGTGGGCAACGGCCTCCCGGTGCCCCGGCCGGTGACCATTGCCCCCCGGTCATCGGCGTCCCGCCGGCCCCTGCCAGCGGGACGGGGAGGATCCCGGCGACTGGTGGTCCCGATCGGGGGCGGCAAGGACTCCATGGTTCTCATCGAGGCCCTGCGACCCCTGAACCCGCAGCTGTTGGCGGTCAATCCGCATCGACTGGTCACCGATCTGGCCGAACGGGCCGGTCTGGATCTGCTGGTGGTGAGACGAGAGCTCTCTCCCAACCTCTCGGCGCTCAATCGGGCCGGCGCCCGCAACGGCCATGTGCCGATCACGGCCATCATCTCGCTCATCGCCGCCCTCGGCAGCACGGTGTACGGCTATGACACCATCGCCATGGCCATCGAACGCTCGGCCAGCGAGGAGACGGTGCTGGTGGAAGGGGTCCCGGTCAACCACCAGTATTCGAAGAGCGTCGAGTTCGAGCGCCTGCTGGCCGGCCTGGTGGCCACATCGATCGATCCCGGCCTCACCTACGGCTCGGCGCTGCGTCCCTATTCGGAGCTGGCCATCGCCCGGGCCTTCGCCCCACTCACCCGCTACCACTCCATCTTCTGCAGCTGCAACACGGTGTTCCGCCAGTCGGCCGGGGCCGACGAGCGTTGGTGCGGCGAGTGCGCCAAGTGCCGGTTCGTCGGGCTGATGCTGGCCCCGTTCATGAGCCCGGAGGCACTGTCCGCCGTCATCGGGCGTGACATGTTCGCCGATCGTCTTCAGGTC
>DASZGT010000049.1:0-12852 GCA_035938575.1 Acidimicrobiales bacterium
ACTGCGCTCGGCTGGATCCTGTGCGCCACCCTCCTCGGAATCGGAGCGGTTTGGCTGACGTATGCGCGCCCATGGCAGAAGGATCTCCTGCCCCCGGAAACGGTTGACGCGATTGCCCGTCCCACGGGGATCGAGGACAGAGGACCTCCGTAGGAGAAATGTCCTGCGGCGGAGCTCTAGTCGATCCGCCCGATATCGCGCAACCACTTGATGGTGGGCCGAAGGCCATCATCCAGGCTGCGGGGGTCATAGGCGAGCCTCTTGTGGGTTTTCGATTCGGACAGGGTGCGCCGCACCGGTCGGTCCGATTCCGCCTTGGCGGCGATGGCCACCAGGGTTGGCCCGAAGACGCGGGCCAGCTCCGGGTCGTCCGAAGGATCGACGTCCTTCACCCGATGGTCGAGACCGGCCAACTCACAGATTCGGCTGCATGCCGCAGCCACGCTCACGACGTCCTCAGGTCGACCGTCGAGCATGTAGCGCTCGCCGGAGACTCCACGATCGAGGGCGAGGATGCAGCCGCGGGCAACGTCCTCGGCGAACACCCAACTCACCGGAAACCGAAGGTATTGGGCCAGGCGCTGGCGGAGCGCGGACTGGAGTACCCGGTTGAAGCTGGTCCGCCCCAGCGCGTTGCTCACCACCGGTGAGGGACCGAAGATCGCACCGGGGTGCGCAGTCACGACGTCCTGGCCGCCGGCGGCACGGGCCATGGCATCCTCGAAGGCCGCCATCTTGGTGATGGTGTAAGGATCCGAGCTGGGCTCCTTGGACACCGGCGCATCCTCGCGCTCGAGTCCCCCAGCGGTGTCGAAGAACGTCCCTGTGCTCACCGCCACCACTCGGCGCATGCCGAGGGCGTCGGCGGCATCGAGGACGTGCCTGGTGCCGTCTACATTCACCGCCTGGAAATCGGCGAGATCCTGGCTCGCCCCGCCCAGCAGGGCCGCACAGTGGATGGCGCTGTCGGCGCCGGAGGCACCCTTGCGAACATCGTCTGCGCTGGTGATGTCGCCGGAGACCACGTCGACTCCCAAGGCAATCAGCGGATCGGTGTCGGCTCCGGTTCGGGCCAACGCACGCACGTGGTCACCCCGCTCGAGCAGGAGCTTGCAGACATTCGCACCCGCTAGGCCTGTTGCACCCGTGACGAAGACGGTCTGACTCATGCCGGCGTCTGCTCCGAAACGTCCGTCAATGCGCGGTCGACCTGGTCTGGGTCGTAGGCGATCACCGGTTCGCTGTCCCCGAACACGTCGAGTGTGTGAATGAAGCGGTGAAGGCCCATGGCGTTGGCACAGGTGAAGCCGAGCTCGATGATCTGAGCGGCGGTGAATACCTGGCCGAGCTGACGGTACACGTCGTCGTCGATGGCATGGTGGTCGGCGGAGAGCAGATCGAGGAACTCCACGGCCAGGCGCTCCTGCTCCGTCAAGGTCGAGGCGCCCGGAGCCACTAGGCAGGCAACGTCCTCGTCAGTGATCGAGTCATGCTTCCGGGACTGCATGCACGGCTGGCATTCGCCCAGTTGCGCACTCCGGATCCGGATGAGCTCGAGGATGCGTCCCCCCAGGAGGCTCTGTTGGCCCCATGCACCGCGGGCCGCATTGGTCATCAGGATCTGCGAGGTGCGGTAGGCGAAGATCTGCAGCGGAATGGGCGTTGCATACGTGCCGTTCGCCACCCCGTCCTCAATGATCCTCCGTGGCTCCTCGGCGAGCTGGTCCAACGGGATCGGTTCTATCCTCGGCATTCCTACTCACTTTCGCCGGCGTCGCCGGTCCTTGTCCTCGCAATCATACGAACCTATAAGGCTGGTGTCCTCGTGTCCATGGATCCTTCATCAGTGCTCCTCACCGACCGCGTGGCCGTGGTGACCGGAGGTGGGTCGGGGATAGGTCGGGGCATCGCCCGCGGCCTCAAAGCCTTCGGTGCCTCGGTGGCGATCTGGGAGCGTGATGCCGACAGTTCCGCATCGGCGGCCGCGGAGATCGGTGGGCTCGGTCTCACCACGGACGTCCGCCAGTCGGTGGAAGTGGATGAAGCACTCGCCCGCACCACCGCCGAGCTCGGCCCCGTCAGCATTCTCGTCAACAATGCCGGCGGCGTGTTCTCGTCGCCGATCCTCGAGACGTCGGAGAACGGCTGGGACGCGCTGTACCGGGCCAACCTCAAGCACGTCATCCTCTGCACCCAGCGGGTGGCCCGGACGATGGTCGAGGAGGGCTCCGGAGGGAGCATCATCAGCGTGACCTCGATCGAAGGTGTGCGGGCTGCACCGGGATATGCGGCGTATGCCGCCGCCAAGGCCGGGGTGATCAATTTCACCAAGACGGCGGCGCTCGAGTTGGCCCCGTACGGCATTCGTGTGAACGCACTGGCTCCGGACATCACCCTGACCGAGGGCCTGGCTGCTGTGGCCCCACCGGGGGTAGAGCAGACCTTCGGCCTCACGGTCCCGATGGGTCGTCCCGGGCACGTGGACGAGATGGCCGGCGCAGCCGTGTTTCTTGCCGGGCAGCTGTCCAGCTACATCACGGGCCAGACGATCCATGTCGACGGAGGCACCCAGGCCTCCAGCGGCTGGTACCACCACCCGGACTCGGGCTCCTATGTGCTCGGTCCCTCCTGAGGGATCCTGCTCGAACGGCCGGGCCGGACGTGCGCCCGCGCCTCAGTCATGATCGCGCTCATCGATGCTCATCAAGTCTCATCCCGTCCGAGCTGGCCGACATGCGCGGACATCCCACCGTCGATGGCAATCATCTGCCCGGTGATATAGCGGGATTCCTCAGAGGCCAGGAAGACGACGAGGTTGGCGATGTCGTCGGGCTGGCCCAGGTAGGGCGTGAGGGTCGTTCGTGCCAGCCCATCCAGCATGCTCTCGGTGAGATGGGCCCGCACGGCGTCGGTGATGATCAGACCGGGCACGATGGTGTTGACCCGGACGCCCTGTTTGCCGTGCCCGGCGGCCACGTACATGGTCAGGGTGTTCACACCCGCCTTGGAGACGCCGTAGGCCGTGCGGGTCCGGTCGCCCTTCAAAGAGGCACCAGAGGACATGTTGACGATCGACCCACCGCCGTTCCGCACCATCTCGGGGATGGCGTGCTTGCACATGAGCATCTGGCTCCGCAGATTGACCGCCATCGTCCGCTCCCAGACCTCCAGGGAGAGCTCGGTCACACGGGTGTCACTGGACAGGAACGCGGAGTCGGTCAGTGCAGCGTTGTTGTGGACGATGTCGAGGCGCCCGTAGCGGCTGACGGTGGATTCGACCGCGGAGGCGGCGTCGGCCTCCTCGGAGAGATCGGCCCGCAGAGAGATGGCAGCGCCTCCGGACCGCTGAATGTCCTCCGCGACCTCCGCCGCTCTCGCCCCGTCGATGTCGACGACCGCGACCGAGGCGCCTTCACGGGCCAGGACCCGGGCGGTCGCCGCACCGATTCCCCCGGCGGCGCCCGTCACGATGGCCACCTTGCCGTCCACGCGTCCCATGGTCATACCTCGAATCGCTGCTGGGCGTTGAGGTGGTCCGTTGACATGGAAGTCTCCTTGGGAATGATCGTGGCCGGATCTCGACCGGCGGGCGGATTTGCCGCCCAAGCGTGCCAGCTTCATAGGAGCGACGCCTGCCGCATCCGAGGGTGCCCGAACCCGGCCGTCGCCATGGCTGCGCCGGCGGTTCGTCCGGGCGGTTCAGAGGGTGACCTCCGGGGCTGCCCCGTTGCGACCGATGAGTTCGGTAGCAGCGTGTCGTCTGTACCGGCATGCGAGAACCGGACACGCTCTCATTAGATCCACTCCCGCGCCCGCCGGTAGGGTCGCCGAAGATGCTGCCCGACGGCGACGCCATCCGAACCGAGGCTCTGGTCCGCCACTTCGACGGGGTGCGGGCCGTCGACGGCGTGGACCTACGGATCCCGGCAGGGGAGATCTACGGCTTTCTCGGGCCGAACGGTGCCGGCAAGTCGACAACGGTGCACATGCTGTGCACGCTGTTGGCCCCGACCGGAGGCCGGGCTCTGGTGGCGGGTTATGACGTCGCTGACCAGCCCGGGCAGGTTCGGCTCCGGATCGGGGTGGCGCTGCAGGAGGCCGCCCTGGACCCGAAGCAGACCGGCGCCGAGCTGCTCCGCCTGCAGGGTTACCTCTACGGCCTGTCTCGCCGTGAGGTGGGCCAACGAGTGGCCGAGCTGGCGGAACTGATCGACCTGGGCGACTTCCTCGACCGGCTGATCGGCACCTACTCCGGTGGGATGAGGCGGCGTCTCGATCTGGCGGCGGCACTGATCCACAATCCTGAGATCGTGTTCCTCGATGAGCCGACGACCGGACTTGATCCGGTGAGCAGGGTTCAGGTCTGGACTGAGGTGCGACGACTCAATCGGGAGCTGGGCATGACCATCTTCCTCACCACCCAGTACCTCGAGGAGGCCGACGAGCTCGCTCACAGAGTCGGGATCATCGACAATGGCCGGATCGTGGCTGAGGGCACACCGGCGGATCTCAAGCGCGCCGTCGGCTCCGACGTCATCGTGGCCCGAGTGGAGGGCGACGCGGCAGACGTGGCTTCCGTGGTTGAGGCGGTCCCCGGCGTCCGCGGGGTCGAGGCGCACGGCAACGAGCTGGTCATCGCCACCGGGAGCGGATCGGCGACCATCAGCCCCGTGGCGGTGGCCCTCGCCGGGAGCGAGGTGGTCGTACGTGACCTGACCTTGCGCACCCCGACACTCGATGACGTGTTCCTGGATCTCACCGGCAGCCATATCGAGCGGGCGGACAATGAGGAGGACCGGTCATGACCACCACCATCGACCCGATCGCCTCCTACTCGTCAGGTGACTCGGTGCGGGCCCGCCCCGCCGGGTTTGCGCGCGATCTGACGTCCATAGCCGGTCGGGCTCTCCGGGCGGTGCCCCGGGACATTTCCGTGGTCATCCCGCCGATATTCATCGCGCTGTTCTTCTTCATCGTGAACATCGGCACCCTGAAGAGAGTGACCTCGTCGATCCCGGGCTTCAACTACACGTCCTTCGAGATGGCCACGGCGATCCTCCTCGGCGTGACCGGCGTGTCTCGCGCCCCCGCCCTCGTCCTCGACGTGCAGAGCAAGTACTTCGACCGGCTGCTCCTCACCCCGGTGCGACGGACGGCGATCCTGCTGGGCCACATGGCGGCCGACGTCACGGTGGCAGCGGCCATGACGGTGCCGATCCTGGTGCTCGGCTTCATCCTCGGGGTTCGGTTCCAGGACGGCCCGCTCGGTGTGGTGGTGTTCATCCTGATGGCATCGCTCTGGAGCCTGGCCTTTGCCGGCTTCGCCTACGCCATCGCCCTCAAAACCGGTAACCCGGCCGCGGTGAACTCCACCTTTCTCCTCTTCTTCCCGTTCTTGTTCCTGACCTCCTCGTACGTGCCCCGCAGCCAGCTGTCCGGGTGGTTGAACACGGTGGCAGGGTTCAACCCGGTCACCTACCTGCTCGGCGGTTTGCGGTCGCTCGTCATCGGCAACGGCTGGCAGTGGACGCAGCTCGGAGAGGCGCTGCTGGCCATCCTCATCGTCGGAGCGATCAGCATGAGCCTGTGCTTCGCCGCCCTGCGCGGCAGGGTCAAGCGCGGGTAGGGGTAAGGGTTGCCCGGTCGGTGGGACCGTCGAGACACGGTTGACAAAGGAAGAACTCAAGATGCCGAAGTTGCGCGTGCATAACCTGACCGTCTCACTCGACGGGTATGCCGCCGGGCCCAACCAGGGCCTGGACAATCCGCTCGGGGAGGGTGGAACCCGACTGCACGAGTGGTTGTTCGCAACCCGAGCCTTCCGCCGGACCCATGGCACGGAGGGAGGCGAGGGTGGTCTTGACGATCAATTCATCGCCGAGGGCGATGCGGGCATCGGTGCCACCATCATGGGGCGCAACATGTTCGGCCCGGTCCGGGGGCCCCGGGGCAGTGACCCGTGGACGGGCTGGTGGGGCGAGGATCCGCCGTTCCACCACCCGGTGTTCGTGCTCACCCATCACCCCCGCCCTGCATGCAGGGTGGGACGACGTTCCATTTTGTGGACGGAGGTCCGGAGGCCGCGCTCGAGCAGGCGTTTGAGGCCGCAGATGGAGAGGACGTCCGGGTGGGCGGGGGCCCATCGACCATCCAGCAGTACCTCCGATCCGGATTGATCGACGAGATGCATCTGGCCTTCGGACCCATCCTGCTGGGCGGTGGCGAGCGGTTCTTCGACCACCTCGACGGATTGCCTGATGCCTACGAATGCGTCGAGTTCGTCAGTTCGCCCTCCGTGGCGCACGCCCGCTTCACCCGCAGGCCGAAGTAGCCGGCACGGAGGGTTCCCGTGGTCCATCGCGGGCCCGCGGACCGCTGAGTTCGACCGGCGCGTCTCGTCCAACTGATATGACTGGCGCCACGCCATGGGTTCGGATCGTGTTGGTGGGATCGTCCGGCGGGGAGGTGGCGGCCTGGGTCATCAAAGGTCCTGGTCATCCGGACCTCGGCACCGTCAATGCCGTGGCTCGTTGGCAGCTGGTGGCCCGGCGCTCCGGAGGCTGCATCCGGCTCCGGGAGGTGAGCGCCGAACTGGCGGAACTGCTCGACTTCGTCGGCCTACTCGGGGAGGTGTGTGGGGAGCCCGAAGTCCGGAAAGAGATGCTCCACGTCGAGGAAGGTATGGAACCCGGAGATCCGGTTGTGTGATACCTCGATGACCTGGAGGGCCCATGGCTTGTGGCCACCCGCGGGGTCGACCCGGTATTGACCGAAGCCGGGACCCCCGTTGGCCGCAGTGGGGAGCAAGCGAGACCCCTTGCATTCGATGCCCGGGCCGAGCATCCATTGACCGATGTCGGCCGAGCCCCGGAGCCACATGGCGTAAGGAGGCATCGACTGGATGGCGTCGTCATGGAGGAGCGAGACGATGGCCGACACGTCGTAGCGCTCGAAGGCGTCGACGTAGCGGGCCAGCAGGTCGCGCTGAGCGGCGTCCATGGGTTGAAGGGGTTCTTCGCGCACCGAGGAGAGCGTGGCCCGCGCCCGTTGAAGGGCACTGTTCACCGCGGCCACCGTGGTGTCGAGCAATTCGGCGACTTCGGTCGCCTGCCACCGCAGGACCTCCGAGAGGATCAATGCCGCCCGCTGACGGGCCGGGAGGTGCTGGAGGGCGGTCACGAAGGCCAGACGGATGGACTCCCGCTCGGCGGCGATCTCGGCGGGGTCGTCATCATCAGCCATCACCCTCGAATCGGCGATGGGGGACACCCACCGGTTCTCCGGCAGCATCGCCTTCAGGGAGGACTCCTCGGGAGGGCAGGACGGGCCCAGTTCCATGGGCCGGGCACGGCGCTGCCGGCTCCGGAGCATGTCGAGGCAGACGTTGGTGGCGATCCGGTAGAGCCATGACCGCACGCTCGAGCGACCCTCGAACCGGTCGGCTGCCCTCCAGGCCCGCAACATGGTCTCCTGCACGGCGTCGTCGGCTTCGAATCCCGAGCCGAGCATCCGGTAGCAGTATCCGGTCAGCTCCCGCCGGTGCTTCTCGAAGGCCTCCGGGGCCAGGGGACTGGCGTCGACGGTCACTGCTTCCCATGGTAGGTCGTTGGCGACGAGCGCGGAGCATGGCATACCAGTGGGACGTCCGGCCCGGCCGAAAGTCATCGGTGGGCCCACGTCGTGGCCGGCCCCCGGAGTGGCGGCCTGGCGATGTTTCGATCGCCCAGATCAACTCTGCCGGGACCGATGAGTTCCGCATTGCTGCGGCGTCGGAATCAGCGACACACTGGGAATGCCATCGAAGGAGCCACCCATGCCCACACGAGACACCGCCCCCATCGGAGCACCCTGCTGGGTCGACCTGATGACCTCAGACGCCGAGCGCAGCAAGGCGTTCTACGGCCAGCTGTTCGGTTGGAAGGCTGAGGAGCCCAGGGCTGAATTCGGCGGATACTTCAACTATTCCAAGGACGGCATTCTGGTGGCCGGATGCATGGCCAGCGAGCCCGAGTCACCGGTGAGGGACATCTGGTCGATTTACCTGGCCAGCGACGACACCCGGAAGACCGTCGAGACAGCGACAGCCAATGGAGGCCAGGTCGTGGCCCCGGCGATGGACGTGGGCGACCTCGGGACGATGGCCGTCCTGGTCGATACCGGAGGCGCAGCAATCGGTGTCTGGCAGCCCGGACTGCACAAGGGATTCGGCGTGCTGGCCGAACCAGGAACGCCCGCGTGGTTCGAGCTCTTCACCCGGGATTACGAGTCCTCGGTCGGCTTCTATCGAAACGTGTTCCACTGGGATACCCACGCCGTGAGCGACTCACCCGAATTCCGCTACACGACGCTGGGCGAAGGTGAGGGCCAGATGGCCGGGATCATGGATGCCTCGGGCTTCCTTCCCGACGGGGTGCCGGCCTATTGGTCCGTCTACTTCGCCGTTGATGACACCGACGCTGCCCTGGCCACCGTCATCCAGCTCGGGGGTTCTATCGTCGCGGCAGCCGAGGACACCCCCTACGGCCGAGTTGCGACCGCCTCCGACCCCAACGGCTCGCAATTCAAGCTGGTCGCCCAGATCTGAGTAAGGGAGGAGTACTAGAGCCCGCTCGGGCGGTGGTCTCCAGTCGAGAACTATCGTCTGAGCGGAGGGCTCCACTTCTGACGCCAGGGCCCTCGCGTTTGATAGGTGTTACCGTCATACGCCTCATCAAGATCAGAGCCTTAAATCAGGGGCCAGGACCTGGTTCTGGAGGAGAGTCGGCCATGCTCAGAAAAGCGAATCGTCGAATTGCAATCGTGGCTGCCGTCGTCGTGGCGGCGCTCGTCGCGTCGTTCGCGACATTTGTGGCTCCGGCCTACGCCGCGACAATCACGGCCACACCCACCGCTGGCACGGCGTCGACGGCCACATCCAGTGCCTTCACAGTGACGCTCGTGCCCGTCGGGAACACAATGCCGGTGACCTTCGCCCAGCTCACAGGAGGCCCAAGCCTCAATGTGAACCCAAGCACCGGGGCAATCACGACGAGCGGGACCTTGGCGGCAGGTTCCTATACGGCAACTGGGAATATGACAGATCTACCGGCAACCGACACCGGTACGTTCAGCTTTACGCTCACTGTTACTCCCGGCACGATCACTCAGATCGCGCCTACGACGGGAACAATAAGTTTCTCCCTGTCGCCTTTCTTTAGCGCCCAGCTGCTGACATCTGGCGCCACCGGATCGGTGACCTTCGCCAAGACGGGTGGTTCCGCGAATCTCGCCGTTTCGAGCAGCGGTGTGGTCACCCCGGTGGGCGCCCCATTGAGGGCGGGCTCCTACTCGGTCAACGGCACGGACTCGGACTCGCTCAACAACACGGGCACGTTCACCTTCACCCTGACCGTGACCGCCGATCTGCCGGGTGCACCGACGATCCAGACGGCATCAGCGGGCAACAACAGCGCCAAGGTGCGTTGGGCCCCTCCGGCCAATGACGGTGGCAGTGCCATCACCGGCTACCTCATCACGCCATCAGGCGGCGCTCCCCCTGTCATTGCCCCCGCAGGGACTACAAGCTTCACCGTGCCGGGCCTCAGCGACGGAGTTGCCTATACCTTCACGGTTGCTGCCATGAACGCAGCCGGCACCGGTCCTGCCTCCGCTCCATCCAACTCGGTCACACCCACGCCAACCGGCTACTGGCTGGTGGCCTCCGACGGCGGCATCTTCTCCTTCGGGCAGAACCTGTTCTACGGCTCCACAGGAGGCATGCATCTCAACCAGCCCATCGTGGGCATGGCCTCCACTCCGGACGGCCTTGGCTACTGGCTGGTGGCGTCCGATGGTGGGATCTTCTCGTATGGGGATGCCAACTTCTTCGGTTCGACGGGAGCCATCCATCTCAACCAGCCCATTGTGGGCATGGCCTCGACTCCGACCGGTAACGGCTACTGGTTAGTGGCCTCCGACGGCGGGATCTTCACCTTCGGTGACGCCCACTTCCATGGGTCCACGGGTGGCAAGCACCTCAACAGGCCCATCGTGGGCATGGCCGCCACACCCCAGGGTGCCGGCTACTGGCTGGTCGCCTCCGACGGCGGGATCTTCAGCTTCGGGACAGCCGGGTTCTTCGGATCGACTGGGGGCACCCCCCTCAACCGGCCGATCGTGGGCATGGCCTCCACCAACACGGGCAAGGGGTACTGGTTGGTGGCCTCCGACGGCGGGATCTTCGCCTACGGGGATGCGGGCTTCTACGGCTCGACGGGGTCCAAGGTCCTCAACCAACCGATCGTCGGCATGGATACCAGCCCGAAGGGTCATGGCTATTGGTTGGTGGCCTCCGACGGCGGGATCTTCGCCTTCGGTGATGCGACCTTCCTCGGCTCGACGGGAGGAATGCCGCTCAATCAGCCCATCGTCGGAATGGGCTAGAGGCACCGCTCAGACTCCCGGATCGAGAGGGCCTTGACCGAGAGGTTCGGCTACAGAGGCCAGACTGCACGGATGGAACACGAAGAGCCGCTGGTGGGTGGCGTCGCCAACGCCGGCGCCGTGGTGCGTGTCGGTCGACAGGTCCTGCGGCCATCCAACCCCCACACCGCCTCGATCCACCGCCTTTTGTCGTTTCTGGCATCGGCTGGATTCGACGGCGCCCCCGTGCCGGTCGGGATCGAACCGGACGGGCGGGAGCGATTGGAGTTCGTCGACGGGCTTGTGGCGCTGCCCCCGTATCCGGAGTGGGCCCAGTCCGATCGTTCGCTGATCTCGGTGGCGGTGTTGATCAGACGATTCCACGCCGCGTCACGAGGATTCGATCTCACCGGGTGCTCGTGGAGCGGCGAGATGGCGGATCCGTCCGGGGGACCCGTCCTCTGTCACAACGACGTCTGTCTGGAGAACGTCGTGTTCAGGGAGGGCATGGCCACGGCCCTCCTCGACTTCGACTTTGCCGCTCCCGGCCGACCTGTCTATGACCTGGCCCAATTCGCCCGGATGTGCGTTCCCATCGACGATGACGTCAACGCGGCCAACCTCGGATGGGCACCGGCCGACCGTCCCGCACGGTTGCGATTGGTCGCCGACGCCTTTGGCATCGACTCGGCCGGGCGGCGTCAGCTGATCGAGGTCCTTGACGCCTCGATGGCGGCGGGGGGCGCATTTGTTCGTCGGCGCGTCGAAGCGGGCGACCTGAACTTCACGGCCATGTGGGATGCGATGGGCGGCTCGGAGCGATTCGATCGCCGCCGCCTCTGGTGGGTCGGGCACAGGGCGCGATTCGTCGACGCTCTCGCCTGAGGTGGGCCGTCATCGATCAGGCGGGGTCCCGCCCTCTCGATGGCTCGCCCGGCGCTCGAGGATGCTCTTCCAATTGACGAACGGGAGCGCGGCCACCAGGGCCAACAGCACGACCTGAATGGTGATGGACCAGGGTGAACCGAGCAGCCGGCCGAGGACGCTCCCGAATTGGTGTTCGGCGACCGTGGCCACCCCCACGTAGATCGAGTAACTCACTAGACGGCCGACGAAGAAAGCCAGGGTCAGCGGAATCAGATCGAGCTCGAGCAGTCCAGCCGCTACGAAGAGTTGTGCCGAGGGAAGCGGCGAGACGGCAAACAGTGCCAGCGATGCCATGGCCGTCGACCGCTTCTTGAGGAGAGCACTGCTGGCCGCCGCGAGATTCTCCCGTTGGCGAGGACTCAAACGACCACGGAAGCGCCGGGCCCCGCGAGCCAGGAGGTACCTTCCGGTCATGGCCGCCACGCCTCCGAGGAGGACGATGGCCACGGGGTTCAGATGCCAGTGGATGCGGGAGAACACCAACAACGTCCACGTGGGCGGACCGAACGCGGGAAGGAGGTTGACTCCGAGGACGATGAGGAAGAGGTAGAGATATTCCATTGCCGATGATGGCGAGGCTAGGTCTTCTCACCTTCCCCACGCGAGCCCGCTCGGCTATCAGTTGTCGGTCATGCCGCCCCGGATGAGGGCCGGCTCGATCAGCCCGTCGGATCAGACGGTCACACCGGCCTGCATGCGCTCGGTGGCCTCGATGTACTCCTCGACCATCGAGAACACGACGTCCTTGGCCTTGCGCACCGTGGTGGCCCGGCCGATGACCTGGCCACAGGGGTTGAAGTTCACGTCCCGGGCCTGCTCGGGGTAGCGATGGCCCCGGGAGACCGCCTCGATGGCCACCATCATCTGCAGGGGCATGGGCAGAGGCTCGGGTGTGTCCTCGGCCTCCCACGCCTCCGTCCAATCGTTCTTGAGCATCCGGCACGGCTTGCCGGTGAAGGAGCGGGACCGCACCGTGTCGCGGCTGGAGGCGGCGAGGTAGGTCTCCATCTGCTTGGGCGGGATGTCGGCCTCCTCGACGGTCAGCCACAGGGTGCCCGACCACACGCCCTGGGCGCCGAGGGCCAGGGCCGCGGCCATCTGGCGACCACTGCCGACACCGCCCGCGGCCAGGACCGGAATCGGCGCCACGGCATCGATGACCTCGGGCCACAGCACGATGCTGCCGACATCGCCCGTGTGGCCCCCACCCTCGGAGCCTTGGCAGATGATGAAGTCCAGGCCGGCAGCCTTGTGGCTGAGCGCATGCTTGACCGAGCCGGCCAGAGCGCCGATCATCAGGCCCGCTCCCTGCACCTTCTCGACCACGTCGGGCGGGGGAGTCCCCAGCGCGTTGGCGATGAGCTTGACGTTGGGGTGGCGGAGCGCCACCTCGATGAGCCCGGCGGCGTGGGCGGCTGTCCAACCGATCATCCCGTTGGAGCGTCGCTCGTCCTCCGGGATCTCCGGGACGTGGTGATCGGCGAGGATCTTGAGGGCGAACTCCCGGTGCTGGGCGGGGATCAG
>DASZGT010000050.1:0-20274 GCA_035938575.1 Acidimicrobiales bacterium
GGCGCCCAGCACTTCGCCCATGATGTCCACGTCGGTGATCCGGGGAACGTTGGTCAGCACATGGCGGCCCTCGGCCAGCAGGCAGGCCGCCATCAGCTTCAACACAGAATTCTTCGCCCCACCGGCCCGGACGGTCCCCGAGAGGGGTCCGTTGGGCGTCACGACGAACCGATTCACCCCTCCAGTATGGTCCCTCCGACCCCCTCGCCCCGCTGATGGTAACGGTCCGCACGTGGCCACCGTGGGGCGATGAGCGCCCGGCCACGCCGGAATCGGGGGCGATTTTCGGGTGGTGGCCACGGACCGCCCTGCCGGGTTCAGGATCACGGGCTCGCCCCAGCCCTCACTCGTGGTGGCCGCTGCCTCAGCCGCTATCGTCGTGCTCCGTGACCTCTGCACCACAGGCCCCTGATCGCAACCTGGCCATGGAGCTCGTCCGGGTCACCGAGGCGGCGGCGCTGGCGGCGTCGCGGTGGATGGGACGGGGCGACAAGGAGGGCGCCGACGGGGCGGCGGTCAACGCCATGCGGATCGTGCTCTCGAGCATCGCCATGGACGGGGTGGTGGTGATCGGCGAGGGGGAAAAGGACAATGCCCCCATGCTCTACAACGGGGAGCGGATCGGGGACGGCAGCCCGCCCAAGGCCGACATCGCGGTGGATCCGATCGACGGCACCACCCCCACGGCCCTCGGCCGCGGCGGTGCCCTGGCGGTGATCGCCGTGTCGGAGGAGGGCACCATGTTCGACCCGGGGCCCTGCGTGTACATGGAGAAGCTGGCCGTCGGGCCGCGTGCGGTGGGGACGATCGACATCACCAGGTCCATCGAGGACAACCTGACGGCGGTGGCTAAGGCCAAGGGGACCTCGGTGCGGGACCTGGCCGTGGCCATTCTCGACCGGCCGCGTCACCGTGACCTCATCGCTTCGGTGCGCAGTGCCGGGGCACGGATCCGGTTGATCACCGACGGTGACGTGGCCGGCGCCATCGCCACCTCGTGGCCCGACACCGGTGTGGACATGCTGGTGGGCATCGGCGGGACCCCTGAGGGGGTCATCGCCGCCGCCGCCCTCAAATCCATGGGTGGTGAGATGCAGGGTCGGCTGTGGCCGCGCGACGACGGCGAACGAGGGGCAGCCGTCGATGCCGGCTATGACGTCGATGCCGTGCTCACCACCGACGACCTGGTCCGGGGGAACAACTGCTTCTTCGCCGCCACCGGGATCACCGACGGCGAGTTGCTCCACGGCGTCCGCTACGACGAGTTCGGCGCCACCAGCCAGTCCCTGGTGACGCGGTCCAAGTCGGGCACCGTCCGACTCATCGAAGCCCGCCACCCTCTGCACAAACTGGCCGAGTACAGCGCCATCGAATTCGCCTGACGCCTACGATCCCTTCAATTGGATGGTGCGCGGAGGACTGACCGTCAGGCGCTGGCCCCCGAGGTGGCGTCGACCGTCTCGAGGCGGACCTGAGCCCGGAGGAGAGCGGCTTCGGCGTCGATCAGCTCGGCGTCCGGTTCCTCGTCGTCCGGGGTCCCGGCGCCACGTCCTCCCGATCCGGTGAGCTCGGCCACCCGGGCCTCGGCCGCGTCCAGTGCGGCCCGGGCCCGCTCGGTATCGATCTCCTCGGCCAGCTCGGCCACGCCGATCAACAGGGTGACCCGGGTGCCCGACGCGCTCTCCCCGGCCCCGTCGGCGTCGCCCATCGGGACGTGCTGCTCGACCTGGACGAACCCTCCGTGGGCCGCCACCCGCTCCTCGTCGCCCTCGGCGCGCACCACCCGGACCACGCCGGCCTCGACGGATCCGACCAAGGGGGCGTGACCGGCGAGGAAGGTCACGTCACCCTCGC
The DNA here is from genome assembly GCA_035938575.1 of Acidimicrobiales bacterium. Lineage (GTDB taxonomy): Bacteria > Actinomycetota > Acidimicrobiia > Acidimicrobiales > RAAP-2 > Bog-756. The sequence continues at coordinate 1,855 of DASZGT010000050.1, forward strand.
CCGTCCGCAGGATCACCTCGGCCGCCAACCCTGAGAGCAGGATGCGCTCCGGAGTCACCAGATCGATGATGAAGAGGTTGCTGTCAGCCACGGTTCGAGGTGCTCCCGCTCACTCGTTCTCGAGGGCGTGGGCCTTGGCCAGCACCGACTCAGCCCCGCCGACGTTGAGGAACGCCTGCTCGGGAACCTCGTCGAGCTCGCCGTCGACCAGCGCCTCGAACGACTGCACGGTCTCCTCCACGGGGACGGTCACACCCTTGAGCCCGGTGAACACCTCGCCCACGTTGAAGGGCTGGGAGAGGAAGCGCTGGATCTTGCGGGCCCTGGTCACCGTGACCCGGTCCTCCTCGGAGAGCTCGTCGAGACCGAGGATGGCGATGATGTCCTGGAGCTCCTTGTAGCGCTGGAGCACACCCTGCACCCTCCGGGCCACGTCGTAGTGGCGCTCGCCCACGATCTCGGGCGCCAGGATGTTGGAGGTCGAGGACAACGGGTCCACCGCCGGGTAGATGCCCAGCGACGCGATGTCGCGGGAGAGCTCGGTGGTGGCGTCCAGATGGGTGAAGGTGGTGAACGGGGCCGGGTCGGTGTAGTCGTCGGCGGGAACGTAGACCGCCTGCAGGGAGGTGATCGACCGACCGCGGGTGGAGGTGATCCGCTCCTGCAGCTGGCCCATCTCGTCGGCCAGCGTGGGCTGGTAGCCGACGGCCGACGGCATCCTTCCGAGGAGGGTCGACACCTCCGACCCGGCCTGGACGAAGCGGAAGATGTTGTCCACGAACAGCAGCACGTCCTGGTTCTTCACGTCCCGGAAGTACTCGGCCATGGTCAGGGCGGCGAGGGCCACCCGCAACCGGACACCGGGAGGCTCGTCCATCTGGCCGTAGACCAGGGCGGCCTTCTCGATGACCCCCGACTCCTGCATCTCGATCCACAGGTCGGTCCCCTCACGGGTCCGCTCGCCGACGCCGGCGAACACGGAGACACCGCCGTGGTTGGTGGCGACCCGGTTGATCATCTCCTGGATGAGCACGGTCTTGCCCACGCCGGCCCCGCCGAACAGGCCGATCTTGCCGCCCTGGACGTACGGCTCGAGGAGGTCGATCACCTTGATGCCCGTCTCGAACATGTTCGCCCGGGGCTCGAGGGAGTCGAAGGCGGGGGCCGGCCGGTGGATCTCCCAGTAGTCCTCTGCCTCCCCGATGGTGTCGGTGTCGAGCGGTTGACCCAGGACATTGAAGACGTGGCCGAGCACGGCGTCACCCACCGGGACCTGCAGGCCGCGCCCGAGATTGCGCACCTCGGCGCCACGGGTCAGGCCGTCGGTGGCCTTGAGGCAGATGCACCGCACCCGGCCGTCGCCGATCTGTTGGGCGACCTCGGCCACGATCACCTGCTTCTTCCCTTCGAGGTCCACGTCGACCTCGACGGCGCCATTGATCTCCGGCAGGGCGTGCGGAGGGAACTCCACGTCGATGACAGGCCCGGCGATGGCCACCACCCGACCGGAGGGGAGGGTGTCGGCCTTGGTGGGCTGGGTGGCGGTGGTGGTCATGGGCGTCAGGCTCCCTTGGGTTGTTCAGCTACGGCGTGCATGGCTTCGATGATGAGGCCGCCCTCGTCCTCGTTGGACCCGGCCCGGAGGGCCTCGGCGCCCCCGACGATCTCCATGATCTCGGTGGTGATGGTGTCCTGGCGGGCCCGGTTCATGATGCGCGAGTACTTCTTGATCAGCTCGCCGGCGTTGTCGGTGGCGGCGGCCATGGCCCGCTGGCGGGCGGTGAGCTCCGAGGCGGAGGCCTCGAGGAGGGCGCCGAAGATCTCCGTCTCGGCGGCTCGAGGGGCCAGAGACTCCAACAAGATTGCGGCGTCCGGCTCGAACTCGGTGTACCCGGCGGGCCGGTCCGCCTCGCCGGTCGTGGACGGCGTTGACGCGGCCGGCTCGGCCTCGGGGGTGGTTTCGGCCTCCCGGGGATCGATCAGCGGGAGCAGCTGGCGGACCTCGACGTGCTGGGTCCCGGCCGAGATGAACCGGGTCGACACGATCAACACCTGGTCCACCTCCCCGGAGATGAACGGGGTGAGGACGGCCGCCGCCACCTCCCGGGCGTCGGTGAAGGTGGGGCGCTCGCTCATGCCGAGGAACGACTGCTCGACCGGCTGGCCGCGGTAGCGGAAGTAGCTCTGGGCCTTCTTTCCAACCGAGAACAGTCGGCACTCGTGGCCGGCGTCGGCCTCGCCGACCAGCAGCCGCTCTGTGGCCCGGAGCACCGAGCTGTTGTAGCCCCCGCACAGCCCGCGGTCGGCCACCACGGACAGGACGGCGATCTTGGCCACCGACTCGGGGGTGCCCAGCAGACGGCCGGCCGCCTCGGGGTCGCCCAGCGCCGTCTCGAGCACGATGCGGGCCATGCCCTGCTGGTAGGGCCGGGCGGCGGCGATCCGGCCCTGGGCGCGCACGATCTGCGACGCCGCGATCAGCTCCATCGCCTTGGTGATCTTCTTCGTCGACTGGATGCTCTTGATCCGCCGACGAAGGATGCGCTCTTGACCGCCGGCCATGGATCAGTCGACCTTGCCGGTGTCGAATGCGTCGGTGAACGACCGCAGCGCCGTCTCCAACTTGTCGCCCTCGGGGAGCTTCCCCGAGGTGCGGATGCCGTCGAGGATGTCCGAGTGGTTGGCCCGGAAGAAGGCCCGGACCTCGGACTCGAAACGCTGCACCTCCGGCACGGGGACATCGTCCACGTAGCCCTCGGAGCCGGCGAAGATCACCAGCACCTGCTCCTCCACCGGGACCGGGGCGTTGAGGCCCTGCTTCAGCAGCTCGGTGAGGCGGTACCCCCGGTCCAGCTGGGCCTGGGACACCTTGTCGAGCTCGGAGCCGAAGGTGGCGAAGGCCTCGAGCTCGCGGAACTGGGCCAGGTCGATCTTGAGGGTGCCGGCCACGGACTTCATGGCCTTGACCTGGGCCGCGCTGCCCACGCGGCTGACCGAGACGCCCACGTTGATGGCCGGACGGACCCCGGCGTAGAAGAGCTCGCTCTCCAGGAAGATCTGGCCGTCGGTGATGGAGATCACGTTGGTCGGGATGTAGGCGGAGATGTCCCCGGCCTTGGTCTCGATGATCGGCAGTGCGGTGAGGGATCCTCCCCCGGCGGCATCGGACAGCTTGGCGGCCCGCTCGAGCAGCCGGCTGTGCAGATAGAAGACGTCACCGGGATACGCCTCGCGCCCCGGGGGGCGGCGGAGCAGCAGTGACATCTGGCGGTAGGCCTCGGCCTGCTTCGAGAGGTCGTCGTAGACGATGAGCGCATGCTCGCCCGCGTCCATCCAGTGCTGGCCCATGGCACAGCCGGCGTAGGGGGCCAGGTACTTGAACGGGGCCGGGGTTCCGGCTCCGGCCAACACCACCACCGTGTACTCCAGGGCCCCGTACCGCTCGAGGGTGGCCACCGTCTGGGCCACGGACGACTCCTTCTGTCCGATGGCCACGTAGATGCACTTCACCCCCAGGCCCTTCTGGTTGAGGATGGTGTCGACCGCCACCGTGGTCTTGCCGGTCTTGCGGTCGCCGATGATCAGCTCGCGCTGGCCCCGCCCGATGGGTGTCATGGCATCGATGGCCTTGATGCCGGTCTGCAGCGGCTCGCTCACCGGCTGGCGGCGCACGATGCCCGGGGCTTGGACCTCGAGGCGACGGGTCTCGTCGGTGGCGATGGGGCCCTTGCCGTCGAGCGGCTCACCCAGGGCGTCGACCACCCGGCCCAGGAGGGCATCGCCGACCCTGACCGAGAGGATCCGTCCGGTGGCCTTGACCAGCTGCTCTTCCTCGAGCCCGTTGTCGTCACCGAGGATCACGGCGCCGATGGTCTCCTCGTCGAGGTTGAGGGCCAGGCCCTCCGTGCCGTCCTCGAACTCGAGGATCTCGTTGACGGCGGCCCCCGGCAAACCGGTGATGCGGGCGATCCCGTCGCCGACCTCGACGATGCGACCGACCTGCTCGGTCCCGACCTCAGGGGTGTACGAGTCGACGTGCCGGCGCAGGGCTGCGGTGATCTCGTCGGCGTTGATGGTCAATTCAGCCATCGGCTGGTTCCCTTCCCTCTGGAATGCGGTAGGCGGCCTCGGATACGAGGACGTGCTCCTTCAATTCGTTCAACCGGTGCCGCGCCGTGCCGTCGACGAGGAGATCGCCGACCTGCACCACCACCCCGCCCAGCAGCTGCGGGTTGATGGTCACCTGCAATTCGACCGGGCCCCCGGTCAGGCGGCCCAGGGCCTGGCTCAGGCTCCCCCGCTGCGCGTCGTCGACCCGGTCGGCCGACTGCACGCGGGCCACCCGCCACCCGCGGGCCCGGGCGGCGTCCTCCACCAGGGCGTCGAGGGTGGGGACGATGTCGCGGGCCCGGCCGCCGCGGACGGCGTAGGCCGCCAGACGACCGGTGGCCGGCAGCACACGATCCCCCAGGAGGTCGGAGATCACCTGCTGGCGGAGCGACACGGGGAGGTCCCGGTCACCGAGCGCGCTGCGCAGGGCCCGATTGCTCTCCACCGTACGGGCGAACCGGAACAGCTGGTCCTCGATTTCCTCGAGCTCGGGCGTGGTCACGGTCTCGAACACGGCGGCGGCATACCCGGACACCCGGTTCCGCGACCCCAACCGGCCGAGCACCGGTGCATCGTCGCCGTCGTCGGTCCCGTCCCCCGTGGCCGGGCTCCGTTCGGCGGCGATGGCCACCTGGGAGGCGAGCCAGTGGAACGAGGCCTCCACCTCGGAGGCGGGCACCACGGTGACCGCCTGGTGGACGAGCCTCGAGACCTCAGGGCGGACCTTGCCGGCCAGGAGGTCGTCGAGCACCGCCCGCCGCGACGCCACGGGCACCGAGCCGTCGTTGACGGCCAGGGTCAGCTCGTTGTTGGCGTCGACCAGCCGGGCCACGGCACGCAGCTCGGCGGCGGCGTCCCGGAGCGCGCCCGCCCCGGCCAGCGACTCCTCGACGGCGGCCAGATAGCCCTGGAGGGCAGGGTTCACCGACCGCCTCCGGCGGCACCGGCCGCCGCCCCGCTGGTGGTCTCGGCCCGCACGGCCGCGATGGCCTCGTCGATCAGGTCCTGGTGGTCGGCGGCCTGGATCTCGCGACCGACCACCCGCTCGGCGGCGGCCAGCACGATTTCCCCCACCCGGGCGGACACGTCCTCGACGGCGGCCTGGCGGGCGACGGCCACCTCGGCGTCGGCGGCCTGCATGATGCGGTCGGCGGCCTCTTGGGCGCGTCCTTCCGCCTGGGTGACCGTCCGCTCGGCGGTGAGAGTGGCCTGGGCCACGATCTCACGCGCATGGGCGCGGGCCTCCTCGAGGGCCGCCCTGCGTTGGGCATCGGCTTCCTCGGCGTCGGCCTTGGCCCGGTCAGCCGCCTCCAGCTCGCCTCGGATCTGCTCCTGGCGCTCGGTCAGGAGCTTGTTGAGGTACGGGACCACGCTCCTCCCGATGAACCCGAGAACCAGGATGAAGGCGATGAGCACAACGATGAAGGTCCCGTTCGGGATGAGGAAGTTGTTGTTGGCCGCAATGAGCATGGCCGTCATCCTTTGGTCGTCGGTTGGCAGCTACGGGGAGACCCGCATCGGGTCGACCCGTGTGAGTGGCCAGTCGTCCGGCGCCCTGCCGGCAGCATGAACCGGGCCTACTTCTTGTACAGCGAGAAGATGAACAGGGCGGTGAAGGCCAGGTTGATGAAGTACGCCGCCTCACACAGTCCGACCGTCAGGAACATGATGGTGGTCAGCCGACCCTGCGCCTCCGGCTGACGCGCCACACCGGCAATGGTCTGGCTCCCGGCCAGACCGTCACCGATGGCGGCGCCGACCGCGCCCCCACCCAGTGCCAATCCGCCGCCGATCATGGCGCCGGCAATTCTGACTGCGCTGGCGACCGAGGGGTCTACTGCCATTGGTGCTTCTCCTTTGTGAGGTTGTTGATGAGACTTTCAGTGGGCACCGATGCCGCCGCCGGTCATCAGTGGGCCTCGTCCGGGGCCATGGCCGTGTCGAAGTACAGGATGGTCAACAGGGCGAAGATGAAGGCCTGAATGGCCCCGATGGCCATGTCGAAGAGCTTCCAGACGATGGTGAAGGGGATCGCCAGCACGCCTCCGATGGGAACCGGTCCCAGCCTCCAGATGACCAGCGCGGCCAGCAGCGAGAGCATGAGCCCCCCGGCGAACAGGTTGCCGAAGAGCCGGAGGGTGAGGGTCAGCGGCTTGATGATCTCCTCGATGCCGTTCATGAACAGGTTGATCGGGAACAGCTTGGGCGAGAAGGGCTGCTTCAGATAGTGGGCCACGTAGCCGCCCACCCCGCGGTTCCTGATGGCGGCCGCGTTGGTCAGGATGAAGACGTAGAGCGCCATGGCCAGCGGGAGGTTGATGTCGCTGGTCGGTGCGGGCAGGAATTCGAACCGGCTCCCGATTCCCAGCACCTCGAACAGGTTGCAGGTGAAGATGAAGACGAACAGGGTCAGGGCCAGCGGCACCACCTTGGCGCCCCGGGGCCCGATGGACTCGTCCACCTGCCTCTGGACCGCTCCCACCACCAGCTCCCAGAGGAGCTGGAACTTGCTCGGAACCCCGCTGGTGGCCCTCGATCGCAGGATCATCCCCAACGCCACGACGACCAGGCCGGCGATGATGGTGGCCCACACGATGTCAACGTTGACCGTGAGACCCAACACCTTGGCCTGGGGGTGCTCCCCCACCGAGATGTCCGAGGCCAACAGCGGCGCGCTGAGCAGGTGGGTACCGAGGCCGATCACCTCACTCACCCCCCCGGGGCTCGTCGGGTGGGCCGACCGCCGGGTGCGGGTCGTTCCGGACGATGTTGTCCTCGACCACATTGGCGTTGATCACGTCGTCCACCGAGGTCATCGGTCCGGCCTTGGCCATGGACCGGGCCACGTTGGCCAGCAGGACCACCTGGAAGACGGCCAGCCCGCCCAGGACGCCGAACCCCAGGCTGGTCGATACGAACAGCAACCCGATGGTCACCACGGTGATGATCCCCATCCGGCCCAGGGTGTTGAGGGCCAGGGGCCGCCGCTTGTTCTCCTCCTGGCGGGCGCTCACCCGCGCCACAGAGTTGCCGATCATCCGGAAGTTGAAGGTGCCGAGGGCCAGGCCGATACAGGCGCCGACACCCAGGAGCGGGTTCCCGAAGGAGACGCAGGCGACCAGCGCGGCCACCCCCACGATCAGGGCCGTCGAGACCGTGCGGCGGGCCACGTCAGGCACGTTGGGCAGCGAGAAGTGGGCGAACACGATGACCCCTACCCCTCCCGCCGGCCGGCACTGCCGAGGGGCAACCGGTGACAGGTCACAGATACTTGCGCACCCGGGCCACCGTCATGAGCACGGCGACCAGCACACCGAAGGCCAAGCCGAGCAAGGTGAACAGGGGGCTGGTGCCCGCCCAGCGGTCGACCAGGTAACCGATGGCGCCCCCGGCCACCAGGGCAGCGGCCCCGGCGATGCCCAGCGTCAGGAAGGCGATGGCCCCAGCCCCGAGCGAAGGCGGATCCGGTGGGGACGGCCCGTCGTCCGGATCGGGTGGGGGGGTGGTTTTGTCCATGGTCAGGCCGTGCTGCGTCAGGGCGTTTGGAGGGTTGGAGCTTCACGAGTTGTTCCTGAAATCACGCAGTGGTTCGGCTGTGACAGCCGGTCGAGCTGCTGCCCGGACTGATGCCCTCCACAGGGGCGAGGGGCCTGCAATTCACGGCCTGCATCATCGCACCTACCAACCCGTGGCGGCAAAACGTAGGAAACACTCCGTTTACAGTTTGCCGGTGGGGAAGGCCCGGCGGGCCGGAATGCCCGCGGCCGGGGTGACGTCCCCCGTCTCCGCCATGACCCCGCCGGCCTGTACCGGTGTGGCGCCGGGTCGGTCCGGCTCCCTGTCGACGGGTGCGTCGGTGAGCGGCTCCCCTTCCGCCTCGGGCTCGGCCTGCCGTCGGAGGGACGGGTGGAACAGCGTGTACAGCACGACGCCGAGGGCGAGGGCGCCGAAGGGGATGATGGCGTTCACGCTCGAGATATAGAGCGGGAACAGGATGAACCCGGACAACAGGACCGTCCACGCCCACAGGATGAGGACGCTCCGACGATGGCCGTGGCCCAGGCGCAGCAGTCGGTGGTGGAGATGGTTCTTGTCCGGGGTGGAGAATCCGGTGCGGTTGGCGGTACGGCGTACGAAGGCGAACGCCATGTCGACGATGGGGACGCCGAGGATGAAGAAGGGGATGAACAGGGGGGCGAAGAAGAAGTAGGTCTGGCCGCTTCGGCCGGCCACCCCGCCGACACCCGTCCCCACCGCCCCGCCGACGGCGGCGGCGGAGGAACGGCCTCCGATGAGCATGGTCGACGCCGCCATGAGCAGGCCCAGCAGGAGGGCGCCGGCATCCCCCATGAAGATCTTGGCCGGGTGGAAGTTGTGCGGGAGGAACCCGAGGCAGATGCCGCAGGTCACCACGGCGATGAGCGGCCCGATGTTGTCGGTGGGCAGGTTGCCCAGGTGCTGGAGGTGCAGCCCGTACACGGCCAGCGCCCCTGAGGCGATGGCCACCACCCCGGCAGCCAGGCCGTCCAGCCCGTCGATGAGGTTCACGGCGTTGGTGATGGCGATGACCCACAGGGCGGTCAGGAGGGGCGTCCATTCGGGGGACAGCTGCACCAGCCCGGCCAGCGGGACCTTGAACTGGAACCAGGTCACCCCGAGGAAGTACAGGATGGTGGCGGCCAGGACCTCGCCGGCCACCTTGGCCGGGGCGGACATGTCCCGGAAGTCGTCGATGATCCCCACCACGAAGATGGCCGCGGCCCCCAGGATGAGCCCGAGCGGCTCCGACGATCCACGGAACAGCGGCGACAGGCCGGGAATCGACGCCGCCACCGCCCACGCCACCAGCATGGCCAGGAACATGGCCGCCCCACCCGCCTCGGGGGTGACCCGCTGGTGCACCTTGCGGTCGTCGGGCTGGGCCACATAGCCGATCTGCACGGCAATCCGGCGGGCGGGAAAGGTGAGCACCCAGGCCGAGAGCGCCGCCACCGCCAGCACGACCGCATACCAGTTGAGTGGGACCACCGAGCTCACTCGAACCCCGTCGCCCCGCGGGTCACGCTCCGGCCAGCGACGGGTACGGCGGGAACCCGGTGCACAGTTCGTGCACTTCGGCGCGCACCCGGGCGACGGCGCCGTCATCATCTCGGCTGCGCAAGGTCCGGCCGATGAGGGCGCCGATCGTCCGCATCTCGGCCGGCCCCATGCCCGCCGTGGTCTGGGCGGCGGAGCCCAGTCGGAGGCCCGAGGTGATGAACGGTGACCGGGGATCGTCGGGGATGGTGTTCCGATTGCAGGTGATGCCGGCTCGATCGAGCACCTCCTGGGCCACCTTGCCGGTGAGCTCGGCGTCGAACGTGCGCAGGTCCACCAGGACCTGGTGGTTCTCGGTGCCGCCAGACACCATGCGGATGCCCGTCTCCTCGAGGGCTTCGCCGAGGGCGGCGGCATTGGCCACCACCTGGGCGGCGTAGTGGCGGAATTCGGGCCGGGCCGCCTCGGCGAACGCCACCGCCTTGGCCGCGATCACGTGCTCGAGGGGTCCGCCCTGCAGTCCCGGGAACACGGCGCTGTCGACGGCCTTGGCGAACTGGTCCTGGCAGACGATGGCGCCGCCCCGGGGCCCGCGCAGCGTCTTGTGGGTGGTGAAGGTCACCACGTCGGCCACCCCGACCGGCGAGGGATGGACGCCGCCGGCGATGAGCCCGGCGGGATGGGCGGCATCGAACATGAACAGCGCGCCGACCGAGTCGGCGATCTCCCGGAACGGGAGGGGGTCGATGATGCGGGAGTAGGCGGTGGACCCGGCCACCACGAGCTTGGGCCGCTCGCGCCGGGCCACATCGGCCACCTGGTCGAAGTCGATGACCTCGCCGGGCTTGTCCGGGTCCCCGGTGGCCTGCGACACGCCGTAGGAGACGAACCGCCATATCTTGGACGTGATGCTGGCCGGCGAGCCATGGGTCAGGTGGCCGCCGTGGTCGAGGCGCATGGCCAGGATGGTGTCACCCGGCTCCAGCAGGGCCTGGTAGACGGCGAGGTTGGCATTGGCCCCGGCGTGGGGTTGCACGTTGGCGTGCTCCGCCCCGAACAGCGCCTTCAACCGGTTGCGGGCCAGGTCCTCGACCTCGTCGATGACCTGGTTCCCGCCGTAGTAGCGCCGGCCCGGATAGCCCTCCGCGTACTTGTTGGTCAGGATCGATCCCGAAGCTGCCAGCACCGCCGGGGACGTGAAGTTCTCGGAGGCGATGAGCTGCAGCGTCGTGGATTGGCGCTCGGCCTCCTCCCCCAGCAGGCGGCTCACCTCGGGGTCGCCGGCCAGCCACGGGTCGAAGGGGGAGGAGGCGAAGGGGTTGCTCATGGTCTCGACTACCGCCTCTCTCTGTCTGTCTTGGTGGCTGTCTTGGTGTCCGTGGGAACGCCGGGTCCGGGAACGCCCGCCCTTCCCGTCGATTCGAACTCGGAGATCTCGTCCAGCCGGTGCTGGTGGCGTCCCCCCTCGAACTCGGTGGAGAGGAAGGTGTCCACGGCGTCGATGGCCTCGAGCGCACCGGTGGTCCTGCCCCCCAGACAGATGATGTTGGCGTCGTTGTGGCGCCGGGCCAGCCCGGCGGTGGTGACGTCGTAGACCAGGGCGGCGCGGACCCCGACGACCTTGTTGGCGGCAATCCCGATGCCGATGCCGGTGCCGCAGACGCAGATCCCCCGGTCGGCGCGCCCCTCGGCCACCGCCCGGCCCACGGCCAGTCCGTACTCGGGGTAGTCGACGGGGACGTCCGGCGAGCCCGTCCCCAGGTCGGTGACCTGGTGGCCGGCGTCGGCCACGTGCGCGGCCAGGGCCGTCTTGAGCTCGAACCCCGCGTGATCCGAGCCCACCGCGATGCGCACCATGCCCCCGAGTGTACCGACGGGGAATCGGCGCCGAGGGCCCCACGGTACCCTGGACTCGCCTTATGCCTCTCGACCCCGCTACCCCTGTCCTGGTGGGCGCCGGCCAGGTGACCAACCGACCGGGCACCGAGGGTGGCGGCCCGTTGGCCGACCGCCCCGAGCCGATCGGACTGATGGTCGAGGCCGTGCAGGCGGCCATGGAGGACTGCGACGGGACACCGGTCGGGGGCACGGCCCCGGCAGGGCGCACGTTGGTGGGCCGTACCCAGTCGTTGCGGGTGGTCAACCCGTTGAGTTGGGAGTACGTGAACCCCGGGCACCTGGTGGCCGAAGCGCTGGGCATCGAGCCGGCCGAGATGCTCGTCACCTCGGTGGGCGGCAACAACCCCCAGGCCATGGTCAGTGCCACCGCCCTGGCCATCGGCCGAGGCGAGCTCGAGGTGGCTGTACTGGTGGGCGCAGACTGCGTCTATACGAGGACGGCGGCCCGGCGGCACCCGGACCGTCCGGTGCTGCCCTGGACGGTGCAGGCGGCGGACACCGAGCGACCGGCCCTGTTCGGAATCGACCGTCGGGGCACGACCGACGCCGAAGAGGAGCGGGGGCTCGACCTGCCCATCCACATCTTCCCGCTGTTCGAGAATGCGCTCCGGTCGGAGGCCGGACGCTCCCCCGACGAGCACCGTCGGCACATCGGGCGGCTGTGGTCGCGCTTCTCCGAGGTGGCCGCGGCCAATCCGCACGCGTGGCTCCGGAGCGCCCGCCTCCCCGAGGAGATCACCACCGTCTCCGAGGCCAACCGGATGATCGCCGACCCCTATACCAAGCTCCTGACAGCCAACATGCAGGTGGACCAGGGTGCCGCCCTCATCATGTGCTCGGCCGGCGCGGCCCGGGCCGCCGGGGTCCCGCGGGACCGGTGGATCTTCCCCCTGGCCGGCTCGGACGCCGACGACCATTGGTTCCTGTCGCACCGGGCCGATTTTCACTCCTCGCCAGCCATCCGACTCGCCGGCGCCTCGGCCTTGGCCCTGGCCGGCTCGGTCGTCGACGAGATCGCCCACCTCGACCTCTACTCGTGCTTTCCCTCTGCGGTCGAGATCGCGGCCGCCGAGCTCGGCCTGTCACCGGACGACCCGGATCGACCGCTGTCGCTGACCGGCGGCCTCACCTTCGGAGGGGGCCCCGGGAGCAACTACGGCACCCATGCAGTGGCCTCGATGGTGGCCGCCCTCCGCGCCGACCCCGGGTCACGCGGCCTGGTGACCGGCCTCGGTTGGTACCTGACCAAGCACAGCGTCGGGGTCTACGGGACCGAGCCGCAGTCCGGGCCGGCGCCGGCCGGCGCCGGTCGTCCGCTGCCCGACGGGACCGTGGTGGCCGAGGCGGGTGGGTTCGTGTGGGCGGACCCCCAGGCCGCGGTCGGCTCGCTCCCCCAGTGCTCGCCGGACACCGACGCCCAGGGGGAGGTCACCGTGGAGACGTACTCGGTGTCCTACGACCGGGGCGGGTCGCCCGACCGGGCCGTGGTGGCGTGCCGCACCCCCGAGGGACGGCGGGCATGGGCCAAGGTCACCGATCCCGGTCACCTCGACCTCCTGGTCACCGAGGAGGGGTGCGGTCGGCTGGGCAAGCTCCGACCCGATGGCGAGGTGGATCTCCGCTGAGCCGGCGGACCTCAGGTCGACGAGGGCTCCATCGACAGTGGCGGCGGTTCCTGCCGGTCGCGGTACCGGTACTTGAAGACGCCATAGGCGATCGGCCCGGCCATCATGGGCAGCCAGTACGACGCCAACCGGTAGGCCAGGGTGGCGAGCACGGCCTCCGCACCGGTGAGACCGGCCAACACCAGGAGACCGCTGAGGCTGGCCTCCACGATGCCGAGCCCCCCGGGGGTGATGGGCACCAGCCCGATCACCCCGGCCACCGCATAGGCCAGCAGGATGAGCGACGGCCGGGGGTGGGCGCCCACGGCCCGGACACAGAACAGCAGGCAGAGATAATCGAACAGGAGACGGCCGGCGGACAGCAGGGTTGCCTCTAACCACCGCTGTCCCAGCACGGTGCGGATGAGGTTCCGCTGCTCCAACAGCCGGTCGGGAAGCCCGCTGATCGGCTCCCGCTTGCGCAGCAGGCGGTTGCGCAGCGCCTGGGCGACCTCCCCGGCCCAGCACAGCGGGCGTTGGGCCGTCATCACCAGCACGCTGAACCCCACGAACAGGACGAAGCCGATGGCGCCGATGATGGCGGCGTCGACCAGCCCCGAGCTGACCGGCGACCCGAACAGGACGGCGGGGAGCACGAACACCGGAAGGGCCAGCAACCCCCCGATGCCCAGGAAGGAGAAGGCCGTCAACCCCCCCACCGCATCGGTGGCGTCCATGCCGCTGACCGCCAGCATCCGGAACTGGACCGCCGCCCCTGCCGCAGCTCCACCGGGGACAATGAGCGAGATGGCGTTGCCGGCCAGCTGGGCGGTGATCACCGAGAACCACGCCTTGGTTCGCAGTGCGATCCGCTGGAGCGAGAAGGTGCAGGCGAAGTGGGCCGCCTCGGCCACCAGCGCGGGGACGAACCACAGCAGGTTGAGGGTGACCAGCTTGGGCCACGAGTTCAGGACGGCGATGACGCTGGGGGCCACCAGGTAGAGGGCCACTCCGGAGATGGTGATGACGATGGACCGCTTGACTACGGCCTTCCACCGGATGGGCCGGCGCTGCTCCTGCTCGAAGCGGGCCTCGAAGGAGCGGGATCGTCCGTCCCCGCCGGACAACGGGACACGTTCGTCCCCACCGGAGACGGGGACATCAGTCACGCGGTCGCTCTCCGAGCTTCGAGCCGGGCGTGGTCATCGAGCCGCGGGTTCAGCCTTCCGCCACGGCCACTGCGGCAGCCAGCAGGAGGTTGGCACCCCGGAGATCACCCTCCAGTCCGGCCTCCATGCGGTTCATCACGTAGCAGACGGTGAGCCGGGTGTCCTGGTCCATCACGACGAGGGAGCCCCCGTAGCCCCCCCAGAAGCAGGCACGGGGACCGATGGGCATCATCTCGGTGCTCAGCCCGTAGCCCATCCCGAAGCGGTAGGGCATCCCCGAGAGGATCAGGTCCATCCCGTTGGACTGCTCGTCGAAGATGGCGTTGCACCCCTCGGCGGAGAGCAGCCGCACCCCCCTGGCCTCCCCGCCTCCGGCGATGATCGACTGGACGGTGGCCACCGAGCGGGCGTTGCCGTGCCCGTTGGCCGCCGGGATCTCGGCCCGGCGCCACCAGGCGTGCCGGGGAAAGGTGGCGTCCAGCGGGGGGTTGGTCAGGGCCCGGATGGCGAACTCCGTGGGCTGCAGGGTGTCCAGGTCGATGGGGGGCGGCGGGATCACCAGCGACACCCGGGCGTCCTCCGCCTCGGGCAGGCCGATGTAGAAGTCGGCCCCCAGGGGCGCGGCCACCTCACTGGCGAACCAGGTTCCGATGGTGGCCCCGGTGATGCGCCGCACCACCTCCCCGATCAGATAGCCCTGGGTGACGGCGTGATAGCCCGAGGCGGTGCCCGGCTCCCACCATGGCTCCTGGGCCGCCAGCATCGACGTGCAGCGTTCCCAGTCGGCCAACTGCTCGGGTTCGAGGTGCTCCGTCCATCCGGCCAGGCCGGCGGTGTGGCTCATGAGGTGGCGCACCTCGACGCCCTCCTTCCCCCCGGCGGCGAACTCCGGCCAGTACTTGGCCACCGGCGCATAGAAGTCGAGCTCTCCCCGATCAGCCAGCATGAGCGCGCACAGGAAGGTCATCGTCTTGGTGGTCGACCACACATTGGTCAGGGTGTCGCGCTCCCAGGGCGCCGAATGGGCCTCGTCGACGTAGCCGCCCCAGACGTCGACGACCGGCTCTCCTTCGAGGAACACGGCCACCGACGCCCCTACGTCGGTACCGGCGTCGAGGCTGGAGTCCAGCGTGGTCACCACCCCGTCGAATCGTTGGTCCCACGTCCCCTGGATGTCAGCCATGCCACCGACCTCTCTGTCTCGCCACTGTCGGCACTGTCGGCCCCGATCATCCCACGGGCACCGGCTCGGGGCCGAGTCGACCGCCGGTGGACCGCCGGGTTCCGTGAAGACCCCGACACCTCCGGCCGGCGTGTCGGGGGACGAGTTCCACCTATTAGCCTGGTGGGCCGTGAGCGACACCTCGGCTGCCCAGCTGACCCCAGCGACCTACGACCGGCTCCAGGCTGAGCTGGCGGACCTGACCACCCGCGGTCGGGTCGAGATCGCCGCCGCCATCGAGTCGGCCCGCGCCCTCGGGGACCTCTCGGAGAACGGCGACTACCACGCGGCCAAGGACGCCCAGGGGAAGATGGAGTCGCGGATCCGCGTGCTCCAGCGCCTCCTCAAGACCGCCACCGTGGTGGACGCCAGCCAGGCTCCCGCGGGCACGGTGGCCGCCGGGTCCGTGGTCACCCTGCGCTACGAGGGCGACGACGAGGACGAGACCACCGACTTCTTCGTCGGCTCCATCGAGGAGCGGCAGGGCGACCTGACCGTCGTCTCGCCGGGATCCCCGCTAGGCCAGGCCCTCATCGGGCATTCGGCGGGGGACGCGGTGAAGTACGCCGCACCGGGCGGCGCCCTCACGGTCGAGATCGTGGCCGTCGGGACCTGACGCCATGGCCACCTCACCCACCACCATGTCCCAGAAGGTCTGGGACCGTCACGTCGTGCACCACGGAAGCAATGACGATCCCGACGTCATCTTCATCGATCTGCACCTCATCCACGAGGTCACTTCGCCCCAGGCCTTCGACGGGCTGCGCCTGGCCGGTCGGGGGGTCCACCGACCCGACCTGACCATCGCCACGGCGGACCACAACGTGCCGACCGTCGACATCGACAAGCCGGTCGACGATCCCATCTCCGCCAAGCAGCTCGCCGTGCTGGCCGCCAACTGCTCCGAGTTCGGCATCACCTGCTATCCGATGGGCGACGCCAATCAGGGCATCGTGCACATCATCGGACCCGAGCAGGGCCTGACCCAACCGGGCATGACCATCGTCTGCGGCGACAGCCACACCTCGACCCACGGGGCGTTCGGCGCCCTGGCCTTCGGGATCGGGACCAGCGAGGTGGAGCATGTGCTGGCCACCCAGACCCTCCCCCAGCGACGGCCCGCCGCCATGGCCGTCACCGTGGATGGGGACCTGCCCGCCGGGGTGACGGCCAAGGACCTCGTGCTGGCCGTCATCGGCCGCACCGGGACGGGCGGGGGCAGCGGGCACATCATCGAGTACCGGGGTGCGGCCATCCGGGGGCTGTCCATGGAGGGCCGGATGACGGTGTGCAACATGTCCATCGAAGCGGGCGCCCGGGCCGGAATGATCGCCCCCGACGACACGACGTTCGCCTACCTCGAGGGCCGAGACCATGCCCCGAAAGGCCAGGACTGGGAGGATGCGCTGGCCGCCTGGGCCAATGTCGCCACCGACCCCGGAGCCGCCTTCGACAAGGAGGTCACCCTCGACGCCTCGTCGCTGGTGCCCTACGTGACGTGGGGCACCAATCCCGCCCAGGTCACCCGCATCGACGGCAGCGTTCCCGATCCCTCCTCCTTCGCCGATGCCGTCGAGCGGGAAGCCGCGGCCCGGGCGCTCGAGTACATGGGGCTGACCGGGGGGACGGAGCTGCACGACATCGCGGTCGACACCGTCTTCATCGGTTCGTGCACGAACGGTCGCATCGAGGATCTGCGGGCCGCCGCCGACGTCCTCCGGGGCCGCACGGTGAGGACCGGGATGCGCGCCCTGGTGGTCCCCGGGTCCCACCGTGTCAAGGCCCAGGCCGAGTCGGAGGGGCTGGACGGAGTCTTCACCGCCGCCGGCTTCGACTGGCGCGAGCCGGGGTGCTCGATGTGCCTGGCCATGAACCCCGACAAGCTGGCCCCCGGTGAGCGGGCCGCCTCGACCTCCAACCGCAACTTCGAGGGGCGTCAGGGGCGGGGGGGTCGCACCCACCTGGTCTCCCCCGCCGTGGCCGCGGCCACGGCGGTGGCCGGTCACTTCGCCACGCCGGCGGACCTGTCCTGATGCGCGCCGTGCGCGTCATCACGGGACGAGCGGCCCCGCTCGACCGGTCCGATGTGGACACCGACCAGATCATCCCCTCCGACTGGTTGAAGCGGGTCGAGCGCACCGGATTCGGCGCCGGGCTCTTCAGTGAGTGGCGAGACGACCGCGACTTCGTCCTCAACCGGGAGGAGTTCATGGGCGCCTCCATCTTGGTCACCGGTCCCAATTTCGGCACCGGATCGTCACGGGAGCACGCGGTGTGGGCCCTCCAGGACTACGGATTCGAGGCGGTGGTGTCCCCCGGCTTCGCCGACATCTTCCGCAACAACTGCACCAAGGACGGCCTCGTGCCCGTGCAGGTGGACGCGCACACCGGTCGGGCCCTGCTGGACGCGGTCATGGCCGATCCCACCCTCGAGCTCACCATCGACGTCGAACGGGGAACGCTGGATGCGCCGGCAGCCGGCATCGAGACCGGCTTCCCACTCGACGAGTTCACCCGGGCCCGCCTCCTCAACGGGTGGGACGACATCGGGCTCACCTTGCGCTACGAGGAGGACATCCACGCCTACGAGGCCGCCCGGCCGGCGTGGCTCCCTACGACGCGCTGAGCCGGTTTGGTCCGAGTGGTGTCAGACGGCACCCGGCAGGTCGGGCGAGGGAGATTCCACCGGGTCCCCGGCGCCGACTACCACGAGGGGCAGGGGGGCAGCCGACGTCGGGGGACCCGGTAGAAGAGGAGCTGCCAAGCGTCATCGCTTCGCAACTTCGATCTTGTTGCTCCGGAGGTGGAGCGGCGTGTGATTTCAGTCAAGCGCAATGACTCCGCGACAAACGGTACACGAAGGTGGGTCGGAGAACGGGTATCTCGGAGGCGTGACGATGGCAACGGTCCTGTACCTCCGAACCCCGTTGGCATTGTTTCGCTCCCGGTGCGAGTGCATGTGTGGATCCCCCAAAGACCCGCCGATCGACCACTGGACCGCCGTGACCTCCGGCGGCTTACTGCACTGCTGCGGCAATGGTAGGCCGACCGGCACAGCCGGTCAATGAATCCGACCGGAATTGTGCCTGGTCCCGGCCCCCTGCCCCGGAGGTCACTGAATTTGATGAGCCGTCGGCTCTGCCTCACCTCCTCCTCATAATTTGCGCGAGGGAGGACGGCACGGGGTGGCGACCTACAGTGGCGGCGTCATGAGCATGCTGCGTCGGGCGAAGCGTTTGATCCTGTTGGCCGCGGCGGCGAGCGTCGTGATCCGTGTCCTCCGGTCCATCGCCCGCAGCAACCGGGCGCCAAGTGGGGCCTTCCCCGGCATCGGCGGCGACACCTGGCCACCCGTGCCCGTCAAACCGGCTGGGCGCGG
>DASZGT010000051.1:0-5867 GCA_035938575.1 Acidimicrobiales bacterium
GGCTCAACGACCGTGCCCTCCAGCACGATGGCATCTTCCTTGGGCTTGGGCAGGTGAATCTCCTCGATATTCTGTCGTTCTCGTCCGCTCGACCCGGGGGTCGGCGTGCGCCACGGGCAACGAGGTCGTCGACCGTCCGCACCGCAATCGGGGGCACACCTACGGAGCGCCTCCATGAGCGGGATCGGCCCAGCCACACACAACCGTGGCCAGCCGAACGACCAGTGTAGCGCCTCGGCGCCAAATTGCCAGTTCGACCGGCAGATCGCCCGCTGCGGCGGGCTCAGAGGACGGTGAACACCTCCGGTCCGTCGTCGGTCACGGCGATGGTGTGCTCGAAGTGGGCGGAGAGCCGCCCGTCGGCGGTGACCACGCTCCAGCCGTCGTCGAGCTGGACCGTTGCCGCCGTCCCTGCGTTGATCATCGGCTCGACGGCGAAGACCATCCCCGACTTGAGGGTGGGACCCGGGGAGCCGGGCCAGTAGTTGGGCACCTGGGGCTCCTCGTGCATGGCCGTGCCGATGGCGTGTCCGACGTACTCGCGGACCACCGAGAACCCGGCCGCCTCGGCCACCTCCTGGACGGCCCGCCCCACCTCGTGCAGGCGATTGCCCGGCCGGAGCTGGTCGATGCCCGCCATCAGGCTCCGCTCGGTGACCTCCATGAGCCTGGCCGCCTCCGCGGACACCTCGCCCACCCCCATCGTGTAGGCGGCGTCTCCGTGGTAACCCTCGATGATGGCTCCGCAGTCGACGGAGATGATGTCCCCCTCGTCGAGGATCACCGTGGGGGAGGGGATGCCGTGGACGATCATGGAGTTGGGCGAGGTGCAGACCACCGCCGGGAACCCGTGGTAGTTGAGGAAGTTCGAGCCGGCGCCGCGCCGGTCGAGCACGTCCCTCGCCACCCGGTCGATGTCCGCGGTGGAGATGCCCGGCCGGATGGCGGCCCGGGTGGCCTCGTGTATCTCCGCCACCACCCTCCCGGCCCTGCGCATCTTGGCCAGCTCGTCGGCATTGCGGCGCATCAGAACCCGCTCCCCTTCTGGCGCCGTTCTTCGATGACCTTGACCATCCGGCGGGTGACGGCGTCGGGCGATCCGGTGCCGGGGACGGACTCGAGCTGGCCGCGGGCCCGGTACCAGTCGATGAGGGGGGCGGTCTGGCGCTCGTAGAGCTGCAGACGACGCTCGATGGCGTCTTCGGTGTCGTCCTCACGCTGCACGACCTCGCCACCACAGACATCGCAGGTCCAGTTGATCAGCGGAGGAGACGAGAGCGAGTAGTTGGCTCCGCAGTCGACGCACACCCGGCGAGCGGCCAGCCGGCGGAGGACCTGGGTGGTGTGGATCTCGATATCGATGGCCAGGTCGAGGTCGTACGGGGCCAGGATGGCGGCTAGGCCTTCCGCCTGGGTGACCGTGCGCGGGCAGCCGTCCAGCACGAAACCCCGGGCCCGGACGTCGCTCTCCCCGAGCCGCTCGGCCACCATCTCCATGATCAGGTCGTCCCCGAGCAGCTCCCCACCGTCCATCTGGTCCTTGGCCTTGAGGCCCATGGGCGTTCCCTGCTTGACCGCAGCGCGCAGCATGTCCCCCGTCGAGACGTGCGGCACCACATAGTGGTGCGAGAGTCGCACACACTGCGTCCCCTTGCCTGCCCCCTGTTTGCCGAGGACAACGAGCCTGGCTCCGGGTACCACTTACTTGAGGAAGCCCTCGTAGTTTCGCATCATGAGCTGGCTGTCGATCTGCTTCATCGTCTCGAGTGCCACGCCCACAGCGATCAGGAGAGTCGTTCCATAGAAGGGATAGCTGGTGATGTTCCAGGCAGCCATCAGCAACGACGGGGTCACGGCGACCGCCCCGAGGAACAATGCCCCCGGCCAGGTGATCCGATTGAGGATGTGGGCGAGGTACCGCTCGGTCGGTTGTCCGGGACGGATCCCCGGGATGTACCCGCCCTGCTTGCGGATGATGTCGGCCTGTTGATGGGGGTCGAAGGCTACATAGACGTAGAAGAAGGTGAAGAGCAGGATGAAGATGAAGTAGGTGAGGATGTAGAACACGCTGGTCGGCGTGACGTTGTGATTGACCCAGCTCCGGAAGGCCGAGGACGGGATGATGTTCGACAGGAGCACGGGGATGTACAGCACCGAGCTGGCGAAGATGATCGGGATCACTCCGGCCTGATTCACCTTCAGCGGGATGTAGGTGCTCGAGCCGCCGTACATCTTGCGGCCGACCACCCGTTTGGCGAAGGTGACCGGGATGCGCCGCTGGCCCTGGTCGACGAAGACGATGAGCACCAGCAGGGCCAGCGACACCAGGAGGATCACCGAGAACTTGACCTTCCCCCCCTCCTGGAGGACGGTGTTGAGCCCCGAGGGGATGCCGGCGACCACGTTGGCGAAGATGAGGATGGACATGCCCTGTCCGATGCCTCGTTGGGTGATGAGCTCGGCCAGCCACATCACGAAGGCCGTGCCGGCGGTCAGGGTGAGCACGATGAAGGCGCCCCGCCAGACCGAGTAGTTGAGGATGAGGTCGACGTTCTGGTTGCTGCCGAACAGCCCGCCCCCGCCCTTGTGGAACAGGTAGACCAGTCCGGTCGACTGCATCAGGGCCAGCGCCACCGTGAGGTACCGAGTGGTCTGGGTGAGCTTCTTCTGGCCGATCGCCCCCTGGTCCCGCCACTGCTCGAGCTTGGGGATGACCGTGGCCAACAGCTGGATGATGATGCTCGAGGTGATGTACGGCATGATGCCCAGCCCGAACACGGCCATGCGGGTGAGCGCCCCACCGGAGAACAGGTTGAGAAAGCCCAGCACACCCGATGACTTCGACGCCGCGGTGAGCTGAGCGATCTTGGAGAAGTTGACGAAGGGGGCCGGCACGTTGGCCCCGAACTGGTAGAGGCCGATGATGGTCAGCGTGAAGAGAACCTTCTTGCGAAGGTCGGGAATCCGAAAGATGTTGGCCAGACTGGCGAGCATGGGGCTCCTCGACGCCGCGGTGGGCCGATGCTACCGGTTGGTGAGTGCGTTGCCCTGGGCGGGCGGGCGGTTGTGGCCGAAGGGCAGGGGGACCACGGTGATGGATCCGCCCGCCCCGGTGATCGCCGCCTCTGCCGACTTGGAGAAGGCGTGCGCCTCCACTCTGAGGGCCCGGGCCAGCTCCCCGCCGCCCAGGATCTTGACGAGCTCGCCCTGGCGGGCCAGGCCGAGGTCCACCAGTCCGGCCACATCGATCGAATCGCCTTCGATCCCCGCCAACGCACCCACGTTCACCGGGGTGTACTCGATGCGGAACGGGTTTGTGAAGCCGCGCAGCTTGGGGATGCGTTGCAGCAGGGGAAGCTGGCCGCCCTCGAATCCCATGGGGATGGTGTCGCGGGCCCCCTGGCCCTTGGTGCCCCGGCCAGCGGTCTTGCCGCCCTTGCCTCCGATACCGCGTCCCACCCGCCGACGGGGGCGCGTGGATCCTGCAGGCGGGCGGAGCTCATGGACCTTCATCGTCAACCTTTCTCGTCTTGACTGGCGGGCGTGACGACCACCAGGTGGGGAACGCGGGCCAGCATCCCATGGATCTCGGGGCGGTCGGGTAGCACGTTGGTGCGCCCGATGCCCCGCAGACCCAGGGCCCGGAGGGTGCCCCGGTGCTTGGGCTTGGTGCCGATGGCCGACCTGACCTGGGTGACCCGCAACCAGGCCGTGGCGGCGGACCTGTCAGAGGAGGCGGAGGCGCTCAACTCAACTCACCTCCGTGAACAGGTCGCCCTCGCGCCGCCGTTCGCGATAGGCCCGGAGCATGGCCGCCGGGACCACCTCCTCGACCGGCTTGCCCCGGAGGGCGGCGATCTCGTCGGGTCGCTTGAGGCCCTTCAGGCCGGCGATGGTGGCGTGGGCCACGTTGATGCCGTTGGAGGACCCGAGGGACTTGGCCAGGATGTCGCGGATGCCGGCCATCTCGAGGATGGCCCGCGCCGCCCCCCCGGCGATGACACCCGTGCCGGGGGCCGCAGGCTTCAGCATGACCCGCCCTGCCCCGCTCTCCCCCACGATCGGATGGGTGATGGTCGACCCGGCCAGCGGCACGTCGAACATGTTCTTGCGCGCCTCCTCGATGCCCTTCTGCACGGCCAGCCCGGCCTCTTTGGCCTTCCCGTAGCCCAGGCCCACCTTGCCGTTGCCGTCGCCCACCACCATCAGGGCGGCAAAGGAGAACCGACGGCCACCCTTGACCACCTTGGACACCCGGTTGACCCGGATGGTGCGCTCTTCGTACTGCAACTCGTTCATGGCCATGTCGTCAGAACTCCAGTCCTTCTGCACGGGCCGCGTCGGCCAGGGCGGCCACCCGCCCGTGATAGGCGAAACCGCCGCGGTCGAACACCACGGTCGAGATACCGGCCTCCTTGGCCCGCGCCGCCACCAGCTTGCCCACGGTGGTGGCGGCGTCGATGTTCCCGCCCGGCGCCCCACGCAGCTCGCCCTCGATGGAGGAGGCGGCGGCTAGCGTGCGGCCGGCGTCGTCGTCGATCAACTGGGCGGAGATGTGCTTGTTGGAGCGGAAAACGGCCAGCCGCGGGCGCGAGGCCGAGCCGTGCACCCGTCGGCGCACGCGGGCGTGCCGGCGGCGGCGGAGCTCCAGTTTGTGTTCAGTGCGTGCCATTACTTGGCTGCCTTCCCGGCCTTGCGCACGACCCGCTCGCCGAGGTAGCGCACGCCTTTGCCCTTGTAGGGCTCCGGCTTGCGCAGCTTGCGGATGTCCGCGGCCACTTGGCCGACTCGTTCCTTGTCGATCCCCTTGACGATGATCCGGGTGGCAGAGGGAACCTCGAAGGTGACCCCGTCCGGCGCAGTGACATTGACCGGGTGGGAGAACCCGAGGGCCAGCTCGAGTGCCGACGGGCCCTTGGGGATGGCCCGGTATCCGACGCCCACGATCTCGAGCTCCTTGGAGAAGCCCTCGGTGACGCCGGCCACCATGTTGGCCACCAAGGACCGGGTCAGGCCGTGCAGGGCCCGGTTCTGGCGCTGGTCGTCCGGCCGCTCGAGCACCAGGACATCGCCATCCTGGCGGATGCTGATGGCCGCGGGTACCGCCCGGGCCAGCTCGCCCTGGGGCCCCTTGACCGTGACGGTGTTGTCGTCTCCGACGGCCACCGACACCCCGGAGGGGACGGTGATCGGCGAGCGTCCGACGCGCGACATCAGCGGGTACCTCCGACAGCGAGGCCGACCGGCATGGCGCGGCGACCGGGCCCCGCGGGATGGCTACCAGACATAGCAGAGCACCTCTCCCCCCATGCGGCGCTTGCGGGCCTCACGGTCGGTCATCAGGCCCTTGGACGTCGAGACCACCGCCACGCCCAGTCCTCCGAGGACACGGGGCATCTTGTCGGCACGCGCGTAGATGCGCAGGCCGGGCTTGGACACCCGCTTGATGCCGGAGATGGTCCGTTCGCGGTCGGGCGAGTACTTCATGGTGATCTCGAGGGTCTTGCCCGGCCGGCTCGGATCCTGGTTCACCTGGTAGCCGCCGATGTAGCCCTCGTCCACCAGAATGGCGGCCAACGACTCCTTGAGCTTCGAGCCGGGCATCGTGACCGTGTCGAAGTGCGCGGTGTTGGCGTTCCGGATGCGGGTGAGCATGTCGGCTATTGGGTCAGTCATCGTCATCGTCCGTTGCCTCCTCTCACCAACTGGCCTTCGTGACGCCGGGGATCTCGCCGGCGTGGACCATCGTCCGCAAGCAGATCCGGCACAGGCCGAACTTGCGGTACACCGCCTTGGGTCGGCCGCACCGACGGCATCGGGTGTACCCGCGCACCTTGAACTTGGGCGTGCGCTGCTGCTTTTCGATC
>DASZGT010000052.1:0-13774 GCA_035938575.1 Acidimicrobiales bacterium
CCCGGAGTGGTTCTTCGGGCTCGAGGACGTCGACTTCTTCTGCCGCATCCGGGAGGCGGGGTTCGAGGTCCTGATGGACGACATGGCTGCCCGCCAGGTGGCCTCCCAACAGACGTCAGCGGGTCGGGAGGCGGCCCATCGGCATCGGCGACCGACCGACGCAGCCGAGGCGTGGCGGTCCTACTATCACGCCCGGAACTCGTTTGCCGTGGCCCGCCGGCACGGGAGACCGAACTGGCTGGCGTGGAACCTCGTCTATTCGGCCCGGCACCTCCAGAAGGCCCGGAGCCGCACGGAGGGGGTGGCCATTGCCCGCGGCTTCTGGGACGGGTTGTGGGGACGAATGGGGGAGAACCCCCGCTACGGCCGCCGGGTCGGCGAGTTCGACCCCGGGCCTGAGGAGGCGGCGCCCCCCGCCGCCAGATAGGCGAAGTTGGGCCACTGGGCCAGGTCGAGGTGGCCCAGGCGCTCGGCCAGGGCGGCAACGTCGGCGGCGTACAGGCTGACCAATTGGTCCCGGACCTGGTCGCTCAGTTCGGGACCGGCGGTGGCCGGCGCCGGTGCCGGGTGCGTCACGGGCTGCGGTCGGGATCCGCTCAGCCCGAGGTGCCGGAAGGTCGCCTCCAGTTGCCCTTCGGGGTCGGCCACGCACCGCTCGTACTGGAGGACCAGAATTTGTTCGGCGTCGAACTCCTCCAGCCAGCCGGCCAGGGACCGGTCGTAGAAGCCGCGTTGCACGGCATCGGCGATGGCGGCTCCGTCGACGGGCAGGCCGGCCCGCTGCTGGTGGGCCAGGCCGGAGCGGAAGCGCTCGACCGGGTCCCTGAGCAGGAGCAAGAGCCGCGCATCGGGAGCCGCTCGCTTGAGGAGCCGCGGCACCCACGGGTAGGCGAAGTAGTCCGGGGTCCACTCGCCGGTCAGCGCGCCGGTCGGACGTGGAAACCAACCGTGGTACTGCTCGATGTCGGTGGGAAGCATGGGCTCGGCGCCGAAGCGGTCGAGGAAGTGCCGCTCCTTGTGGACCCCGGGGTGCGAGGAGATACCAGGGTGGGCCTGCATGAGCTCGTACCACCAGGTGGTTCCCGCCTTCTGCACCCCGATGCCCACGAAGTCAGGCGGTCCGACCTGCTCACCCGGGCCGGGCGCCGGAGGTGTGAAGTCGAATCCCACCTCCCACGGGGCGTAGCGCCCCAACCGGTGCAGGATCTGCCGACGCACCCCGGGCGGCAGCCGGGCGAATTCGGCCCGGGCCCGCTCCCGCATAGTCATGGCGTCCTCGGCATGGGCACGCAGCAGGTTGGCACACGAGGGCGGGCACTACAACCACCGACGACCGGTCCCATCGGTCGGGACAGACGCTGGCGCCTGATCTCCTTGACACCGGGGACGGTACCGCCGATGATCTCGCCATGGTCGAGCCAGGGGGCGGCGGGGGAGCGCGCCGCCGTCGGCCGTGCCCGCCCTCGGACCGGTCGGGGGCCTGATCCGATGTGCTGCATCGCCGGGCTCTTCGACCCCGGGCGGGTGACCGGAGCCGAAGCGCTCGACCGCCAGGTGGCTCGGATGACGGCCGCACTGACCCATCGGGGGCCCGATGCCAGCGGGCTGTGGTCCGACCCCGACCGAGGGGTGAGCCTCGGGCACCGGCGGCTGTCGGTGGTCGGGCTGGGCCCGGCGGGCGCCCAACCCATGGTGTCAACCGATGGGAGGTGGGTAGCCAATTACAACGGCGAGATCTACAACCACGCGGCCGTGCGCCACCGGCTCCAGGGCGAGGGTCTGGCCTTCCACGGCGGGTCCGACACCGAGGTGCTGGTCGGCGCGGTGGCGCAATGGGGCCTCGGAGCGGCTCTTGACGCATGTGAGGGGATGTTCGCCCTGGCGTTGTGGGACCGGCATCGCCACGAGCTCCACCTGATCCGGGACCGCTTCGGGGAGAAGCCGTTGTATTACGGCTGGGTGGGGGAGCGCCTGGGCTTTGCCTCGGAGTTGAAGGCCCTGTGCACCCTCCCGGGCTTCAGCCCGGACATCGACCGCGACGCGGTGGCCATGTACCTCCGCCACAACTGCGTGCCCGCCCCGTACACGATCTACCGGCAGGTGGCCAAGCTGCCGGCGGGGCACCTGATCACCCTGGGAGCCGACTCCCGACCGGGCCATCTCCCCCCGACCCGCGCCTTCTGGTCGGCTCGACGTGCCGTCGAGGACGCCCGTCAGCGACCGCTGGACGGTCCGCCTGAGGCCCTGGCCGATCGCCTGGAGGCGGTCCTGTCCGACTCCGTGGCCGCCCGCATGGTGGCCGACGTGCCGGTCGGTGCCTTTCTCTCCGGCGGCATCGACTCCAGTGTGGTGGTGGCGCTGATGCAACAGCACAGCACACAGCCCGTGCACACGTTCACCGTCGGGTTCGCCAATCGCTCCTTCGACGAGTCGGCCGAGGCAGCCGCCGTCGCCGCCCACCTCGGGACCGACCACACCCCGCTGTTGGTCAGTGACGAGGACGCCACCGGGGTGATCCCACTGCTGCCGGACATCTGGGACGAGCCCTTCGGCGACATCTCGGAGATCCCTATGCACCTGGTCAGCCGGCTGGCCCGGACCCGGGTGACGGTGGCCCTGTCCGGAGACGGTGGCGACGAGCTGTTCGCGGGGTACAACCGGCACGCCTGGCTCGAGCGCTTGTGGCGCAGGTCGTCCCCCCTCCCTGACCCGGTCCGCCGACTGGCCGGCTCGCTCCTCGGGCACCTGCCCCCGGGCATGGTGGACGGGGCGGCGCGGGCCACCACGCTGATGCCGACCCGAATGCAGATCAGAAACCCGGCGTCCAAGGTGGCCAAGGTGGGCAAGGTCTTGGCCTCGGCGGGCCCCGAGGACGCCTACTTCTCCCTGGTCTCCTACTGGGACGATGCGGAATCGATGGTGGTGGGAGCGGGCCCGACCGCCTCGATGGCGTCCCGACCCTCGGAATGGCCGCCGCTCGACGGCATCACCGAGCAGATGCTGTGGTTGGATCTGGTCAGCTACCTCCCCGACGACATCCTCACCAAACTCGACCGGGCCGCCATGGCCACGTCGCTCGAGACGAGGGTGCCGTTCCTTGACCGTGACGTGTTCGATCTCGCCTGGCGGTTGCCCATGTCCGTCAAACTGCATGACGGCGCCACCAAGTGGATCCTCCGCCAGGTGCTCTATCGCCATGTGCCGGCAGCCCTGGTGGAACGGCCGAAGATGGGATTCGGCTTCCCGATCGGTCCGATGCTCCGGTCACAGCTCCGGCCGTGGGCCGAAGGCCTGCTGGATGAGGGGCGGCTGCGCCGTCAGGGACTGCTCGACCCCGAGCCGATCACCCGGGCCTGGCGGCAACATCTTCAAGGCCGGCGCGACCTCGCCCATGAGCTCTGGTCGGTGCTGGCGTTGCAGGCGTGGCTTGACCGCTGGATGCCGGGCCTGGGACGGTGATGCGCCTTCCCCGGGAAGTTCCGCCCCGGCCGCTCCGTCGCCCCGGCATTCCCCCCGGTGAAGGGTCAGGCCGATCGCGTGGACCCGGGGACGGCAATGCCGCCTTCATCCAGCCGACGAAGCAATTCGTACTCCGGTTCCACCCTCGATCGGATGCGCTCCCGCTGTTCGTCGCTCAATGACGAACGGGTTCCGGTCACCCGGGCCCTGCGGGCCACGAGTGGAAGGTCGAGGCGCCGTCCCAGGACGGCGAGCCCGTCGGTGTAGTCCTCGGTGAACAGGATGCTCGAGCACTGGGCGATGCGGTCGACCGCTTCGGAGACATCGAAGGTCTTGGAGAACGTGGACAGCTGGTTCAAGAGGTACGCAGTGGGGACGCGGTCGAGGAAGGTGTCGAGGCCGTCCCTGGCCTTGCGGCGCTCCTGTTCCGAGACCCGAACCGGCAGATGCGGTTCGTCGCCGGACACCAGAAAATCGAAGTAGGAGTGCACCCGGGCGATCGGATCCCTCAGGATCGTCACGGTGAAGGTGTTCGGCGGCAACGGCTGGTCGGCGACCGCATGGTGGGATCGCCCATAGAAGTACGATCCTTCGGCCAAGAGCCTGCGGTGGTTCACGACGAAGCTGTAGTTGCCGCTGATGGCCCGGGGCAACCGCGAGGTGGTGGTCCGGCGCCAGACGTCCATCGGATCCTCACCGCCCAACGCCATGAAGCTCTGGACCAGACTGGTACCAGCCGTCTTGCGAATATGGTGGCAGTAGATCCGCCGGCTCCCGTCGGGCAGCTCGTAGGACCGTGCCAGCCGGCGATAGGTGGGATCGGTTCGAATCTCCCAGATGTCGCGGAGGACGCTGGCGCCGCGCCTGATGGTCCATCGGGGCTGCCAGACCGGGACGAGCGAGGGCGGAGCACCCCGGTCAGGCGGTCCATGCCCCGTTCCCATGTGCGGCACAGTAGCGCCGATCGACGTGCCCCTTCTGCATGATCGGGCGGTCGGACGGTGCGTACCCGTGGGAGGCCGAAGGTCCAAAGTGCGTGCGGTGCGGACACCGGGGTGGGGCAGCCTGGTTATAGTTTGGCCTTCTTGGGGAGCGTGATGACGAGGGGCCACCTTCGACGGAGGCCGGCGCTTGGTAGCGCCCGGGAAGGCAATGGGGTAGTGATGGCGTCGACATCAAGGGCCGCGGAGCAGGGATCTCCTCGTCCGAAGCGCGGCTGCCGAGTGGTCACGACCTCGCTGACGGCGCGGGTGTTGCTCGCCAACCAGCTGCGCTCCCTGGACGACGTCGACTGGACGGTGATCAGTGGAGACGCCTATGACGACCCCCCCGACGGTGTGGGGGTCGAGGTCATCCCCATCCGCCGGGAGTTCGCACTCTCCGACGCCGTCTCCTTCGTCCAGCTGCTCCGCTATCTCCGCCGGCAGCGGTTCGACTTCGTGCAGACCCATACGCCCAAGGCGTCGTTCCTGGGACTGCCGGCGGCCCGTTTGGCGGGCAGCCCCGCCGTCTACACCATCCACGGGGCGCTCTACTTCGCCGGCAACAGCCGGAAGGCCAACCTCCTGGGCTGGTGCTTCGAGCGCTGGTGCTGCACCTGGGCCAACCTTGTCCTCGTCCAGAGTCGTGAGGACGGGCAGGCCCTGCCGGCGGCGCGGATCTGCTCCTCGGGCAAGCTGGCCTTCATCGGCAACGGGATCGTGATGGATCGTTTCCTCGCCGCGGTGCCACCGGCCATGCACTCCGAGCTCCCCATCGTCATGATGGTGAGCCGTCTCGTGGCCGAGAAGGGGTGCGCCGACTTCTTGCGCACGGCCCGCTCTCTGACCGGACGGGCTGACTTCGTCCACGTCGGCCCGTCCGAGCACGACCAGCGCGATGCCCTGTCGGCGGCCGACGTGGCGGCGGCGGAGGAGGCCGGCACCGTCACCTTCGTCGGTCCGGTCGAGGATGTGCGCCCCTATCTGGCCTCGGCGACGGTGGTGGTCCTGCCCTCGTATCGGGAGGGCATTCCGCGGGTGGCCATGGAGGCGGCGGCCATGGGCCGGCCGGTGATCGCCTACGACATACGCGGGGTGCGGGAGGTGATCGATCCGGCTTCCGGCCTTCTGGCTCCCCGGGGAGACGTCCAAGCGCTGTCCCATGTGATCGAGGAGCTGTTGAAGGATCCCGACCGGTGCGCAGAGCTCGGAGACCGCTGCCGCCGGTGGGTGGTGTCCCGGTTCTCCGAAGATGCGGTCATCGACCGGTTGCGGGCCGCCTACGCCATGGTGGCCGGAGACGCGGCGTGACGACGCCGGTATGCCTGACCGTCGATGTCGAGGACTGGTACGACGGCATGGCCGTCCTGGGCCACGGGACATCCCGCCCGCAGGGGGCACGCAGCGGGCTCGGGGGTTTGGCGGCCCGGCTGGCACAGGCCGGCGGCACGGCGACGGTGACCCTGTTCGTCGTGGGCAACTACGTCTCATCGGTACGGTCAGAGCTGGCCGATCTGGTCGCCGGTGGTCATGAGATCGCCAGTCACGGGCCCGACCACGGTCGACTGCCCGAGGACCCCGCCGTCCTGGTGGACTGGTTGCGACGGGGCCGGGCCATGGTGGAGGAGCTGGTGCAGCTCCCGGTTCGGGGTTTCCGGTCTCCCCGTTTCGACATCCCCTCCACGGTGGGCCTGACCGGTTACCGCGACCTGCTGGCCGAAGCCGGCTTCGAGTACGTCTCCGACTGCAGCCTGCTCGGCCAACGGTCACCGGTCCGAGAGCTGCCTGTCCTGAGCCGGTACCGGGTTCCGATCGGCGGCGGCAGCTACCAGCGCCTCGTCCCTGGCGTCGTCACCTCGGCGGCGATCGACGCTGCCGCCGGACCGGCGGTGCTCTACTACCATTCCTACGATTTTGGCGCCACCCTCCCGGGCACCGGTTCCATCCGCTCGTTGGCCGAGGCCAAGCAGCTGGTGGGCCGGGGGAGGATCGCCGGAGTGTTTTCCCGAGTGCTCAGCCGGTACGGCAGCGAGGCGTGTGGTCATGTCGAGTGGTGACTTCGAGACGTACTTCAATCGCCGGGCGAACCGGTTCGCCGCCTTCTACTCGAGCGAACCGGTGGCTCGTGTGCTCGGTCGGGGCCCGCTCTTCGACCGGTTGCGACTCGCCGTCGACACCACTCTGACGCTGGGGGCAAATCGGGTGCTCGACGTCGGATGTGGGAGCGGCCCCTTGTTCGCCCCCCTGGCGGCCCAGGGCATCCACGTCACCGGCATCGACCCCGCCGAGGCCATGGTGGTGAAGGCTCGTGAGGAGGCGGCCTCATTTCCCGGGCTGGTCGAGGTCGAGCTGCGGGGATGGCAGGAGGTCACCGAGGAGGACGCTTACGACGTGGCCGTCGCCCTGGGCGTGTTCGACTACGTCGGTGAGCCGGCCACCCTCTTGGCCCACATGGGCCGGGCAGCCGCCCATGTCATCGCCTCGTTCCCGTCACCCGGCATCAGGTTGAACCTGCGAAAGGTCCGTTACGGCGCCCGCGGCGTCCAGGTCCACGGCTACGTAGCCGACCGCTTCGTTCGGCTGGCTGCCGACTCCGGCCTGCAAGTGGCGGCGGTGCTCCCGCTCGGCCGGGCCGGGCACGTGGTCCACTTTCGCCGCTCCGCCGTGACCTGATGAAGCCCGGCCCCATCGCTCGATCGGCGTTCTCTCTGCTACCGGCGCCGGTCCAGGGCCAGGTGCTGCGTCGACTGGGCCGCTTCCCCCCCTGGGCCGACGGCAGGGCCCCGGCAGCCCCGCCGTATCCGGCGGGGATGACCGTCGGCCCTCCGGAATTTATCGGCGTCGGCGCGTCCAAGGCCGGAACGTCGTGGTGGTTCAGTCTGATCCTGGCCCACCCCGACGTCCACCCTCCGGCGCGCAAGGAGTTGCTGTACTTCAACCGGATCTTCTTCGAGCGCACCCGGAGCCAGGGGTACACCGAGTCGGACCTCCGGGCGTACCACGAGTGGTTCCCACGTCCGGCCGGGACCATCACCGGTGAATGGACCCCGTCCTACCTGTTCCGGTACCAGCTCCCGCCCATCCTCCGCCAGGCCGCGCCGGAGGCCAAGCTCCTCGTCCTCTTGCGTGACCCGGTGGAGCGCTACCAGTCGGACATCTCCCGACGGATGCCGCGGAAGCGCCGGCGCACCGTCCGCTACCGCTCGCTCATCAACGGGTTGTATGCGGCGAAGCTGGAGCCCTGGGAGGCGGTGTTCCAACCCGCGGAGATGCTCGTCCTCCAGTATGAGGCCTGTGCCCGGCAGCCGGGCGAGCAGCTGGCGGCCACCTACCGATTCCTGGGCCTCGACGACTCCTTCCGTCCTGGCGGCCTCCATGCTGCGGTGAACAAGACCACGACGAAGCGAAGGGTTGACGAGGGGTTCAAGCGCATGCTCGTCGAGCTGTACGAGCCGGATGTCGCGGCCCTGGCGGCCCGGTACCCCCAGATCGATCTCCATCTGTGGCCCAACTTCTCCTACCTGGCCCCCGGATCCTGACCGTCCGATCCCGGGGAGCGGGGGACTTGAGGTCCGCCCGACGCTCCAGCGGGACGCGCCAGTGGCAGTAGTGTTCAGCGGGCAGAGCAGGTCGGTAACGGGGGTTAGTGGTGTGTACACGGGAGGAACGAGGGTGATCCCGGAGCAGATCGTCGAGCGCCTGCGCTGTCCCGGCTGCGGCCGACCGGTCAACGTAGTCGGAGGCGAACAGGGCGTCCGGTGCACTACCGGCCACAGCTACGCCATGCGGGACGGGTATCTCGACTGTTCGACGGGATCCGTTGCGGATGGATCGACGGATCGCACCTTCGCCAGCTTCGGCTTCGAATGGAACCACTTCGACGAGGTCAGGGACGAGGACGAGGGATTCGCGGAGGTCTACTTCCGAGATGTCGACCTGGCCAGCCTGGGCGGCCTGGTCGGTCTGGATGCCGGCTGCGGGAAGGGCCGCTACACCCGTTTCCTGGCTGAGCACCTTGGCGCCGTGGCGGCACTCGACGGATCGTCAGCGGTTGAGGCAGCAGCGCGGAACCTGGCCGAGTTCCCCACCGTGCAGGTGGTGAAGTCGGACCTCCGGGAGGCCCCATTTGCCCCCGAGAGCTTCGGTTTCATCTCGAGCCTCGGCGTGCTCCACCACCTCGACGATCCCCGGGCGGGATTCAACCGATTGACGGCCCATCTCGCACCGGGCGGGCGGATACTCCTCTACCTCTACAGCCGCCCATCGGCCTTCGGGCTCCGGGCCGCGGCGCTGCGGGTGGCCGGCGCCTTACGGAGGGTCACGGTCCGGTTGCCCCATCCGGCCTTGAAGGCGGTCAGCTCACCGATTGCCGCCCTCCTCTATTACGGAGTGGTGGCTCCGGGTGCGTACGGGGACCGTCGGGGGATCAGCGCCCTGTCCGGGCTTCCGATGAACGCCTACCGGGGGAAGCCCCTTCGCAGCCTGGTCCTCGACACCTTCGACCGACTCAGCGCCCCAGTCGAACACCGCTACCTCTGGGAGGACCTCGCTCCCTGGTTCGAGGAAGCGGGCCTGGTGGTGGACGCGGCCCGGGACGAAACCGGTTGGTTCATCCTGGCGCACCGGCCATGACCGCCGAGGAGGAGCGACCAGGTGGGTGAGATGGAGAGGCGCATCATGGCGGTGGTGCTGACGCACAACGCGCCGGCGTCTCTGGACCGCTGCATCAGGGCCATCGCCAGTCAGACCACTCCACCCGAGGCTCTGCTGGTGGTGGACAACGCCAGCCGGCCCTCCGTATCGCTCGAGGCGCTGGACGCATTGGCTGTGCCGACCACGGTGGTGCGTTCGGAGACCAACACCGGGCCGGCCGGTGGCTACGCACTGGCTCTGGCGAAGTTCGTCGAATCCGGGTTCGCGCATGCATGGGTGCTCGACGACGACATGTACCCCGAGCCTGACTGCCTCGATCGGCTGTGGGCGGTGGCCGAAAAGGAGCCGGAGACCGCATTCGTGTTCCCGATTTCCCGCCAGCCGGACGGCTCCCTCGGACTGTTTCCGTCGTGGTGCGGCTTCGTCGTCGCCCGTCAGATCGTCGAGGCCGTGGGGCTGCCCATGTCGGAGCTGTTCTGGTGGGCCGAGGACACCGAGTACCTGCAGGTCCGGATACCCGAGCGTGGGTATCGACGACAGGTCGTGAACGATGCCATCGTCAACCACGACGGGATCCGGCAGGGTGACGGCGTACCCCTGTGGAAGTACTACTACGAGGCCCGCAACATGCTCTACGTGCACCTCTACGTGAAGCGCCGGGTGGGCCGGTATCCGCGGAGCGTGTCCAAGCTGTTCGCCAGGGCACTCCTGCGAGAGAAGGATGGTCGCCTTCGCCGGCTGGCCGTGATGACCCGGGGGCTCTCCGATGGGGCCCGGGGCAAGCTGGGGATCCGCTATCCCGTCGAGCCCATGCGCGAGCGAACCCCTTGACCGGACTGCTCAGGTATCGGTTGTCGGGTGACGCCAGCGTTCGACCGTGGACACCGAGGCCCGTAGCGGCTTGGTGATCCTCCAGCTTGTCGACTCTTCCAGGCTCGAGAGTCGGGCCTTGGCGTAGGCCAGTTCCGACTCCAGCTGGCGGCGCTGGTCGTCGAGGGTCCGGGTGGCACGGGCCAGGTCTTCATTGGCCTGTGCCAGTTGGGCGCGGGTGGCCCAAAACCGCTGCTGGGCAGCCTCGACCATGGTGGCCCGTAGGCCGGCCAGCCGACGGGAGCTGATGATCGCGGTGGCCCAGGCGGTCTCGGCGGACGGAAGTGCCTGGGTCAGGGGGCGATGCCCGCCGGCCAATCCCAAGAGCGTGGCTTCGAGCTGTCGCTGCTCGGGTGACACCAGGGATTCGTCGGTCATGGAGAACTCGCTCGGCTGGTGCTGCAGCTCCGAGGCAATCGACCCCGTCGCCCGATCCAGGTCCCAGCCATTGCGGGACGCGGAGAACTGATCCAGCGATCCCAGCCAGCCGGCGCAGGCCTGCACGAACCGGGCCGGATCGGCCATCACCGACCGGTAGTCGATGACGTAGGTGTCCACGCCGTTGAGGGCCTCGACGGCGCAGCGGTTGTAACGCTCCCAGAGGGCGAGCCCGGCGGCGAGTGGCATTCCGTCGCGCTGGAGCAACGAGTGGGCGACGGCCATGGGCTCCCGCCATACGAATACGGCGGCGATGGGGCCCGGCAGTACCGTGCGCCAGTAGGGGAGCAGGATGCAGGCCCGGGGGTCCTTCCACGCGGCCGGGCCGGGCCTGGGGTACGCCCGGGCCAACAGGGAGCCGGAAACGCCGCCGCTCAGGATCCGGGCACTGTGCTCCCAGTGCCGGGGAAGGTCCGGGGGAGCGTCCCAGCTACCGCCCAACGCATTCAGAAGCCCTTCGTTGTGCAGTCCGAGGGACAGGCTCTCCCAGTGCTCGGGGTTGCTTTCGGGCCACTCCATGCGGTCGTCCTCGCGGGCCAGCCCGAAGCCCAACGCCCCCAACGCCCCGGCGATGGCCGACGTGCCGCTCCGGTGCATCCCGATGACCAGTACCCACGGTCCCGCGGGCATCGTCACGGGTGGCTCAACGCAGCCGCCGGTACACCCGCTGGAAGACGGCGGCCGAACGCGGCGACCGATAGGCGATGGCCAGTGCCCGTTGCTTCCAGGGCGGAAGCGATCCGGAGTGCGTGGAGCCCCGACGAGAGCGCTCGCTGGCCACCAAGCCGACCGACTTTAGGTAGTGGTGGACGGCCTGCTCGTTGCGCGCCGCCGCCGCGGCATCGCCGTCGTCGCCGGTCCGTCCCACTGCCTCCAGGTAGGTTTCCGGAGGCGACTTCACCGGAGAGGGCTTGAGGGCCCAGACGAATTGTTGGACGGTGGTGTTGGGGTTGTAGCTCTCCGAGAATGTACGGAGGGCGCCGACCATCTCGGCCGGGAGCCCGTCGTTGAGGTTGTCATCGTACTGATCGGTGCGGATCGTCGTGAAGTCGTTGCGAGCGACCACCCTCCACCCGCAGCGTCGGAACATGCGCTCGAGCGTCTCCTCGGTGAAGAATCGCAGGTGGGTGCTGTCGAGCATGCCCGTCTCGGTGAGGATCCACTGGCCGCTCAGGAGCCGGAGGCCGAGGTCGAAGTGGGAGACATTCGGCACCGATACAACCAGCGCCGGTTCGCCGTGCTTCAACGACCACGCCGACAGGGCGCCCAACAGCTGTTGGGGTTGGGTCAGATGCTCGATGACATCGAGGAGCATCAGGGCGCCGATGTCGCCGAGCTCGTCGAGCGTCGCCTGCACCACATCCAGATCGGTGAGGTCGCACAAGGTCGCCTCGATGCCGGCGTCATGCATGAGATCCACGGCCACCGGGTGAAGTTCGAGCCCGTGATAGGCAATGCCCGCCTGGCGTAGCGCGTGGCTGACCACCGCGGTCCCGGCACCCAGGTCGACCACCTTGGAGCTGCTGTCGATGGCCAGGCCGCGCACGAGGCTGGCCGCATGCCCTACGGCACTCTCGTGTTCGAAGGGGTAGATGTAGTCGAAGGTCGACTGGGGCGACTCGTCCGAGCCGCGGTCGGTCGAAGCAGGCCGCAGCTCGCCGGGGCGGACGCTGTCGGACTCGGTCGAGCCCAGCATGACCGCCCTGGTGGCGTCGAGGAAGGCCCGTCCGTGGCGCTGGTCGGGCTCGAGGTGGTTGCCCTCGGCCCACTCGTTCCAGGCCACGATGAAGAGGTAGTTCTCCTCCTCCCGTACCTTCGAGACCGACTCGGTGGCCAAGCGGAGCCACCGCTCGTAGGCCTCCGGTGTCGCCCCTTCGAAGATGGTGGCCCCGTACGGGCGTCGCGCCGTGTTGTCCCAACCGACCATCACCGAAGGAAAGCGCTTCCACGGAGGGGTGGCGTTGCGCAGTTCTGCCGTGTACGCCGATTGGTAGTCGAGGAGGCGATGGCCCCGCGTTCCCTCCAGGGGAAGGTAGAGCTGCTCCCCCGAAAAGGGCATGAACCCCACACTGGCGTCGAGACCGAAGGCCTGGGGCCCACCAGGCGGCGGGCCCCAACTCTCGACCCAGCAGAGATAGAGGTCGGGGAAGCCGAGCCGCTGGGCCTCCGTGCGCCAGATATCGGCCGATCGCTTGGGGTCGGGCAATTGCTGGGCCCGGTAGATCAGCATCAGCGGTCGGCCGTCGATCTTGATGTAGCGGTCATCGGCGAAGGCGGTGCACAACCACCGGATGTGGGCCAGGTCGTCAGCGTCGCTGAACTCCTGAGGCATCAGGACCCGGCCGGTCTGGGCGTCCCAGTTGCGCGTCCACTCCTCGTTCGCCCAGCACAGGGCGAAAGGAAGATCGGGGGAGCCGGACGCCAACACCTCGTCGAAGGGGCGTTCCAACAGGCGCTTCCCGTGGAACCAGTAGTGGTAGTAGACGAAACCGGAGATTCCGCTGGCGGCGGCGAGGTCGGCCTGGGCCTGCCGGACCTCGGGAAGGCGCAGGTCGTAGTAGCCGAGGTCCGAGGGCACGTGGGGTTGGTAGTGACCGGGGAACAACGGCCGGGCCCTGGTCACGTTGGTCCACTCGGTGAACCCCCGGCCCCACCACTCGTCGTTCTCGGGGATCGGGTGGAACTGTGGCAGATAGAAGGCCAGCGCCTTCGGCATGTTCTTCACCGTGGTGCCCGCCGCCCCCTGCGCTGCCATGGGCATGATGATACGGCAGACAGGCGGTATCCATGCAAGGCGAGCCCCCTCGGGCCTCCCCCTGGTGCCGGCCACCGATTCACCCCGGCACCCCACGGATCGTCTCGACCACCCGGCCCAGGTCGCCCTCTGACAGGGCCGATCCGCTGGGAAGGCACAGCCCCCGCTCGAAGATGTCGGCGCAGATCGAACCTCCGACCGTCGGTGCACCCTTGAACACCGGTTGGAGGTGGAGCGGCTTCCATGTCGGCCGCGCCTCGATGTCCACTGCCTCGAGGGCCAGTCTGATCTGTGCGCTATCGGCTCCGAACTGCTCGGGATCGACGGTGATGCAGGTGAGCCACCAATTCGGTTCCCCGTAGTCGGCGATGGGCATGAATCGGATTCCCGGGAGGTCGCCCAGGGCGGACCGGTAGGCACCGTTGATGGCGTGTCGGCGCTCGATGCGGCTGTCGAGGCCCCTGAGCTGGGCCCGGCCCAGGGCGGCCAACAGATTGCTGAGCCGGTAGTTGTACCCGATCACGGAGTGCTCGTAGTGGGGAAAGGGGTCGCGGGCCTGGTTGGCCAGGTGCCTGGCCCTGTCGATCAGATCGCCGGAGTCAGCCACCAGCATTCCGCC
>DASZGT010000053.1:0-13294 GCA_035938575.1 Acidimicrobiales bacterium
GGGGTAGCCCTCGAAGTAGACGGCGTGGTGCCAAAGGTCGTCGTGGGCTGACTCCACGTAGATGTCCGACTCCCATCCGGCGCTCCGCAAGACCTCCTGCAGGGCCAGGGTGTGCTGGCCGGTTGCGTCCCGGGGCAGCAGGGCCGGAACGAACTGGTGAACGGCGGTCACCGCTCTCGAACAGCGACCAGCAGGTACTCGCCAGGGCCGAGCAGCAAGGCGTTGACCGCATCGATGGCTCCGTTGATGGCCGATGCGTCAGGATTGGACGACGGCACCCGGTCGAGTCGGCGGTCCTCCCCCCCGAACGTGAGCCCGGTGCGACGGAATCCGTGTTCGGCGAGCAGGTGGCTCCAGGTCTCGGCATGGAGCGGCCGTCCCGGGGCGAGGTCGCTCATCAGATGCGATGTCTCGGCCATCCATGACTCCGGCGTGGCCGAATGGATGACCAGCACACCGTCCACGGCCAGTCGAGCGGTGGCCAGCGCCACCAGCCGGTGGCGCTGGTTGGGATGGAGCCACTGGATCGATCCCGTCAGCACCATGCCCGACAGGGCCTCGTCGGCCACGACCTCGAGGTGGTCGAGAACCGACTCGGCACGGACGTCGAGGCCGCGTTCGACCGCGGCCTCGATGATCGACTCGATCGGGTCCACCCCGTAGGCGTCGACGCCGGCCGCGATCAAGGCGTCGAGCAGGGAGCCGCTGCCGCACTCGGCCTGCAGCACCCGGCCCGGGACCCCGGACACGGCGGCCACCGCCTCGGCCGACCACCAACTCGAACCGGGGTCGTTGGCGGGTACCGCACTGGCGGGCAGCTCCGGGGTTCGTTGGGTCTCCACGGCCGCCTCGAGGTCCTCGACATGGTCGACGACCACATGGAACATCCGCGACACCGACCAGGCGAACTTGACGATCTGGTGCACGATGAACCCGATGTACCAGCCCAGCGACTTGCGGATCAGGCGTTTGATGTGGCTGCCGACCGCCTTTCGCGACTCGACAGGGACGGCCACGTCCACGTAGGCGGACCCGTCGACCAGGGCCAGCGTTTCGCGGAGCCGGGCCTTCCCGTGGAGCCCGACCGGCGAGAACTCCAAGAACAATTCGTCGAGCTCCTGCTCGAGTCCGGCCGGCAGGTCGCCCGAGGCCCGTCTGCGCCTGACTTCGGCATCGATCTCGGCCATGACCTCGGTCAGATACAAGGCCTGGTCGGCCGCATCGAATCGATCGGTTGCGGCAGGATCCGGCTCGATGGGGGCCACCGAGGGCGTGGAAGGCTGCGCTGGCGGCACAGGGTGACTATAGCCAGGGCCTTACCTTCGGCCCGCCACCCCGACCTCCCCGGGAGAACGTCCCTGCGGCCATGACGGCAGAACCGAAGCCGGGGGCCGCCCACCGCGCTCGGTAGGCTGACCGAGCCGCGGGCGTGGCGGAACTGGCAGACGCGCCGGGTTTAGGTCCCGGTCCCTTCGGGGATGGAGGTTCGAATCCTCTCGCCCGCACTCTCTCGCCCGCACGCTCTCGCCCGCACGCTGTGGCTATCTCCCAGTGTCTTGACGCATCCCTCAACCGACATGTCTCCTATGAGGGGGACGACCTCGTCATCGGATGAACGTGAGGTGAGTGACGCCTCGGGGCGTCGAGACTGCCTCGACGTCGTACTGCTGCTCCAACGCCTCAAGGCCGTCCCACAGCCGAACACCGCGGCCGAGCAGGATCGGCACCTGCACGACGTGTAGGTGGTCGACGAGACCGGCGGCGATGAACGCTCGCATCATGGTCGGGCCCCCGCCGATGCGGACGTCCTGACCGGGGGCTGCGTCCCGCGCCACCTCGAGTGCATCCGCTGGCGCGGCGTCGAGGAAGTGGAACGTCGTACCACCCTCCATCTCCAGCGACGGGCGCGGACGGTGGGTCAGGACGTACGTCGGCGTGTGGAACGGCGGGTTGTCGCCCCACCACCCGCGCCACTCCGGGTCGTCGTGCCAGCCCGGAGGGCCGAACTTGCCCGCTCCCATGATCTCCGCACCGATCCCGGGTCCGTGCCGCTCGGCCATCGCGTCATCGACACCCTCGGTGCCGCCCGACTGGCCGAGGAGTTCGTGGCGGCCGAACCGGGTGGCGAACATCCACTCGTGGAGCCGATGCCCGGCGTGGCCGAACGGCGTGTCGAGGGCCTGCCCCTCACCGGTGGCGAACCCGTCGAGCGAGATCGAGAAGTTGTGGATGCGGACGCGCGACATGGCGGCTCCTTCGGTTGGTGGTGGTCGGTCAGACTGGTTGACCTGTCCCGGCGGCGAGTTTCATCAGCCGTGGAATTCAGGCGACCCGAGATAGTGAGCGAGCTTCTGCATCGTCTGCAGACCGAGCTCGACAGCGCCGAAGCCAATGGTTGCATCTCGCTGCTCGACGGTCGGGTGGAGCTGCCGCAGCGTCAACACCGTCTTTCCATCGGCTTGCTCATCGAGGATAATTGTCATTCGGAAGCGTGCCGGGTCATCGTCGGCATCGGACCCATGATCCAGCACCAACCTCTCGACGGGAACGACTTCGAGGTAGTCGAAGCGATTCGTGAACACGGTGCCGTCTCCGGAAGCAATGTCGAAGCGGGCTCGACCTCCCGGGCGCACGTCCATCTCTCGGACAGTGCAGGTGAACCCATCGGGACCAAACCATTGGCAGAAGGCATCGGCATCGGTCCACGCCGCGAACACCGCTTGGCGTGTGGCGTCAAGAACTCGAACGAGGACGATTTCACGATCGAGAGCCCACGTCGTCGGATCGGTGATGGACGGGGTACCGCTCATGGCTTCTCCAATGTCGGTGGGGTTGCAGTTCGGTCAGCTGTGCGGCGGAGGTGCGCATCGAGCCGGTCGAGACGGAGCTCCCACGCAGCTCGTGTGTGCTCGGCCCATGCGGCGATCTCGACCAGAGGCTCCGGCCGCAGCTGGCATGGCCGCCGTTGTCCATCTCGGCCGCGACTGATCAGTCCCGCCCGCTCGAGGACCTTCAGATGACGGGAGATGGCCGGGAGACTGATCGGGAACGGCTCGGCCAACTCGAGCACGCTGGCCTCTCCGTCGGCCAACCGACGCACGATCGAGCGCCGCGTAGGGTCCGACAAGGCGGCGAAGACGACGTCGAACCGATCGGGAGCCGTCACGGTCATCGTTGCCGTCGCTCCCGTGGATACTTCACAGAATAGTTATTTAACAGAATAACTACATATAGTCAAGGACGCCCGGGCGTCGACGCGGCACATCACTCCAAAGTGCCTGGCCGGGGCGCATGTCCCGTGATCTGGGTGACCGTCTTGAGGGGGCGCAAGCAGGAGGAGGCCGTGCCGAACCGGCTATGACGATGCGGTCATCTGGGCACGGACTCACGAGGTCGGCTTTCCTACTGGTGGCTCATGGCGTCAGAAGGGGATCTTCCGCTGACTGCAAGCACGTTGCCAATCCCTCGGCAAACTCCTGTGGTCCGACGGCCCAGGTGCCCGCATTCGTCGCCCCTGTCAAGGACTCAGGATTGTTCCAATCGGTAGTCGCCAATGGCCCCAACTCGTCGTGAGTCCACCTCCGGCTGCGACAGACGTCTATGGCGTGCGACCGATGAACGCGAGTAGCTGGGTCTGGACGTCGGCGTCATCGGGGACATGGACGCGCGGCCCATACTGGCCGCTCTGGCGCAGCACCTCGTCCATCGGCAGCATGCCTTCGAGCATCGCCGCGCACTTGTGGGGGTCGAGCGTCTCGTGCTGGCCGGTGGCGCGGGCGAGATCCCAGCGGTGCAGGAACACGTCACCGGTGTAGATCATGTCGATCGCTTGCCCGAGCGGCATGCGACCGATGTGAGGGAGATCGTGCTCACGCCCGGCCGTGCCCGTGTCGTCGAGGAGTGCCTGCACGGCGTCGGTCTGGGTACGCCACGCTCCGACGGGGTCATCGTCGACCGACGGACCCGCCGGGAGCGTGATCCCGGTGCCTCCTTGGAGGAAAGCGGGGAACCACTCGACGAGGTGGCGGACGACGTCGCGGGCGACCCAGCCCTCCACCGGCGCGGGCTGGTCCCATGCCTCGGGCGCGACGCCCTCGACGTTCGCCGTGAACGCGCCGGCGATGCTCCGGTGCTCGTCGGCTGGGTTGCTCATCGGAGCTCGGTGATGAGGGCGTCGAGCTTGGTGTAGCCCTGGTCGACGCCGGTCTCCATACCGCTGGCCAGCCACTGGTCGCGACTCTCGAAGCTGTCCACCAGTGACTGCGCGTGCAGCCGGGCGCAACCGTCGCCGAGGTCCTCGAACCACAGCGTCTCCAGGGCGACGCCGTCGGGTTGACCGTCGAACGTGAAGGTTTGCACGATCCGGTCGTCACCGACCTCGTGGAAGCACCCGTGGAAGCCGTACTCCTCGCCATCGCGTCCGGCGACGTAGCGCCAGCGGCCGCCCGTGGTGGCGTCCCAGTCGAGGATCTTGGTCTCCATCCCATCGGGACCAACCCAGCGGGCGAACAACGCGGGATCGATGTGGGCCCGCATCAACTGCGTCGGGGTGGCGTCGAAATCACGGGTAATGCGAATGATGGGCACAGTCGGGTCGGCCTCGATCGAGACCTGGTAGCGGTTGCTGGTGGCATTCATGACGCTGCTCCTTGCTCTCGGTTTCCGGGGTGGGTGGGTTGTTCGTCGCCGCGCATCTCGGCCAGCACGGCGTCGAGGCGCTCGTAGCGCTCCTGGGCCTGTTGGCGGTACCGCTCGATCCACTTCGTCATCAGGTCGAAGACCTCCGCCTCGAGATGACACGGCCGCCGCTGGGCGTCCCTGCTCTGGCTCACCAAGCCGGCGTCGCTCAGCACCTTGATGTGCTTGGACACCGCCTGGACCGAGACGTCGTAGGGATGCGCCAGCTCCCCGACGGTGGCG
This sequence comes from Acidimicrobiales bacterium, assembly GCA_035938575.1. GTDB lineage: Bacteria > Actinomycetota > Acidimicrobiia > Acidimicrobiales > RAAP-2 > Bog-756. The sequence continues at coordinate 4,921 of DASZGT010000053.1, forward strand.
TCGCCCACGGCGAGTCGGGCCACCATGTCGCGCCTCGTCGGATCGGCGAGAGCGGCGAAGACTCGGGACAGCTGGTCGTCTGCCACGGACGGCTCCTTGCTCAACTAACTGGTTGAATACAACCTATGCTTAGACCACCGTTCTCCCGTTGTCAACCACTTGGTTGAGGAGCAAAGCTTCACCCCGACTCCCGGCAGGGCGGCGACCCGTCGGAGGCGCCGACCCCAGGGCCTCCTCACATCCCCGAAGTGCCTGGCGCTGCGGCCATCGCGAGCCCCAACGACGACCGGACACTCGACCCGCTCAGATCCGAAGAGACTGACCGGCTCCGTTCGTGAACGCTCCACCGGCACGCTGGAGTGTCGGACACTGGCGCCCGACGTGCCTGGCAACCGGGAGTCGTGAGGGTGTTAGCTGGTGGCCATGCCGCTTGAAGGTGCGTACGAACCCAGTCCCGCCGAATGGGTCCGCAACCAGGTCGAGGAGTACGAAGGATCTGGGGGAACCCGGGGAACGACCCTGCGGGGGATGCCGGTGGTCATCCTGACCAGCCACGGCGCCAAATCCGGCAACGTCCGAAAGACCCCGCTGATGCGGGTGGAGCACGAGGGACAGTACGCGGTGGTGGCGTCCATGGGTGGCGCACCGAGGCACCCCGTCTGGTATTTCAACTTGGTCGCCGACCCCCATGTCGAGCTCCAGGACGGGCCCGTGAAGTCCGACCGGACGGCCCGCATGCTGACGGGCGACGAGAAGGCGGTGTGGTGGGACCGGGCCGTGGCCGCCTACCCCGACTATGCCGACTACCAGAAGAGGACGGATCGGGAGATCCCTGTGTTCCTCCTCGAAGCGACGGCCGACTGATGCCGCCGTCGCTCACCTGGTGGATCGACGGCCGACCGGGTCAGCCGGGCTTCCGGATGACCAGGGCCAGCAGATAGCAGGACTCGGCGTCGAAGTAGACGCCAAAGTTGGCGGCCAACGCCGCCACATCGAGCTCGCCCCGGGCGACACCCGGTCCTCCCCAGTTCAACCCCCGCTCGGTGACCACCTCGAATCCGGCAGCCGTCACCTTGTCCCGCAGCTGGTCGACGGTGTACTCGACCTTGTGATCGGGATCGATGAACGAGCTCTGCTGCAGCCGGCACAGCCGGGCGTTGGGCGTGTCAATGGCCATGTGGCCACCGGGCACGAGAATCCGGAACGATTCCTTCAGGACGAGATCGGCGTCGGCCTCGGTCACGTGTTCGATGGACTGACCGCTGTAGATGAGGTCCACCGAGGCGTCCATGGCGAACGAGAGGTCAGCCATGGACCGGTATTCGTAGCGGACCTTGCCCTGGTCGTAGTCGCCCGGCCCGAAGCGATCGGAGCGATAGAGCGGGTGGCGATCGTCCGGGGGTAGGTCCACGACCACCAGCTCTTCGAAGTCATAGGGGTATCCCAGCAGCACCAGCGCACCTCGTGCGTCGGAGATGTGGCCTCCCCCGAGGTCGACGATGTGACGCGCCGGAGGCAGACCTACGATGAACTCGCAGCGACTGGCGTGCAGCGAATTGAGCAGGCTGGCTGGTCCCACGGGCACCCGAAACCGGAACTCATCGGAACAGTGGATCCCGTCGACCACGTCGCTGCGGGCCATCGCCCCCGAGGCGACGGCGGCGGCCTTCTCGCTCCATGAGGGTTCGTCGGGATCACGGCGGAGCATGACGTTGTAGGCCATCCGGACCGCATCCCGGGGTGGAAACTGCTCGAACGGGACGGCCGCCAGACGGGTGACCTCGCGCCGGAGCTTCCGCTCGATGCGCCGGAGTTGCGGGGAGACTCGGTCCACAGCGCTGCCGACGGCGGTGCCGGCAATGGGGCCCTGGCGCCGGCCGTCCGCTGCTGGATCCTGTCCGCTCACGCCATCCCCGTTCACCATGGGCCCATCGCCGCGAAGCTACCATCGCCCCTCGCCGCCTCGACTGATCGACTGATCGACCGGACCGCCCGGGCCATGGCACTTCGGGCCGGCCTTGGGCCACCGATGAGGCGGCCCGCCGTCGCCGTCGGGCGACCTGGGATACGCTGACGCACGTGTCAGGGATCGGGGGCCGCCCGCGGATCGGGATCGTGGGCGCAGGCAACATCGCCTCGATGAACGTGCACGGCTATCTGTCCGACCCGCGGTGCGACGTGGTGGCGGTCTGCGATCCGGTCGAGGGCCGGGCGGCAACGGCGGCGGCGGAGTGGGGGGCGCCCAAGGCCTTCACCGACCTGGGCGCCATGCTGGCCGATCCGGCCATCGATGCCGTCGAGATCCTCACTCCGACCCACCTCCACCACGAACACGTCCTCGCCGCGGTGGCGGCCGGGAAGCACGTCTCGTGCCAGAAGCCGCTGGCCAACTCCGTGGCGGACGCACGGGCCATGGCGACGGCGGCCGAGGCGGCCGGGGTGATCCTCAGGATCAGCGAGTGCTACCGGCACTATCCGCCACTCGAACGGGCGAGGCAGTTGATCGCCGAGGGGGCAATCGGTAGGCCCACCCACATACGACTCCGGACCGTAGTGGGCCAGACCCACTCGGACTTCCAGGCCGGGCTGGAGGCTGATGGGTACGTGTGGCGGATGAACGCCCACAGCCCCGGGGGTCACCTCTTCGACGACATGATCCACAAGTACGCTGTGGCCCTGTGGCTGGTCGACCGGGACATCGTGTCGGTCCAGGCGGTCGTCCGGCGCCGGGACCACTTCTTCGAACCGTGTGCTGCCCTCTTCGAGTACGACGACCCCAGCCTCCTCGGGACGATGGAGGTGTCCTATGCGCCGTCCATGTGGTTGCGGAGCTCGTTCTACGGAGCCGACGAGTTCTTCGAGATCCAGGGGGACGAGGGGTTCCTGTGGGTGACCCGTTGCACGGGCGAGATGCTCGACCTGTCCCCGCTCGTCCTCTACCAGGGCGGCAGGGACAGCCAGACCACCACCACCTTCAGCGACGTCCCCTCCGCTTGGGATCTGGGCTTCGACCGGTCGGCCTTCCACTTCATCGATGCCCTGGTCGACGGCGTTCCCGCCGAGATGAGCGCCGAGGATGCCACCAAGGCGCTCCAGCTGTGCTTCGCCGTGTACCAGGCTGGCAACACCTCCACGGCAGTCGATCCCCGGACCATCAAAGACCAGGTCGTTCCCGACGGTTGGCCACGATGACCCGACGCCACCCCCTCCGATCATGACCGTTACCGGGCTCGGCAACCTGGCGGTGAAGGTGGGCGACCTCGACACCGCCGTGCAGTTCTACGAGAGGGCCGGCGCCACCATGAGCGATCGCGGTCCGTGGCACGGTGGTGAGCGGGCCGACGTGCACCTCGGGCCGGTGCTCATCACCCTGTTCACCCGGGCGCTCTACGAGGACACGGTTGCCCTCCCGGACGACTGCTTCCTCCACCTGGCCGTGTTCACCGACGATGTCGATGCCGAGGTGGCCGGCCACCGGGTCATCTGGGGACCGGGTGAGGTAGAGGGGTCGTTCGGCCGGCGACGGATCGCCTTCGTCGAAGCGCCCGGTGACATGCGCCTCGAATTCATGGAGCAGCTCGCCGAGCCCCCGGCCGCCGGCTCTGCCCCAGGGGAGCCGCCATGGAAGTGACCCGCATCCTCCACCACAGCGTCAACGTCGAGGGCGGCCTCGATGAGAACGTCGCCTTCTACCGGCGCCTGGGCCTGGCGGACCTGCCCCGCCCGTCGATACCGGGCATCGGCGGCCACTGGTTCGGGGTCGGGCAGGCCCAGGTCCATCTGGTCGACGCCCCACCGGGCGAGGCAGCCATTCGCCCGACGGGCCCGCACGTCTGCTTCGGCGTGGCCGACCTCGAGGCGGCCATCGGCGAACTGGAGCGCGACGCCGTGCCCTATGTGCGCGCCGCCCAGGGTGACGTGGTCCAGATCTGGGTGACCGACCCCGCCGGCAACACCATCGAGCTCCAGCAGGACCCCGACGTCGCTCGTTGAGCCTCAGCCCGATCGCCGGAGCGGCACGCGGGCGTAGCCGGCCACGTTCGACATGTGGACCCGCCGGCATCCGGCCTCGTCCACCTCGTACTTCGGCCAACGCAGGGCCAGCTGTTCGATGGCGATCCGGCTCTCCATGCGGGCGAGGGCCGCCCCCAGGCAGCTGTGGATGCCGTACCCGAACCCGAGGGCCAGGGTGGGAGGGCGGTCGATGTCGAAGGCGTCGGGCCGTTCGTGGAAGCGCTCGTCCCGGGTGGCCGACCCCGTCACCAGGATGGTCGGGTGCCCCTCGGGGACGACCACGCCGCTGTACTCCGAGGGGCGCACGGAGAACCGGCCCTGGTATTGGGACGGCGGCCAGTAGCGGAGGATCTCCTCCACGGCACCGGGGATCTTGCCCGGGTCGTCGAGCACCTTCTGCCATTCGGAAGGGTTGCGGGCGAAGAGGACCACCGCATTCCCCACCAACTTGGTCACCGTCTCGGCGCCCGCCCCTCCGAGCAGGGCGGCGAACCCGGCGATCTCGTCGTCGTCCAGCCGGGTGGTGCCTCCGTCGCCCCGGTCGACCTCGACCTCGATCAACCGGCTGATCATGTCGTCGCCGGGATGCTTGCGCTTGTCGGCGATGAGGTCGAGAAAGAAGACGACGGTCTCCAGTGCCGCCTCCATCCCCTCGGGAGTGGGGTCCATCTCGCCGGGCTCGCGGTGGAGCATGGCGTCGAGCCAATGGCGAATGCGCTGACGGTCGGGCTCGGGAACGCCGAGCATCCGCGAGATGATCTCGACCGGGAACGGCCCGGAGAAGTCGGCGACGGCGTCGAAGCCGTCCTCGTCACACTGGTCGAGCAGACCGCCGATGACATCTTCGATCATGGGTTCGAGCGCCGTGACCGCCCGGGGCGTGAACGCCCGGCTCACCAGGGCCCGCAGGCGATCGTGCTCGGGCGGGTCCAGCATGATGATGCTCTGCAGCTGGCGGATCATCTCCGGTGGCTTGCTCAGCATGGAGAGGTCGACGCCGTGGCTGGACGAGAAGGTTTGCCACTCCTTATGGGCCTGGCACACGTCGTCGTAGCGGAACAGCGCCCAGAACCCGTACTGCTCGCTGAAGAAGACGGGCACCTCGTCCCGCATGCGTCGGTACAGGTCGTAGGGGTCGTCGAAGTACTCGTCCGAGAACGGGTCGAACGCAGGGAGGGAGCTCATGCGGCCCCGCGCGTCGTCGTCATGTCCCGATGGCCGGGGGGCGGCGTCCGATGGGCCGCCAGTCATCGGACTCGGGCAGGGGGTGGCGGAAGAGGCGCGCGGCGTTGCCCGCCGCCATCATCCGCAGGTCGCGATCGGGCAGGTGGCCCATGCTGGCGGCCATGACCGTCTGGGTGTCGGGCCAGGTCGAGTCGGCGTGGGGGTAGTCACTCTCCACCATGATGTGGTCCACGCCGATGCGGTGGCGGAGCCCGAGCACCGATGGGTCGTCGATGGTGCAGAACCAGAAATTCCGCTTCAGCACTTCGCTGGGCAGCAGGTCTGAGGGCCAACCGGTGGGTGACGACCCCGAGGCCGAATGGTGCAGTACATAGTCCACCCGGTCGAGGAGCATCGGGACCCATCCGATGCCCCCTTCGGAGAGCGCCACGGCCAGTCGGGGGAACCGCAGGGCGACGCCCGACCAGAGCCACTCGGCCGCGGCCACCAGCGCGTTGACTGGGAAGACGGTGGGCAGCAACTCGAAGGGGGGATCCGGCGAGGGCAGCGGGGCCCATGCCGACGCGCCGGTGTGCAGGCACACGACGGTCCCGGTGTCCTCACAGGCGGCGAAGAATGGGTCCCAGGCGCCGGAGAAGATCGAGGGAAGGTGGAGCTGGGCGGGGAACTCGGGGAAGCTGACCGCCTTGAATCCCCGATCGGCGTTCCGGCGAACCTCCTCCGCGGCCACCTCGACATCGGGGAGCCACGGGAGCTGAAGGGGGATGATCCGCTCGGGATGGGCACCGGCCCACACCTCGGCGTGCCAGTTGTTCCAGGCCCGCACGCTGGCCAACCCGAGCTCCGGGTCGTCCGATCCGGAGAACACCGCCCCACAGAATCCGGCCACCAGCGACGGGAAGCACAGCGAGGCCCACACCCCGTTGATGTCCATGTCGGCGATCCGGGCCTCGATCTCGTAGCAGCCCGGACGCATCTCGTCGAAGCGCGCCGGCTCCATGCTCCATTCCTCCCGGGGCCGCCCGACCACCGCGTTGAGCCCGATGTTCGGGTAGGTCCTGTCCTCGTAGACCCACATCTGGGTGCCTTCGGGCGTGTCCACCAGACGCGGCGCTCGTTCGGCCAAGCGGGCCGGCATGCGTCCCTCGAACATGTCCGGCGGCTCGATCAGATGGTCGTCGACCGAGATGATCGGGACCAGGATAGGCCGCGGGGGCGGGTCCGGCAGAAGGCCCGACGTGCTCACCGCTCCGTGGTGGTGCTCCGGGCTCGTCGCCGTCACGGTGTCGACTCGCTCCTCTCGGCTGTGTCGCTCTCCGACAACGAAGCTATCATCTCCGAAAATGACGTTCTCGCCCGACCCGAGCCCACGCCGCCAACGCCCCGAACTGTCACACGGCGCTCATCTCAGACATCGGCGATCGGCGATGATGGCTCAACGGGAGGAGGCGACCACGTGCTGGATCTGGTGATTCGATCGGGGACCGTGGTCGATGGCACGGGCGAGCCGTCCCGGCGCGCTGATGTCGGCGTCCGGGCCGGCAGGATCGTGGCCATCGGCAAGGTTGACGAACCTGCCCACCAGGAGATCGACGCCGACGGGCTGTTGGTCGCCCCGGGGTTCGTCGACCTCCACACGCACTACGACGCCCAGCTGTCCTGGGACCCGGCGGCCAGCCCGTCGCCCCTGCACGGGGTCACCACGGTGTTCGGAGGCAATTGCGGGTTCTCGCTGGCCCCGGCGGGTCCGGACGATTCCGGGTATCTGTCGCGGATGATGGCGCGGGTGGAGGGCATGCCCCTCGCCGCTCTCGAGGAGGGACTCGACTGGTCGTGGCGATCCTTCGGGGACTGGCTCGGCCGCCTCGAGGGGAACCTCGGGGTCAATGCGGGGTTCCTCGTCGGCCACTCCACCCTTCGGCGCGCCGCCATGGGCGACGAGGCGGTCGGCACCGTGGCCTCCCGGCCACAGATCGAGGCCATGGTCTCACTCGCCCATCAGGCCATGGACCAGGGGGCGCTGGGCATCTCCACCTCACAGGTCCACACCCATCATGACGGTGACGGCAATCCGGTGCCCTCCCGCTCGGCCGGCCGGGACGAGCTCGAGGCGCTGGTGGCAGCCATCGGCACCCATGCGGGGACCACCCTCGAGCTCATCGTCCCGGGCTGCCTGAACGGCTTCAGTGACGAGGAGGTGGATCTGATGGCCTCCCTCTCCCTGCTGGCCAACCGGCCGGTCAACTGGAATGTGCTCGGCGTGTCGGCGATGAACCCTGGGGCGGTGGACCGCCAGCTGGCGGCGTCCACGGCGGCCGAGGAGCGGGGCGCCACGGTGGTGGCCCTCACGATGCCCCACACCATGCAGATCCGGCTCTCCTTCCTGACCGGCACCATCCTCGACGGCCTGCCGGGCTGGCGAGAGACACTGACCCTCCCCGTCCCCGATCGCATGCGGGCGCTGGCCGATCCCGAAGTGCGGGCACGGCTCGACCGCGGCGCCCGTTCCGAGGAGGCGGGCATCCTGGGGGCACTGGCCCACTGGCAGAACCTGCGCTTCGACGAGGTCTTCGATCCTGCCAATGCCGCCTGTGAAGGACGCACCGTCGGCGAGGTGGCAACCGAGCGCCACCAGGACCCGTTCGATGCCATGCTCGACGTGGTGCTGGCCGACGATCTCCGCACGGGCCTCCGGCCCCCCATCCCCGAGACCGAGGCCGACTGGGAGCTCCGGGCCAAGGTGTGGCAGGACCCTCGTGCCGTGGTCGGGGGTTCCGACGCCGGGGCTCACCTCGACATGACCTGTGGGGCGGTCTACTCGACCGCTCTGCTGGGGGAAGGGGTCCGCAAGCGGGCCCTGCTGAGCTGGGAGGAGGCGGTTCGACAGCTGAGCGACGTGCCGGCGCGCCTCTACGGGCTGCGCCACCGGGGCCGGCTGGCCGAAGGGTGGTGGGCCGACGTGGTGGTGATCGATCCCGAGCGCGTCGGCCCCCGGGCCGAACGGACCCGCCACGACCTGCCCGGAGGGGCGGCCCGCCTCTATGCCGAGGCCGATGGCATCGAGCACGTGCTCGTGAATGGGATCGAAGTGGCCGAGCACGGGGCGTTCACCGGCGCCGTGCCCGGGACCCTGTTGCGCTCGGGGCGCGACACCGACACGGTCACCGTGCCGGGT
>DASZGT010000054.1:0-1735 GCA_035938575.1 Acidimicrobiales bacterium
AAGCAGACGGTCTCCATGGTCCCGCGGATGACCTCGGCGGTCACCGGGTCGACGGCACCGCCCACCATGAGGCGGTCCCTGGGTCCTGCCAGTGCCTCCAGATCGACGTTCATGGCCCCTCCTCGGACCCCGCCCGGCGGCAGGCCCAGCGCGGCGTTGGGTGTCGGCCACGGATGCCCGCCACCGGGCGCGGCCAGCGCATTCCGGGCGACCGATTGCTGACAGCCGTGTCACCTTTCACTGTACACGGCCCTCCGGGCGCCCCCCTTCCGGGGGGCCCACCGCGCCGTCAGGATCAGGCCGGCCCCGGCGGCCCTACCCGGAGATCCCCACGATGGGCTTGTTGAGGGTGATCGACCCCGTCGAGCCCAAGAAGGGCGGGCCGCCCGTGGTCGGGTAAGTGAAGACCCCGCCGTCGGAGCCGCTCAGGTAGTAACCCCCGGCCACGGTCGTCATCCCCACGATGGGCTTGTTGAGCGTGATGGACCCGGTCGACCCCAAGAAGGGCGGTCCGCCGTTGGTCGGGAAGGTGAAGATGCCCCCGTCGCTCGCCACGAGGTAGTACCCGCCGCCGACGGGCGCCGCCATGCCGACCACGGGCTTGTTGAGCACGAGCGAACCGGTCGAGCCGTAGAACTGGGCGTCGCCGTAGCTGAAGATGCCCCCGTCGGAGGCCACCAGCCAGTACCCCTTCCCGTCGGGGGTCGCCGCCATCCCCACGATCGGCTTGTTGAGCTTGAGGCTCCCCGTCGAACCATAGAACTGCGCGTCGCCGTAGCTGAAGATCCCGCCGTCGGTGGCGACCAACCAGTAGCCCGCCCCGTCCGCCGTCAGCGCCATGCCGACGACGGGGGCGTTGAGGTGGATGGACCCCGTGGAGCCGTAGAACTGGGCCGAGCCGTAGTTGAAGATGCCGCCGTCGGAGGCCACGATGTCATAGCCGTCGCCGCCCGGCATGACCGACATGCCCACGATCGGCTTGTTGAGCATGATGGACCCGGTCGAACCCAAGAAGGGTGCCCCGCTCCCGTAGGCGAACACACCGCCGTCGGAGGCCACGAAGCGGTAGCCCGATCGCGCGATGGGGGCCGACATGGCGAAGCCGGCCAGCGTCGTGGGGGCGGTGTGGGAGTCGCCCACCGCCACGCAGGCCCAGTCGGTCACACAGGATTCGCCCAACAGCGTGGTTGACAGCGTGCCCTGGTTCGGCGTGCCGCTCACGATGGACCACGAGGTGCCGTTCCAGGTGAGGGCCAAGGTCGCGGGCGAGAGCCCCGAGGCCGCGGTGGCAGAGCCCACTGCGCTGCACGTCGTCTGACTGAAGCAGTCGACGGCCGTGAGGCCCTGGCTCTGGGCCGGCGAGGTGTCGGGGACGTTCGGGACGATCGCCCATGTCGAGCCGTTCCAGGTCTGAATCAGGTTCTGGTTGTGGGTGCCATTGGTCTGGCCCGCGGCCTCACAGAACGAGGCACCCGCGCACGAGACGGAGGCCAGGAAGCTGCCGGTCACCCCGGCGCCGGTGGGCACGGCGACGGTGACCAGGGACCACGACGATCCGTTCCACTGCTCGCTGAACGGCGTGGCCGTCGCGCTCCCGACGTTGGTGGTCCCGACGGCGATACACGACGTGGTCGTCACGCAGTCCATGCCCGTCGCTTCGATCAATGGAGGGCCTCCGGATGCGCTCGGGGTCGCCGCGGGAACCAGCGACCACGCCTTCCCGTTCCACTGGTTG
>DASZGT010000055.1:0-7085 GCA_035938575.1 Acidimicrobiales bacterium
CTGACCCCGGTGTCCCACCACATCGCCGAGTTGGTCAACATCGCACCGAACCCGCAGCAGCCCTTCGTCGGTGGATCGGTGTTCGCCCACAAGGCCGGGCTCCACACCTCTGCCATCGCCCGGCGATCGGATGCCTACGAGCACATCTCGCCCGAGCTGGTCGGCAACGGGGCCCGCTTCGTCGTGTCCGAGATGGCCGGTCGCTCGACCCTGGCCATGAAGGCGGACGAGCTCGGGCTCGAGCTCGATTCGCAGGCCATGTCCTCGGTGCTGGACTCCCTCAAGCGGCTCGAGCACGCCGGCTATCACTTCGAGGTGGCCGACGGCTCGCTGGAGCTGCTTCTGCGGAACTCGACGGGATGGGAGCAGTCCTTCTTCGAGCTCGAGTCCTACCGGGTCATCGCCGACCACGGCGAAGGCGAATCCACCGAGGCTACGGTCAAGATCCTGGTGGGAGACGAACGGGTCGTCGCCACCGCCGAGGGGAACGGGCCGGTCAATGCGCTCGACGGGGCCGTGCGGGCCGCCATCGGCGCTCGCTACCCGGCCCTCGCCGGGGTCCATCTGGTCGACTACCGGGTGCGGGTACTCGACTCGGCCAAGGGAACCGGATCGGTCACGCGGGTCCTCATCGACTCGACCGACGGCAACCGCACCTGGACCACCATCGGGGTCTCCGAGAACATCATCGCCGCTTCCTGGCAGGCCCTCTCCGACTCCATCGTCTACGGTCTGCTCCACGCCGCGGGGTCCGCCGACGGGCAGTAACGCCGCCGACGGTGGAGAACCTCCGTCGGGTATCCGAGGTCATCGACATCAGGAGCCTTGCAGTGACCCAGCCCAGTTTCGTGCCGATCGTGGAGGCCGACCAGGTCCGTCCCGCATATCAGCTGCGTGTGCCCGGCATCTGGACGCAGTCGCGGCCCTCTGAGCTCCTGGGCGCCATCCAGCCGACGGGGCGCCAGTTGGGGAGCCCGGGACCCGACCAGGGATTTGCCCTCAAACTGGCCCGTGGGTTCGAGGATCGGCTCGAGCTGGCACCGGGGGAGTCCAGCGAGGATGCCATCGCCGGCTGCACGGCTGTGGCCACGCGTCGGTGCGCAACCTTCGGTCGGGCCCCGGTCGTGCATGATCTGACCTTCGGGTTCACCCTGTGGGGCTTCCTGGGGGGCGCTCCGACCGACCTGGTGGAGGCCCGGGGACCGTTGTTTCGCTCGGCTGCCCACCATTACCAGGCTCAGCGTGCAATTGCCGACGGTGTGAAGGAGGAGACGCTGCGCCTGACCCCTGACGCGGTAGCCGAGCGCCTCGGTCGGTGGCGAGAGCTGTTGTTGCTCCCCGAGCCGGGCTGAGCTCAGGCGCCGGCCGGCCCCCGCCCCGGCCAGCTGATCTGGCCTGCCACCGAAGGCCGTTGGCCATGGGCCCGCGGACGTCCCGGTACTTCTCGGATCACACTCGGGCGCAAGCCTCCGGGTGATCGGTCAGCGGGCGGTCAGCGACCCTTGCGCCACTTGCGCTTGGGCGGCGGCCCGAAGGTCGTGCCGGCACTGGCCGCTCTCTGTGCGCCGCTCCCCGCTCTCGCTCCGACCATGGATCTGGACGGGGCCGGCGCGGTTGCGCTCCGCTCGTCATCGAGGTCGTATTTCACCGAGACGTTGTCGGCCAGGTGTGACCCCTCGAGGGCCTTCTTGAACAGGTCGGGGAATTGAGGTCCGACCCGGCCTGACTCCTGCGCCGGGCCCTGCCACCGGTGCGTCTGGGACTCACCGGGCACCTGAGCCGGGGTTTCCGTATGCGGGGCGTCCCTCACCGACGGGTGCAGCTCGGGCGGATACCACTTGCCGTCGCTGGCTATCCACCAGCCTGGCCCCTCAGATTTATCACTCATACGGGTGCCTCCACTACTCTATGCGTTAATTGATGGGCGAAGCGTAGCCTGTGGCGGGCTGGATGTCACACGTGAGAGTTGTCGACCGGTACGGGTTTCGACTTGAGAACATCCTGCTCACCAGGCTTTCGCGCCATGGCCGCAGCGGGTTCGATGGTTCGATATGGGGATCGGATCGCACGATGAGTACCGTGTGGCTATGAATCCACCCGGCTTCGGCCTTACCGAGACCCACCGGCAGTTCCGCGACACGCTCCGCAGGTTCGCCGAGGACCGGATCGCTCCCAATGCCGCGCAGGCCGATCGAGAGGCCACCTTCCCGCAGAAGTCGTTCGACGCCTGCGTCGAGCTCGAGCTCCCCGCCCTGGGCATCCCCGTCGAGTACGGAGGAGCCGGCGCCGACATGGTGACCCAGGCCATCATGGCCGAAGAGCTGGCCAGGGTCTGCTCCTCGACGTCCCTCACGCTTCTGATCTCCAAGCTCGGGATGTCGCCGGTGATGAACTGGGGCTCCGAGGACTTGAAGCGCAAGTATCTGCCGCGGGTCGCATCGGGCGAGCGACAGGCCAGCTATTGCCTGTCCGAGGCTGACGCGGGCAGCGACGTTGCCGCCATGCGGGCCCGAGCCGTCCGCCAGGGGGACCACTACCTCCTCTCGGGGACCAAGTACTGGGTCACCAATGCGGGCATCTCCGACACCTACACGGTGTTCGCGGTGACCGACCCGGCCGCCGGCCGTCGTGGCATCAGCTGTTTTGTGGTCGAGGCGGATTGGGGTGTCGAGGTCGCTCCCCACGAGGACAAGATGGGCCTCCGGGGCAGTCCTACGGCGGCGGTGACGTTCGACGAGGTGAGCGTTCCTGCTTCCAACCTGGTCGGGGAGGAGGGAATGGGCTTAACCATCGCCCTGCACGCGCTTGACCGGAGCCGGCCGACGATCGGTGCCCAGGCGGTGGGGATCGCCCAAGGTGCCATCGACTACGCCGGGGGCTACATGAAAGAGCGTCAGGCATTCGGCAAGGCCATCGCCGACATGCAGGGTCTGCGATTCATGCTGGCTGAGATGGCCATGCGCACCGAGGCGGCACGGACTCTCATCTACCGCGCCTGTTCCCTGATCGACAGCGACGACCCCGAAGGAGAACTGACCATGATCGGGGCAATGGCCAAGTGCTTCGCTTCGGACACCGCCATGGCCGTCACCACCGACGCGGTCCAGTTGCTGGGCGGATACGGATTCACCAAGGACTTCCCCGTCGAGCGCTTCATGCGCGACGCCAAGATCACCCAGATCTACGAGGGAACCAACCAGATCCAGCGGGTGGTCATCGCCAAGAAGCTGCTTGGATAGGGTTTCTGGCTCCGCTATCCGGAGCGACCGAGTGGCGCCGAACTGACCCTGCGACGGGGGAGCGAAGCCGGCAAGGGCATCGTCTCGGAACTGCTTGACGGAACGACTGGCCGGAGCCGTGTGACTCAATAACGCGAATGGACGAGAGAAGGCGGGCGTCCCCTACCGGCACAACGGGGCGACCTCTGGAGCCCCGGCCGTCGAATTCTTAAGGGCACCCGCAGGGCCCGAATGACGGTCCGAAAGGGGATCCTTCCACGGCGCCTCCAAGTCATCCTTCGACCGGTCCCTGCCTCTTCGAAGCTCGTTGGGGCTATCGTTGGAGCGGGTCGTTACTGGCGTCTGGGTGGAGCACCACCGTGGATCGACCCGCCGGCAATGCGCCGAAGAGAGCCGCGCGCCTGGGCGAACACTCGATGTCGTCCGAAGGAGCGCGTGATGCCCGATCCAGTTGTTGCGATTGCCTATCGATCTGCGTTGGAGGTGATCTCCGCCGTCGAACCAGATGTGGCCAAGGCCATCGTCGGTGAGCTGGAGTCACAACGGCGCCAGCTGAAGCTCATCGCCTCGGAGAACTACGCCTCACCGGCAGTGCTGCTCGCCATGGGCAACTGGCTGTCGGACAAGTACGCCGAAGGAACTCCGGGCCATCGCTTCTATGCCGGATGCGAGATGGTTGACCGCATCGAGACGTTGGCTACCGACCACGCCAAGGCGCTCTTCGGAGCCGAGCACGCCTACGTCCAACCTCACTCGGGGATCGACGCCAACCTGGTCGCCTACTGGGCAATCCTTGCCCACCGAGTCGAGCAGCCCGTCCTCGACGAGGCTGGAGTGCGTCATGTGAACGACCTCGACTCCGCGAGCTGGGACCAGCTGCGTAGTGAGCTGCACTCCCAGCGCATGATGGGCATGGCTCTCGACGCCGGTGGGCATCTCACCCACGGGTTCCGACCCAACATCTCCGGGAAGCTATTCGACCAGGCCAGCTACGGGGTCGATCCCACCTCCGGGCTCCTCGACTACGACGCCATCGCAGCCCAGGCCAGGGAGTTCTGTCCGCTTGTGTTGGTCGCTGGGTACTCGGCTCACCCTCGGAACCCCAACTTCGCCACCCTGGCCGAGATCGCCCACGACGTCGGGGCCACGCTGATGGTCGACATGGCCCACTTCGCCGGGCTGGTGGCCGGAAAGGTGCTGGCTGGTGACCTCGATCCGGTCCGTCATGCCGACGTCGTGACCTCCACCACCCACAAGTCGCTGCGCGGTCCTCGAGGTGGGCTGGTGCTCTGCACCGAGGAGTACGCACCGTACGTGGACAAGGGGTGCCCAATGGTCCTTGGCGGCCCGCTACCCCACGTGATGGCGGCCAAGGCCATCGCTTTGTCCGAGGCCCGCCAGCCCTCATTCGCCTCTTATGCGGCCCAGATCGTGGGGAACGCCCGGGCGCTCGCCGACGGGTTGCTGCGCAGAGGAGCACATCTCGTCACCGGGGGAACAGACAACCACCTCGTTCTCATGGACGTCGCCACCAGTTTCGGCCTCACCGGTCGTCAGGCCGAGGCCGCTCTGCTCGATGCGGGCGTGGTCACCAATCGCAACACGGTGCCAGGTGACGCCAACGGCGCCTGGTACACATCGGGCATTCGACTGGGTACGCCAGCACTCACCACGCTCGGTTTCGGACCAGGCGAGCTCGACGAGGTCGCCGACGTCATCGCCGAGGCGCTGCGCTTCACGACACCTGCCACGTCCACAGCCAAGGCGAAGTACGAGATCGATCCTCGAGTTGCCCTGGCCTGCCGAGGCCGATGCGCCGATCTGCTCGCCCACCACCGCCTCTATCCGGAGATCGAGCTGTGAAATCCACACCGCACGGAGCAGTACCAACACCGTTCCTGTAGCGGGAACCCGCTCCGGGAGCGGCCCAGTTCAGACGACCTCCGGAGCGGGACCGTCCCGTATGCCCCGCCCGATGATGGTTCTCACCGGGGAACGTCAACCGGGACAGCAGGTGTCCCCGATCCGCGAGCAGAACGTCGCCATGGGGTCGCCCTAAACGCCGGGTCGACAGCGGTTATCGGGTGTGCTGATCGGCACGAGTGGCGCAGACTTGTGGTCGCTCTGGCGGGGCGACTTGGGAGGGGCACCGCCCGAAGCGGCAAGGGTCGACATCACCCGGTCGCCATGCCGACGATGGGCGCGTTGAGCGGCTTGCCGCCCATCGAACCAAGGAAGGGAACGTTGAAGGCAAAGATGCCGCCGTCAGAGGCCACCTCCCAGTAGCCCTCACCGCCGATGGGGGAGCCTCCGTTCATCGGGGCGGCCGCGCCCACGATCGGTTGGTTGAGGTGCTGGCCACCCATCGAACCGACAAACGGGGCACAGAAAACACTGCCCGGGAAGGCGAATACCCCGCCGTCGGCGGCCACCTCCCAGTAACCGCAGGAGGTCCCGGCCATGCCGACGACTGGGGCGTTGAGATGCTGGCCACCCATCGAACCGACGAAGTCGGCACCGCCGAAGTCGAAGATCCCGCCATCGGAGGCGATCTCCCTGTAGCCACCCGTTGCCGGGTCTGCCGCCATGCCCACGATCGGGGCGTTGAGATGTTGACCTCCCATCGAGCCGAGGAAGGGGGCACCGCCAAAGGCGAAGATGCCGCCGTCGGCGGCCACCTCCCAGTAGCCCTCGCCTTTGAGATTGGGGGCCATGCCGACGACCGGGGCGTTGAGGTGCTGGCCGCCCATGGAGCCATCGAAGGGCGCATTGAAGGCGAAGACGCCACCATCGGAGGCCACCTCCCAGTAGCCACCCGTAGTGGGATCCTCTGCCACGCCCACGATCGGGGCGTTGAGGTGCTGGCCGCCCATGGAACCAGCAAAGGGGGCATTGAAGGTGAAGATACCGCCATCAGATGCCACCTCCCAGTAGCCCCCGATCGCCTGGAAGGCTCCCATGTCACAGGCGGCGGATCCGGGCTGGAGGCGGGGAGCGCCCCGCTGGTCGGTGCCGTTGCAGAAGGGGCTGTTGGCAGCGATGGCCCCTTGGGCCGGGCTACCGGCAGGGATGGCCTGTGTCTGGGTCGGTCCACCGTTCCAGGCCGCGAATCCGAGGTTCGGCTGCTGGCCGATGAGATCGTGACCAGCGGCGGAGAAGCCGCACGAGTTCCCCGCGTCTCCCATGTTGTAACCGGCGTCCGTGATCGGCCCCCCGCAGTTTGCCTCAGGGCGGCCGTTTACCGCGAGGTTCCCGACCAAGATGGTCCCGCCGACAGAGATCGACCCTGGGGGACCCTGCGAGTTGATGCCAGCCGGCCCCCCGCCAGGACCGGAGGACTGGTTGCTGTCAATGGTGTCCCCCGTGATGAGGACCCCGGTACCAGCGCTCCACACACCCCCGCTGTCAAAGGCGCGGTTGTTGGCGATCGTGTCGTTGACGATGCTCACCGTGTTCCCCTGGTTGCGGATGCCGCCCTGGTTGCTCGAGATCGAGTCGTCACGGATGTTCACGTTGGCACCGCTGTTGACGATGCCAGTCCCATGGTTGAGGGTGATGTTGTCGTTCACGAAGCTGGCCATGTTCCCGCTGTTGTCCACGCCGTCACCTCCACCGTTGGAGATCGACATCATGGTGAGGGAGTCGCCAGCGCCGTTGAGGTTGAACGCGGGCTGGGTCGCCGGTCCGGCGACGATGGTCGATGGACCTTGGCCTGTGATGGTGAGATTCGAGACACTCACCACCACGCTGTCGTCGTAGGTGCCGGCTGCGACCTGGACGGCATCACCGCTCGCAGCGACGCTGGCGGCATGGCCGATGGTCGCGCACGGACTGGCCTGGACCAGA
>DASZGT010000056.1:0-12484 GCA_035938575.1 Acidimicrobiales bacterium
CGGCCGACCGACTGGGACCGTTCGACGAACCCGTCGTACATCGACTGGAAGAGGATGAAGAATTCGGAGATGTCGGCCAGGAACTCGGTGCCGAGAATCCGGTCGGCGATCTGGTAGAAGGGTTTGGTGGCCACGTTGACCAGGCGCGACCGGTAGGGGACGATCAACCACCGCAACAGGCGGCTCGAGAAGAAGTCAGCCATCCGCTGGGGAGCGTCCAGGAAGTCGAGGGCGTTCCTGGTCGGCGGGGTGTCCACCACGATGAGGTCGTAGTCGCTCGCCGAGTGGATCTCGTAGAGACGCTCCATGGCGATGTAGTCGTGGCTCTGCACGAACCTCCCGGAGATGTTCTGGTAGAGGGGGTTGGCGAGGATCTCGTCCCGGGTCTGGGGATCCGGGGCATGACGGCGGATGAGCGCGTCCCACGATTCTTTGGTGTCGAGCATGGCTGCCCACAACTGTCCCCGTGGCCTCAACCCGGCACTGCGAAAGGCCTCGTCGGGAACCCGGTGCTCGGTATTGCCGATGCCGTCGAGTCCGAGGGCGTCGGCCAGCCGCCGGGCCGGGTCCACGGTGAGTACGAGGACCTTGCTCCCGTGGCGGAGGGCGGCCATGACCGCCGCGGCCGCGGCGGTGGTGGTCTTGCCCACACCGCCGGGGCCACAGGCGACGACGATCTCCTTGGTGGCCAGTAGACCGTCGATCGACCCGCTCCCGGCCGAGACGGCCTTGGACCCCCCGCCGGGACGACCCTGTTCCTCATGGCCCGACCCGTCCTCCCGACCTCCGCGGCGGCCGCGGGCGGCGGCCATCAGTAACCCAGCTCCTCGCCCAGGGACGCCGAAACCTGTCGGGTGGTCCGCAGCCCGTGCGACCGGGTGAACAGGTACGGGAGGTACATCATCGGCACGGACTCCTCGATGTTCCGGCGCAGGTGGTCGAGGTGGGTGGTACGGGTGCGCCGCATGGTCACCGCCAGGCGGGCGGCGTCGAGGACGGGGCCGGCGTCGCCCCCCACGAGCTCGTCCAGCCGCTCCAGCGGGTCGGGTGCCCCGAGGGCGTCGAACACCTCCTCCTCCTGGCGACCGAACAACTCGGGCAACACCCGGTTGACCACGACGGCGGAGAGCTGCACGGTGGTCTCCTCCCTCACCCGGGCCGCCAGCTCGATGGTCTCGTTGACCGGCATCTCCTCCGGGGTGCACACCGCCATGAGCCCGGTGGTCAGGGGATCGGAGAGGATGTCGAGCATCCAGTCGGTCTGGGATCGGATGAGGCCCACCTTCACCAAGTTGTTGATGGCCTGGGGTGCGGCCAGCTGGCCGACGATGTGGCCCGACGCGGGTGCGTCGACCACCACGAGGTCATAGTGGCGCTCGCGGACCTCATAGCAGAGCTTGCCGACCGTGAGGATCTCCCGAACCCCGGGGGCTGCGGTGGCCACGAAGTCGAAGGCCTTGGCCAGGGGGCCGATGCGGCCCACCACCGGGATGCGCAACTGCAGTCTGAGGTACTCGCGCAGGGACGCCTCGGTGTCCATGGTCATGGCGAACAGACCGGGGAGGACCTCCTTCTCCTTGAATCCGGTCGGGGGCGCCTCGTAGAAGCCGGCCACATCGCCCTTGGCGTCGACCTCGCAGATGAGGACCCGCTTGCCGTGCGAGGACGCCAGGAGCGCCAGGGCCGAGGCCACCGTCGTCTTCCCCACTCCGCCCTTGCCGGTGACGAAGACCAGTCTGAGATCGAGGAGCGCGCCCATCCGATCAAGGGCCCCACGACCGGATCGGAGCCGGGCCGGCAGCAGGCAGCTGGTGGATCAGGAGATCCCGAAGCCGACCTGGCGGGCGGCGATGGGCGGATCCACCTCGACGTAGGCCACCTTGCCCACAGGCACACCCACCTGACGGCCCTTCCGATCGGTCAGCCAGAGAATCTTCCCGTCCTCGGCCAGAGCCGCCTCGATGCCGGCCAGGACCTCGTCGCGGTCCGCGTCCTCGGGCAACTCGATGTCGAGCTCCTTCATCGACTGTACGATCCCGATCCGCACGTCCACCTGGCACGCTCCTGTTGGCTGGGCCCGACAGGTGCGCCGGGCGTGTCCGACGATACAAGGTCCGGAGCGGCCGCCGTCACGCCCGTCACAGCCTTGGGGCACACTGGCCGGGTGCAACAAGACAGCGTGGAGGGCGAGAGCGAGAGGAATCGCCGCTGGGCGTCCACCATGGCCGGCCACCGCGGGTCGGGCATCACGTTCGCCCACGCCGACAGTCGCTCCTCGGCACTGTTCCCGGGGCCGCTGGCCGGGCTCGACCGCCAGGGGCGCGAGGCGATCGAGTCGGAGCGGTTGGCCCCCGGGGCGACCCGGGCCTCCGGTGCCGGCCACCGGTTGCGGCCGGTGGCGCCCGATCCGTGGCGAACCTGCTTCGAGCGTGACCGTGACCGTATCCTCCACGCCACGGCGTTCCGCCGGCTGGCCGGCAAGACCCAGGTGTTCGTCTTCCCCGACGACCACCAGCGGACCAGGCTGACCCACGCCCTCGAGGTCGCCCAGGTGGCGACCAGCGTGGCCAGGGCCTGCTGCTTGAACGTCGCCCTCACCGAAGCCATCGCCCTCGGTCACGACTGCGGCCACGGCCCGGGGGGGCATGCCAGCGAGGACGCGCTCTCCCCCTATCTCGACGGGGGGTTCGACCACGCCCCGTGGGGCGCAGACGTCTCCCTCGAACCGCTCAACCTCTGTCATGAGACCCTCGACGGCATCCGGAACCACTCGTGGTCACGGCCCGCACCCTCGACGCCCGAAGGGGAGGTGGTGAGCTGGGCCGACCGGATCGCCTATGTGTGTCACGACTTCGAGGACGCCGTGAAGAGCGGGATCGTCACACCGGGCGCGCTCCCGGCACTGGTGCGCGAGCGGTGCGGGGACCAGCGGAGCCGCCAACTGGACACCTTCGTCGGAGCGCTGGTGTCGTCCACCCTCGAGACCGGGCTCATCGGCATGGCCGACGAGCTCGCCGAGGCCCTCGCCGCCTTCCGGGCCAGCAACTACGAGCACATCTACCTTCGTCCGAGCTCGGTGGCCCAGGGCCGTTCGGTGGTCGCGGTCCTCCGGGCGCTGGTCGACTATTTCGGGGACCGACCTCACCTCATCCCCGACGGGGGCGATCAGACCGCCGATCTCACCGGGGGGGATCCCCGGGCGGTGCGGGCCGCGGTGGCCTACGTCGCCGGCATGACCGATCGGTTCGCCTTCAGCCAAGCCGTCGCCGTGCTCGGGTGGGACCCCGCAAAGCTGCCGGCCGGCATCGGGGTCACCCCGCGGTACTGAGAGTGGTGCGCGGCGTCGAGGCCGGTCGGCAGCGGCACGGCGTGTGACGATCGCCATAGGATCGAAGCCGACCTGAGACGAGGGGCAACGGTCGAGGAGGTCAGCGATGGTCACCCAGGTGTCTCACCAGGCAACCGCCCCCGAAACGGACGCACCTGTCTCGGAGGGCTCATCCGATCCGCTGACCGGGGATGCGGGCGGGGCCGTCCCTCTCGCCGGCGCGACCGGACCGTGGAGCGCAGCTGATGCCCTCGCACCGCTGGTGAAGGCCCTGGTGGGGGACGCCGTCCCCGTGCGCTTCGAGTTCTGGGACGGCAGCGGCTTCGGTCCCACCGACGGCGTCGGGACGCTGCGGATCAGCTCGGTCGACGCCGTTCGCCGGATCATGTGGGCCCCGGGCGAGCTCGGCGTGGCCCGAGCCTTCGTCTCCGGGGACCTGTCGGCGGAGGGAGACATCTGCGCCCTCCTGCAGGTGCTCCACGACGCATCGCGGCGCGATCTGCGCCAGATCGGCCTGCGGGCCGTCCCCGCCGTCGTCGCTGCCGCCCGCCGGCTGGGCGCCCTCGGACCGCCCCTGCCCGCCCCGCCCGAGGAGTGCCGCCCCGCCGGCCGGGTGCACTCCCCGACCCGGGACGCCGCGGTCGTCAGTCACCACTACGACGTCGGCAACGAGTTCTACCGGTTGGTGCTGGGCCCGAGCATGACCTACTCGTGCGCCAGGTTCCTCTCGGACGGGGCCACCCTGGAGGACGCCCAAGCGGCCAAGCACGAGCTGATCTGCCGCAAATTGGGCTTGGATCGCCAACCGGGCGCCCGGCTGCTCGATGTGGGGTGCGGGTGGGGATCGATGGCCATCCACGCGGCGCGACAGCACGGGGCCAGTGTGGTGGGCGTGGCCCTGAGCCGCGAGCAGGTCGGCGAAGCCCAGCGGCGGGTGACCGAGGCCGGCCTCGGCGATCGGGTGGAGATCCGGCTGCAGGACTACCGCGACCTGCGCGGCGAGGCATTCGACGCCATCTCGTCGATCGGCATGTTCGAGCACGTGGGCTCCACGATGATGACGCGCTACTTCGAGACCCTCCGCCAGCTGCTCAAGCCCACCGGCAGACTGCTCAACCATGCCATCTCCAAGCCGGGCGGCTCGGTGCTCAGCCGGCGGTCCTTCGTCGGTCGCTACGTGTTCCCCGACGGCGAGCTGGTCGACGTGGCCGACGTGGTCAGGTCCATGCAACGGACAGGGTTCGAGGTCCGCGACGTGGAGTCGCTACGGGAGCACTACTCGCGGACCCTGCATCACTGGGTACGCAACCTCGAACGCCACTGGGACGAAGCAGTGGCCCTCGTGGGACGGCCCCGGGCCGACATCTGGCACTTGTACATGGCCGCCTCGGCCAACGGCTTCGACGACGGTGGGCTGGCCATCCATCAGGTGCTGGGTGTCCTCCCCGAGCCCGACGGCACCAGCGGGATGCCCGCCACGCGGGCGGGTTGGGGCTGAATCTCCGCCGGCGGGCCGGGCGGTGCGCCGTCAGCGGACGGTGAGCTCCTTGCGGTAGACGCGGGCGGGGCCGAGCTCGACGACGGCGGTGGCCAGCTGATCGAAGACGGCCGAAGCCTCACTGGCCGGGTCGGCGACCATCACCGGGATCCCCTCGTCTCCTCCCTGGCGGAGAGCGGGGACCAGCGGCACCTGAGCCAGCAGCGGCACCCCCAGCTCGTCGGCGAGCTGACGCCCGCCTCCGGCGCCGAACAGTTCGTAGCGCGTCCCGTCATCGCCGATGAACCAACTCATGTTCTCGATGACCCCGCGCACGGCCAACTTCAACTTCCGCGCCGCATACGCCGACCGTTGGGCCACCCGTCCGGCGGCCGGCTGGGGCGTGGTCACCACGTACACCTCGGTCTTGGTCAGGTACTGGCCGAGCGACAGCGTGACGTCCCCGGTGCCCGGAGGCATGTCGATGAGCAGGAAATCGGGCTCACCCCAATAGGCGTCCACCAGAAACTGCTCGAGCGCCTTGTGCAACATGGGTCCACGCCAGATGACCGGAGTGTCGTCCGGAACGAAGTACCCCATGGACAGGCACCGGACCCCGTTGGCGGTGGGCGGCACCACCAGGTCGCCGATGATCAGGGGATCCTCGGTCACGCCCAACATCTTCGGGACGGAGAACCCGTAGACGTCGGCATCGAGGATCCCGACGTCGTACCCCATCCTGGACAGGGCCACGGCCAGGTTCACCGTGACCGAGGACTTGCCCACACCGCCCTTCCCCGAGGACACGCCGATGATCCGGGTCTTCGACCGCGGCAGCATGAAGCGGTTGGGGCGGCCTTCCTCATGCCCGAGCTGCCCGCCGTGGGCGTGGGGAGGGTCGTCGGCCGCGTGCTGGGTCCCGCCGTCCACCGGCTCGCCGCGCAGCAGCATCCGGAGCCGGGCGCGGGGCTCCTCGTCCATGACCCCCGGCTCCACCGCCACCTCCGCCACCCCATCCAGCGGCCCGACGGCTTGTCGGACCCGCTGCACCAGCTCGTCGACCTGGGGATAGTGCGCCACCGGCAGGGCGAGCTCGATGGCCACCCGCCTGCGCTTGATCCCCACCCGTCCGACCATGCCCAATTCCCCCAGTGGGCGGCGCAATTCGGGGTCGATCACGGCGGCGACCGCCGCTGTGACCTGGGACTCGTCGATGGCCATGCGGGTTCTCCTCGGGGAATTTCGGCGCCACCGGTAGACTAGGGGACGTGCGCGTGGACTCGGACAGGCCAATCCTCCAGACCGAGCGCCCCCCGGGGACCGGGGCCGGGGACGGGCGGGGCGACACGTCCGAGTCGGACGGCCATTTCTCCGCGGCGGTGACGGCGGTGACGGCCGCCTTCGGGGACCCGACCCGCCGTGAGATCTATCTGTTCGTCCGCTCCAACCCGGGCACCACCGCCTCCGAGGTGGCGGCCCGCTTCTCGCTGCACCCGAATGTCGCTCGCCACCATCTCGAGCGCCTCGCCACCGGCGGCTACGTGGAGATCACCATGGAACGGGTCGCCGGAAACGGTGCCG
This sequence comes from Acidimicrobiales bacterium, assembly GCA_035938575.1. Taxonomy (GTDB): domain Bacteria; phylum Actinomycetota; class Acidimicrobiia; order Acidimicrobiales; family RAAP-2; genus Bog-756. The sequence goes on from DASZGT010000056.1 coordinate 6,387, forward strand.
GCCGGCCATCCAAGCGCTTCCGGGCGGTCGGCAACGACCCGACCCTCGACCTCTTCACCCGACGGGGTGACCTGTTGGTCCTCTTGTTGCAGGAGGCGCTCCAACTGCTCGGTCCGGCGGCCGCCGAGGGCATGGCCGAGCGGGTCGGCGAGGAGTACGGCCGCACCCTCGCCCACCAGATGTCGCCCGGCGAGGGGCAGCGCTCGCTGCGTACTGCCATGCACGCCATCGCCGACACGCTCACGGCCCACGGATTCGCCGCCCACGCCGAGGACCAGGGTGCCAGCACCGCGGTGGTGGCGGAAAACTGCCCCTTCGGCAACGCCGCCTCGCAATACCCGGTCCTGTGTGCCGTGGACCGGGGCATGGTCAAGGGCCTCCTGGCCGGCCTGTGCGGCGACGACGGCAGTGGAGTGGTGCCGGTCGTGCTGTCGTCCTCGCGCGCTCGCGGCGACGACGCCTGCGCCGCCGTGGTCTGACCGGCGAGCCAGCCTTGGCCCGTCACTACCTCGATCACGCGTCGACCACCCCGACACGCCCGGAGGCCCAGGCCGCCATGGCGGCCTGGGACCAGTCGGGCATCACGGCCGACCCGGGCCGGGTGCACAGCGAGGGGCGCATGGTCCGCGCCGCCCTCGAGGAGGCCCGGGAGCAGGTGGCCGGGCTCTTCGCCGTGCGCCCACGCCAGGTCGTCTTCACCTCGGGTGGCACAGAGGCCATCAACGCCGCCGTCTGGGGTGCGCTCCGGGTGGACCCGGGGCCGGTGGCCTGTGCCAAGGTGGAACACTCGGCAGTGCGCGACGCCTCCGCCCGGGACGCACCGGTCGTCCCCATCGCCGTCGACCAGTTCGGCCGGATCGAGGTCGGTGCCGTCGACGAGGCCCTGGGCCGGTGCCGCTCGCTCCACGGCCGCAACCCCTCCCTGGCCCACTGTCAGTGGGCCAACCACGAGGTCGGGACGGTCCAGCCGGTGACCGAGGTCATCGAGCACTGCCGCCGGCTGGGGGTGACGACCCACGTCGACGCCGCCGCCGCGGCCGGGAGGCTCCCCCTCGACCTCGCGCAACTCGGTGCCGACCTGGTGTCGGTGTCGGCGCACAAGCTGGGCGGCCCGGCCGGCATCGGCGCCCTGATCATCCGGCGGGGACTTCGCCTGGAGCCGTTCGTGGTCGGCGGCGAACAGGAACGGGCCCGCCGGGCCGGGCTCGAGAACGTGGCCGGCGCCATCGGGTTCGGGGCGGCCGCCTCGGTGTTGGCCGCGCCGGGTGCGATCGGTGCCGAAGCGGCCGTCTCCCGCTCCCAGTGCGATCGACTGCTGCAGTCGGCGTCCGCAGTCGCCGGCGTGCGCGCCTTCGGCCACCCGGTCCATCGCCTTCCCCACATCGTGTGCGTCGGTGTCGAGGGTGTCGAGGCCGAACCGGTGCTGCTCGGGCTCGATCAGTCGGGCGTCGCCGTCCACTCGGGTTCGTCCTGCTCCTCGGAGACCCTGGAGCCGTCGCCGGTGCTGGAGGCGATGGGGGTCGACGCCGAGCGGTCGCTCCGCCTCTCGGTGGGATGGTCGACCACCGATGCGGACATCGAGGCGTTCGACGCGTCCTTTGCCGGTGTCGTCGACAAGTTGCGGGCGCTGGCCGGCTGAACTCCGGGCGGGAGTGAGGGCTAGGTTCTGCCCATGCGCGCCGTCGTCTGCCACCAGTTGGGTCCGCTCGACACGCTCGTCCTCGAGGACCGGGCCGCGCCGGTGCCCGGCGAGGGGCAGGTGGTGGTCGACGTGAAGGCGGCCGGCGTCAACTTCGTCGACGGGCTGCTGTGCCAGGGGCGCTACCAGATCAAACCGCCGACGCCGTTCGTTCCCGGCGGCGAGGTGGCGGGCGAGGTGTCGGCCGTCGGCCCCGGCGTGGGCGGTGTCTCGGTCGGTGATCGCGTCATCGCCTTCACCGGATTCGGCGGATTCGCCGACCGGGCCGTTGTCCCTGCGCTCTCGCTGGTGCCGATGCCGGACAACATCAGCTTCGACCAGGCCGCCGCGCTCATCCAGAGCTACTGCACCGTCCTGTTCACCCTGACCAGGCGGACCACCCTCGCGTCGGGCGAGTGGGTGCTGGTGCTGGGGGCCGGGGGTGGCGTCGGCCTGGCGGCCACCGACGTGGCCACCGCCCTCGGCGGACGGGTCATCGCCGCGGCGTCGAGCCCGGAAAAACTGGAAGCGGCGTCGGCCATGGGGGCCGAGGCCACCATCGACTACGAGCACGAGGATATGAAAGTGCGGGCCCGGGAGATCGCGGGCGGTGGCGTGGACGTCGTCATCGACTCGGTGGGCGGGCGCCACAGCGAGGCTGCCCTCCGGGCCACCAGACACCTGGGTCGGTTCTGCGTCATCGGGTTCGCCTCGGGACCCATTGCCTCGATCCCTCTGAACCAGGTGCTGCTCAACAACCGGACGGTGGTGGGCGTCGACTGGGGCGGCTGGACCTTCAAGGACCCGATCGGCAATCGCACACTCATCGGCGAGCTCATGGACCTGGTCGGGTCGGGGCGGCTGCACCCGACGGTGCCGACCGCCTATCCGCTCGGGGATGCGGCCGCGGTGATGTCCGGGCTGATCGATCGTTCGATCGCGGGCAAGGCGGTGTTGGTCCCTTGAGGACGGCGGTACTCGTCGCCCGGTTGAGCGCCATCAGCCCTCGGAGCCGCGTGCTCCCGCGCTGCTGAGGACAGACGAGGCCGATCACCTCGATGCCGGGCTCAGCCTCCGGCCACTTGCGGCGGAACGGGCAGTCCGGCCTTCTGGTAGGCCTGGCGGATCACGGGCGCGGCCTGGCCCACCACGACGGCCGGCGGGTTGTCGCCGAGGAACTGACGGTACTGCTCGACGGAGCCGGCGGCATTGCCATCGTGTTGCAACAGGATGGTCCCGAGATACAGCCGCACGGCATAGTCGTGCGGATCGAGTTGCGCGGCCCGATCCAACTTGACCCGGGCATCGCTGAGCAACGAGCCGCTCTTGCCGGACTGGCCGATCAGGTACTCGAGCCAGCCGAGCTGGGCCAGCGCCACCTCGTTGTCCGGGTGCTGATCGAGCACGGACTGGTAGAGCCGGGCGGCCTGGCCGAGTTGCCCCTGATTCTCGAGCGCCGCCCCCTGGGCCAGGGTCTGCTCGATCTGCTGTTGCTGCGACTGGGCGAAGCTCCCGGTGGCCGACTGGCCGGGCTGCCGGCTCGACGCGAACAGGGACACGGCCACGATGAGGGCGGCGCCGAACGCCGCCACCGCCCCTCCGAGGAACCACCGACTACTCCGCTTGCGTCTCCCGCCCCGGGCAACGGCGCCGTCTCCGACCTCGGGGCCATCCGCGGCCAGGTCGACGGCGACCGGTGGGTCGACCCGGTCGCCCGTCATGACCGGCCCTGTCAACGTCGCCGCCGATGCCGATGCCGATGCCGGGGCCGGCCCAGATGCCGGGGAGGGGGCACCCGCGGGTCCGGCCGAGGGAGCAGGCAGGGCGGCCAGGCGCACCATGTCCCGTTGCCGGAGGGCGAGGTAGTCCTTGTCGGAGAGATCGCCGGCAAGGTATTCGGCGTCGGCGTCGGCCAAGGAGCGGGTGAGGAACCGCCGACGCTCGTCGACCACCTCCGGCGCAATCGGGCCCCGGCCCCCGTCGACGGCCGCGGCCCCGTCCCCGTACCCGCCACCCGGGCGACGGCGCCGGAGGAGGACGGCCACCAGCAGCGCCACCGCCATGGCGCCGCCGGCCAGTGGGAGCAGCCAGACCAGCAGCGACCACCCGGTGGCAGGAGGATCGAGCACGATCGATGCGCCGTACCGCGCCACCAGATAGTCCTTGATCTGTCCGTCGGTCCTGCCCTCGGCGATCTGCTGGACCACGGCGACCCGCACGGCGACGGCGGTCGGCGCGCTCGACTGGGCCACCGAGAGGTCCTCACAGGTGGGGCAGCGGACCACCGCCTCGATGGCCGCGGCGCGCTGGGCGCCGGTCGGTGGTGACGAGGAGAGGGCGCCGCTCCCGACGACCAGCGCGGCCACCAGCACCACGCCGAGCAGCGTCCAGAGCGGGAACCGCCGCGTGGTCATACGCCGTACCCGCTGGCTTCCGCCTTGGCGATGATCCGGTCGAGGCCCGTGGTCGTCACGCCTCCGAGGATGGCGGTCAAGACGCGTCCGTTGGGCGCGATCACAAACGATGTGGGGTTCTCGCGCGCCCCGAAGGCCAACGCCAGGCTGCCCGTGGAGTCGGCCAGCGTCGGCCAGGTCACCCCGATCCTGGCCTGGTAGGACCGGGCCGCACCGGCGGTGTCATTGAAGACCACACTGAGCATGGAGGCGTTGCCGGTCCCATGGTGCTCGAACTGGAAGGCGATCAGCTGGGGGCCCTCCTCCTCACACGGCACACACCAACTGGCGAAGAAGTTGATGACCACGTAGTGACCCGGTGCCCGGGGCAGTTGGAAATGGGTCCCATCGAGCGTCACGCCCTCGACCGTGGGGGCCAGGTGGTTGACCAGGGGATTCTGGGCCTCGACGGTGAGGGCCGGAGGCCGCGTGGCCAGCACGGCGATGAGTCCGGCCGCCATGACCAGGATCCCGACCGCCACCCAGCGGGCCGTGTGCGTCGTCGGTCCAGCTTCGTGGTCGGCTTCCGGTGTCGTCACGAGGGATCACCAGCTGCTACCGGAACCGCTTGTCCCGCGGATCCGGACCCGGCCGGCACCTCGACGCGGTCCGGGATGTCGGGGCGCGCCGGGGTCGAGACGGGAGCGGACACCGGGTCGGTGGGACGGCGACGCCGTCCGGGGATGGCCGACAGCACCGAGCCGACACCCACCAGTCCGGCACCGATCCACAGCCACATGACCAAGGGCTGCTCGACCACCCCGAAGGTCCACACGGTGCCCTTGTCCGGGATGGAGGCGATGGTCAGGTAGAGATCGTCCCTCCAGCTGGAGTCGATGGCCGGGGTGCCCACCGTCGCGCTCCCCGTGCCGAACTGGCTGACCGCCGGGGAGAAGGCGCCTCGGCCGTCGACCCGCAAGACGGCCTCGAAGGACGAGTGCGACGGAGAGGTGACGGCGCGGGTGCCCACGAATTCGACGGTGTGGCCGGCAAAGGTGGCCGTCTGACCGGGTGCGAGGTGCACCTCGGTCCGGTGCAGGAAGGAGGTGGCGGCGGCCAGTCCGACGGCAATGACGACCACCCCGATGTGCACGACCATGCCCCCGTTGGCACGTCCCACGAATCCACGCCATCCACTCAGGATCGCCCGGTTGGACGAGGCACCGGACGACAGCGCCCCCCGGTAGGCGCCCCGCACCGACAACAGGAGGGAGCGCCCGGCCGAGGCGGCCGCGAACCCACCCAGGCCGAAGGCCAACAGCGGCTCGACGCCGTGGATGCCGGCCGCCACACAGGTCACCACCACCGCCACGCCGATGGCCGCCGGTACGGCCAGGCGGCCGCGCAGGATCGCCACGGACGTCTTGCGCCACGGGAGCGCCGGGGCCACCGCCATCAAGAAGAGCAGCCCCAACCCGACGGGTACGAAGAAGCGGTTGAAGTACGGCGCCCCCACGCCCACCTGGGTGCCGCCGTTGAGCGCCTCGTACAGGAGGGGGAAGACCGTGCCCAGCAGCACGACGAAGGCGAACCCGACGAAGAGGAGGTTGTTGGCCAGGAAGGCCCCCTCCCGGCTGATGGGCGAGTCGATGCCCCCGACCGAGTGCAGCCGGTCCCCGCGCCAGGCGATGAGTCCCACGCCGGTGACCAGCACGAGCCCGAAGAAGCCCAGCAGCAGGGGCCCGATGGTCGACTCGGTGAAGGAGTGGACCGATTGGATGACGCCGGATCGGGTCAGGAACGTCCCGAGGATGGTCAGGCTGAACGCCGCCACCACCAGGGAGAGGTTCCAGATGCGCAGCAGCCCTCGCCGCTGTTGGACCATCACCGAGTGGAGGTAGGCGGTGCCAACCAGCCAGGGCAGGAGGGCGGCGTTCTCCACCGGGTCCCAGCCCCAGAAGCCCCCCCAGCCCAGCACCTGATAGGACCACCAGGCGCCGAGGAGGATGCCCATGGTGAGGAAGGCC
>DASZGT010000057.1:0-3336 GCA_035938575.1 Acidimicrobiales bacterium
CTGGTCTTCGGTCAGAGGGCGGGTGTCGGGGCGGCCGAGTTCGCCTCAGACCGATCCGGCCCCGGCCGCCTGGACGAGGGCCAGATCGGCGCCACCATCGACGCCGCCGTGGCCCCGTTCTCCCGCGAGAAGGGCGAGAACCCCTACGACATCCAGCACGATCTGCAGGACACCATGCAGCGATTGGTCGGCATCATCCGCACCGGTTCCGAGCTCGACGAGGCGCTGGGTCAGCTCGATGCGCTCGAGGAGCGGGCCAACCGGGTGGCGTTGAGCGGTGGCCGTCGCTACAACCCGGGCTGGAACCTGACCACCGATCTGGCCGCCATGCTGACCGTCTCCCGGTGCACCACTCTCGGTGCGCTCATCCGCAAGGAGAGCCGCGGCGGACACACCCGCGACGACTATCCGAAGCCGGTGGGCGAAATGGGTGGGCTGAATTTCGTCGAACGGATCGCGGCGCAGGATGGCGGGACAGATGGGGTCGGCGGCACCCCGTCGATCCGATCCATCACCGTCGATCCGGAACCGATCCCGGTAATGCCCGACGATCTCAACGAGCTGCTCGAGGAGGCGAACTGATGGCCGAGGACCAGGTCGGCACGGGAGGCCCCGACGAGGTGACCATGCGACTGTGGCGCGGCGACGAGACGGGTGGTTCGTTCACCGACTACGTGATGCCGTCCCAGGAGGGCGAGGTGGTGCTGGACGTCATCCACCGGGTGCAGGCCACCCAGGCCCCGGACCTGGCCTGCCGGTGGAACTGCAAGGCAGGCAAGTGCGGCTCGTGCTCGGCGGAGATCAACGGGCGTCCCGCGCTCATGTGCATGACCCGGATGGACTCGCTTCCCGTCGGTGAGGCCGTCACCGTGGCCCCCATGAGGACGTTCCCCATCCTGAGGGACCTGGTCACCGATGTCTCGTACAACTACGAGGTGGCCAAGCGGATCCCCCCGTTCGCACCGCGGGCGAAGACGGCCGACGAGGAGAAGGCGGGCGGCTACCGCATGCAGCAGATCGACGTCGAGCGGAGCCAGGAGTTCCGCAAGTGCATCGAGTGCTTCCTGTGCCAGGACGTCTGCCACGTCATCCGTGACCACGAAGAGAACAAGACGGCCTTCGCCGGACCCCGGTTCTTCGCCCGGGCGGCCGAGCTGGAGATGCATCCCCTGGACGTCAACGACCGCCGGCAGCTCCTCCAACAGGAGCAGGGCCTGGGGAAGTGCAACATCACCAAGTGCTGCACCGAGGTCTGCCCCGAGCACATCAAGATCACCGACAACGCCATCATCCCCCTGAAGGAGCGGGTGGTGGACGCCTCCTACGATCCGGTGGCGTGGCTCGGCCGCAAGATCCTCAAGCGCAACAAGCGGTCACCGGCCGAAGCGGCCGCCTCGTCGCCCGCCACCGGTCCTGCCGCCGTACAGCCCCGGACGGGGAGCAACGGCATCCCGGCGCCGGAGCCGGCCACGGCCGCTGCGGCTGCCGCCGGCGATCTTTCCGCAGGGTGACCCGGCCGGCCGGGAGGCAGTCGTGGCCCGGTTCCTGAGCCCTGCGTGGGCCGAGGAGTTCAACGCCGCTTTGCAGGGGGTGAAGGTGCCGGGACCCGACCCCGATGCCGGGCTGGGCGCCGTGGGGGGCACGTTCACCATGGTCCAGGAGGTGCACGGCACGCCGGACGGGGACGTCCGACTCACGCTGCGGGTCGACCAGGGTGCGCTGCACCTTCATCTGGAGCCACGGGACGGCGCCGATCCGGTCAGCGGGGGACCGCCTCGGTCGGACCCCGTCCCGACCGACGTCACCATCGTCCTGTCCTACGAGGACGCGGTGTCCATGTCGAAGGGCGAGCTGGCTCCGGCCGAGGCGCTGAACACGGGACGGATCCGGGTACGCGGCGACCTTTCGGTGTTGGTGGCGGCGCAGGCGATGCTCGACGCCGCCAGGTCGGCGACGGTGACGATGCGGTCCGCCACCACCTACTGAGCGGGGAGGGCGCCCCACCCGGGCGACGGTGGCGGGCGCGGTGGCGGGCGTGGCACGGTGGAACCGGGTCCTCGGTGGACCCATGGAGGCAGAACGTGCAGGTACTGACCAGCCGGACCATCATCCACCCCTCCGACCTCGACCGCTCCCTGGCCTTCTACGGCGAGGCACTCGACCTCCCGGTGGCCCGGGAGTTCGGGGAGGGACGTGGCCGCGGCGTCGTCTTCTTCGCCGGAGGGGGGCTCATCGAGGTGGTGGGAGCGCGCCCACCGGCGGATCTGCAGCCGTCACCAGAGGCCGGGCCTGCGGGCCCAGCGCCGGTCCGACCCGGTCCCGGGATCACGCTGTGGCTTCAGGTCCGGGCCATCGCCGCCGCCGTCGACGAGCTCTCGTCTCGGGGCGTACCCGTGGTCCGCCCACCCACCCTCGAGCCGTGGGGGTTGCTGGAGGCATGGATCGACGACCCCGACGGGCACCGCATCCATCTGGTGGAGGTGCCGGCCGACCATCCCCTGCGCCGCGACCAACGCAGGCCTCCGACCGCGGGTGCCACCCGATGACGGGTCCGACACATCGGGTGATCGGGATCGACCACGTCCAACTGGCCATGCCCCCGGGACCGGACGCCGAACGTAGGGCCGAGGCCTTCTTCGAGGGACTGCTGGGGCTGCCCCGGGTGGCCAAGCCGGCCGAGCTGGCCGTGCGGGGCGGCTGTTGGTTCGAACGGGGAAAGGTCAAGGTACATCTGGGCGTGGACGAGGACTTCCGAGCGGCCCGCAGGGCCCACCCGGCGCTGGTGGTGGCCGACCTCGACGGCCTCTGCGGCCTGCTCGATCGTTCGGGCCACCCGACGCGGCGCACCGAGGACGTCCCGGGGCGTCCCCAGTTTTATGTGGACGACCCGTTCGGCAACCGGATCGAGCTGGTCCCCGAGTAGGCGAGGCCTAGGGCAGAAGGCCGGCCACCTCGGCCCGCTCGGCCTCGAGCTCCTCGGTGGTGATGCGGATCCGCTCGGTGGCGAACTCGTCGTGGGGCAGTCCCTCGACCACGCTCCACCCGCCCGACCCGTTGGTCCGCACCGGAAAGCCGAACTGCAATCCTTCCGGCACCCCGTACTCACCCCGGGAGATGACGGCCAGCGAGGTGAAGTCGTCGCCGGGGGTCGCGCTGCGGATGCTGACCACGGAGTCGATGGCCGCATTGGCCGCAGAGGCGGCGGAGGAGAGGCCGCGGGCCTCGATGATGGCGGCGCCCCGCTTCTGCACCGTGGTGATGAACTCCCCCTGCAGCCAGTCGAGGTCGTCGATGACCTCGCCGGCTGGCTTGCCGTCGAGGAGGGCATTGGCGTAG
>DASZGT010000058.1:0-2120 GCA_035938575.1 Acidimicrobiales bacterium
CACCTCGGCGGTGACGTCGGGATCCCAATCCATGCCCATGCCGGTGAGGGTCGGCCCGGGGCGGACGATGGTGGCCCTCACCCCGGTTCCCTCGAGCTCCATCTGCAGCGAGCGCACGTAGCCCTCGAGCCCCCATTTGGACGTGACGTAGGCGGCCATCGACGGGCGTGGTCGCTCGACCACATCGGAGGTGACGAAGACGATGTCACCCCGCCGGCGCTCGGTCATGGCCGGTGCGAGGGAGCGGATCAACCGGTGGGTTCCGCTCACGTTCACCTGCAGCACCCCCTCGAATGCGTCGGACCCGGTGTCGAGCACAGACCCCGCCATGTTGAGGGCGGCGTTGGACACCACGATCTCGATCCCTCCCAGGGTCTCGACTGCGGCCTTGGCGAACTGCTCCACGGAGTCGCCGTCGGCCAGGTCGAGGTGGATGGCCACCGCTTCGCCACCGTCGGCCCGGATGGCGGCCGCCGTCTCCTCGCATTCGGCGACCCGTCGGGCCCCGAGCGCCACCGGATGGCCAAGCGCCGCCAGCGCCTTGGCCGCAGCTTGGCCGATGCCCGATGAGGCCCCGGTGATCACCGCCGGGCGTCGCTCGGGGTTGGGCTCGAAGCGGGGCATCAGCGCAGGGTCACCGTGGTCGGGAGGGCGGCCAGGCCGCGGACGTTGATGGAGTGCACCCGCTGGATCCCCTCGGCGTCGATGTCATAGGACGACACCCGCTTCACCAGCTCGGTGAGACCGATCCGCGCTTCCATCCGGGCCAGGGGGGCGCCCATGCAGAAGTGGCGGCCGCTGCCGAAGCTGACCAGTCGTGAGGTGTCCCGATCGAGGTCGTAGCGATCGGGATCGGGAAAGACGTCCTCGTCCCGATTGGCCGAGCCCACCAACAGGAGCACCCGGTCACCTTTGGGGATGCTCACGCCGTGCAGCTCCATGGGCTGGCGTGTCACCCGCAACAGCATCTGGGACGACGTGTCGTAGCGCAGGGTCTCCTCCACCCAGTCGGGGACCCGTGCTGCGTGGTCGAAGGCCTTGGCCCGCTGGTCCGGGTTGTGCCATGCCCAGAACCAGGCATTGCCCAGCAGTTTGGTGGTCGTCTCGTTCCCGGCCACCACCATCAGGAAGAGGAAGCCGATGATCTCCTCATCGGTGAGCTCGTCCCCATCGACTTCGGCCTCGAGCAGCGCGGAGGTGAGGTCGTCCCGAGGGGCCGCCCGCCGCTCGTCCACCATGTCCTGGTAGTAGCCGACCAGGGTGAGCGCGGCGTCCATACCGGCCTGGGGGACGTCGAAGACGCCGTCCTCGCGGTGGACCACCAGGTCGGCCAGCCTGCGTATCTCGGCCCTGTCCACCCGGGGCACGCCGACCAGTTCGGAGATGACATCCATGGGGAGCCGACCGGCGAAGTCGGCGATGAAGTCGAAGGAGCCGCGCTCCAGGGCCGGCTCGAGGTGCTCGAGGGTGATGGCCCTGATGCGGCCCTCCATCTGCGCCACCTTGGAGGGGGTGAACTTCTTGCCGACGAGTGAGCGCATGCGGGTGTGGCGCGGCGGATCGAGGGCGAGGAAGGACATCATCTTGTGGGCGTCGGGACCGAAGGCGCTGGGATCGAGGGAGACCCCGGAGGCGTTGGAGAAGGCGTCCACGTTGCGAAAGGCGGCCAGGACATCCACGTGGCGGGACAGAGCCCAGAAATCGAACTCTTCGTTGCGGTAGACGGGGGCCTCGGACCGCAGACGGGCGTAGACCGGATAGGGATCCTCGTGGATCTCGTAGGCGTAGGGGCTGTAGGCGACCGGATGGCTCGTGGTGGTCACGTGCCGGCCCCGACCGCCGGTTGGCCCGCCATCAGCTGGGCCGCGTCGGCCACGAAGTCGGGAATGTCCATCGATGACATGTGCCCCATGCCGGCGGCCAGGAGCGCTCCGGAAAAGCTGGTCTCCAGGACCCTCACCACCATGGGGTCCGACCCCGGACCCAGGGCGGCAGCCAGTCGTCGGTGGATCTGCGCCCCGATGCGATCCCGGAGGTGCTTCACGTCCGGATTGGTGCTCAGTAGGGCCACCGTGCAGGCATCCACCAGGGCGGCGCTCTCCGTGGTGAAGAGGACCATG
>DASZGT010000059.1:0-7936 GCA_035938575.1 Acidimicrobiales bacterium
CGTCGCCCGGCCCCGAGGCGGGCGGGTGGGCGAGGTCGGCCACGAACCGGGTCAGTGCCACCCGATCGAGGTCGGCGATGCGGGTGCAGGCGAACCACGGCTCACCGGGGACCACCTCGGCCACCGGATGCAGCTCGACGATGGCATGGCGGTCGAGGGCGTCGGCGCACACGAAATCCGGGAGCAGGCTGATCCCCAACCCGTGCTCCACGGCCGAGGCCACGGCGCGGAGGTCGGGGGCCACCAGACGGAGGTCCCCGCCGAACGGCCGGTCCAGCGCCGACTGCCAGAATCGCCGCGTCATGGGCAACTCGGCGCTGTAGGCCACCCAGGGCTTGCCCACCAACCACGATCCGAGCTCGGACAGGGAGGCAATGGGCGCGGCCGGAGCCAGCACGGGCGCTCCGACCAGGGTGAAACGTTTCATGCCGATCGGTGTTGAGGTCAGGGACCGCCGGCCCGGGGTGCTGCTGGTCACCGCCACATCGAGCTCACCCTGGCTCAGGAGGTCGATGAGCTCGGCGTCGGGGCCGAACCGGGCCACCAGGGGCGTGCCCGGGCCGACCCTGGGCAGCACGGCGTGGGAGAAGAACTCCGCCGACGAACCGACCCGGATGGTCGGCGCCGGACTCGATGGGGACCCGGTCTCCAGGCCGATCAGCACATGCTCCAGACGGTCCAGGGAATCTGCCACCTGGGCCAGCAGCTCGCGGCCGCGGCGGGTCGGCTCGACCCCGTGCGGTGTCCGGTTGAACACGGAGAAGCCGAGGCGTCGCTCGAGCGAGGCGATCTGCTGGCTGGCTGCCGGTTGGGACAGGCCGCGTTGACCGGCGCCCCCGCTGACCGACCCGGACCGGTAGACGGCCACGAAGGTCCGCAGCCATTCTGACGCTGCCATAAGTTCACCTTATACCAACGATCCCCAATGCTTGTTTGCGAATAGATAGGACGAGGCGCATGCTGGATCGATGTCCGATGTCACCTACACGCATGGCCACCACGAGAGCGTGCTGCGGTCGCACCGATGGCGCACGGCCGAGAACTCTGCCGGGTACCTTCTGGACCACCTCCGACCCGGGATGTCCCTCCTCGACGTGGGATGCGGCCCCGGCACCATCACCTGCGACCTCGCCGACCGGCTGGCCCCCGGTGTTGTGGTCGGCATCGATGTCTCGGAGCCGGTGATCGCCGAGGCGCGGGCCCTGGCTGCGACATCCGGCCGGTTGTCGGTCTCGTTCGAGGTCGGCAACCTGTTCGATCTGCCGTTCGAGGACGCGAGCATGGATGTCGTCCATGCCCATCAGGTCCTCCAGCACGTGGGAGAGCCGGTGGCCGCCCTGGTCGAGATGGGCAGGGTGTGCCGGCCGGGAGGCATCGTCGCCGTCCGGGATGGTGACTACCCGGCCATGTGCTTCTTTCCCGCCGATCCGGAGCTCGACCGCGCCCTTGACGCCTACGGGGCGCTGACCCGGGTCAACGGGGCCAACTGGGATGCGGGGCGCCGGCTGGTGCACTGGGCCCGCCAGGTGGGGTTCACGTCGGTGGCGGCCTCGGCGTCCACCTGGTGCTTCGCCACCCCGGAGGAGCGGGCATGGTGGGGCAGCCTGTGGGCCGACCGGTTCACCCAGTCGTCGCTGGCCGACCAGCTCCTCGGGAGCGGGATCGCCGGGCCGGCGGACTTAGGGTCGTTCGCCGCCGCGTGGCGACGGTGGGCGGCATCGCCGGACGGATGGTTCGCGGTGCTCCACGGCGAGGTGCTCTGCACCGTCTGATGGCGGCGGTGACCGCGTCGCGGTCGTCGCCGGGCGGAGGGGCGGCGGTTTAGCGCAGCACGGCGGCGAGGAACCGTTCCGGCGCCTCGACCATCGGGTAGTGGCCCACGCCGTCGAGCACCTCGAGCCGGATGTCGGGCCGGGCGCGGCCCAGGGCTTCGGTCATGGCCGGCACGGCGATGGGGTCGTCCCGCCCCCATACCACCGAGAGGGGCGAGGGATGGCGCTCGATGGCTCCGGTGAAGCGCCGTTCGTTGTGCCGGCGCTCCTCGATGTAGCGGATGAGCCGGGGGAGCAGGAGGGGACCGTCGAGGTGGGCGATCATCGCCCCCAGCGCCTCGGTCTCCGACCCGCTGACCACGGTGTCGGCTGAGTAGGTGGCGACCACTCCGGCCGTGACCGCCTCCGCCTCCAGTCCGTGCGGCGCCAACCGCTCGTCGGGCAGCCCGAGGAGGAAGTGCTGCCCGGCGGTCAGGTGGGCCAGCTCCAGATAGATGCTGCCGTTGGTCAGGGTCCGGTCGGTGATCTCGACCTCCCATCCGCCCTCGAGGATGCGGGCCAGCAGCTCACCGCCCACGGTGTCACCCATGTCATGGGTCAGCAGACCGAGTCGGGTCACTCCGAGCTGGCCCAGCCAGTCGGCGGCGATGTCTGCTTGGCCCGCGAGGGTGTAGGCGATGTCCGGCTTGTCGGACAGGCCGTAGCCGAGCATGTCGAGCAGCAGTACCCTCCGGTCCGCGGCCAGCCGGTCGGCCACGCGGTGGAAGTCGAACGAGCACGACGGGAACCCGTGCAGGACGAGCAGGGGCGGGTGCCGCGCGGCCCCGGTGGCCGGGATGTCCACCGTGAAGATGCTGCGGCCGCAGAGGCGGACCATCCGGCCGCGCCCCCTCCAGGCTTCCCCCAGGGCGTTCACGGGGCCAGGCGCTCCCCGAAGAAGGACAGCACCCGGTCCAGGGCGTCCCGGGTCGGCGTCCCCGGTCGGTCGTCGAGGTCTTCGGTGAGCACCGAATGGGCCATCTTCTTGTGTCCGTGCGGGTTCCCGGGGGTCGAGTCCAGCTCGACGGCCACGAAGGCATCGCCGAGCAGCTCACGAAGGTGCTCGAACCGCTCCGGCGGGCTCCAGGTGTCGCCGCTGAACCGCAGGCCGAGGACACAGGTCCCTGCCGAGGCGCGTTGCTGCACCCGTTGGGCGTCCGACTCGGAGAGCCCGACCGCCCGGCGCCGCGACCGGCTCACGGGAAACGGAAGGGAGGGCTGGCTGAGCACCGGCGCCACCACGACGTCGTCCACCATCATCCCGAGGGCGAAGCCGCCCGTGAAGCACATCCCGACCGCTCCCACCCCCGGCCCGCCGCACCGCCGGTGCTCGTCCTGGGCCAGAGCCCGCAACCAGCTGATGATCGGGCTCGTCCTGCCGAGGGCCAGCACCGTGAACTCGCGTGAGACGCACACCCTGGCCAGCGAACCCAGCGTGTAGCCGTTGGAGGGGCTCCGACCGTCCTGCCCGAAGACGTGTGGGAGCACGGCGGTGAAGCCGGCCCCCGCCACCGTGCGCCCGAATCGGGCCACGAGGGGGGTGATGCCGGGCAACTCGCTGATCACGATGACCGCCGGTCCCGAACCGAGCCGGTAGATGACCCGGGTGGTGCCCTCGGCGGTGAAGGTGGACGACTCGAAGTCCGCCAGGGTGTCGGTCATGGGTCGACGTTACTCCCGGGCCCCGTCTCGGCCAGGCCCAGCGTCACCACCGCGGGCCGGTGGTCGGACCCGGCGAAGCCGCCGATGCGGGCGCCCGACACCGACACCGACTGGGTCACCAGCACATGGTCGAGCTGGCTGTGGGGTCGGTGGGCGGGCCAGCTCCGTCCCCGCACGGCCCGGCGCCAACCCCGGAAGTAGGAGGTGGTCGGCGGGCCCCAGAGGTTCATGTCGCCGGCCAGCACCGCGGCCGAGTCCACCGACGGGAGCTGCTTGCTCAGACGCCGGTACTGGGCGTGCGACCCGTGCGTGATGTGCGACATGTGGGTTCCGCACACCGTGAGGTCGCCGGCCTGCAGCCGGACGGTGCCGCGTATGACGGCCCGATAGGCGGGGTCCCGCTTCAAGCGGCCGAGCTGGATGACCTCGACGTCCCGGACCGGCAGTCGCGACAGCAGGGCCACGCCCCAGTGACCCCGGGCGAAGGGTCGGTCCGAGGGCCCGGCCGGGACCCGATAGCGCTCGAGGTCGAGTCGGAGCGTCTTGCGGACCTGGCTGGCCAGCGGCCCCCAACGCCGGGTGGTGGTGGGGACCGGGGAGTAGAGGCGGCCCCGGGCCAGTCCTACCTCCTCCACCAACCGGTAGCCGAGCCGGGAGGCCACCAGGCCGGCCGTGCTCACACTGCCGTCGTCCGGCTCCCACGACTCCTGGATCACCAGGATGTCGGCACCGAGGGCGTCGCACTCGCCGACGACGTCGAAGGGCCGGCCCCACCCGTCGACGCCCATGTGGACGTTGAAGGTGGCGAGGGTGAGCGACGCCGGGGGGCGTTGGTCGGTCACGTGGTCAGGGTCGACCGAGGGCGGCGGCCCTGTCGGCCAGCTCGTCCCGGAAGTCGGGATGGGCGATGGCCGCGAGGGCGGCGGCTCGCTCGCGCACGGTGCGCCCCGACAGGTCGGCGGCGCCGTACTCGGTGATGACCACCCCGGTGTGATGACGCGGTGTCGACACCACCGACCCCTCGGGCAGCAGCGGCACGATACGCGACCGGGTCACGCCGTTGGTCACGGCCGTGGAGCGCAGGCAGATGAGCGAGTGGTCCTCGATGCGCAGCTCGGCGCCGGCCACGAAGTCCTCGTGGCCGCCCACCCCCGAGATCTGTTTGCCGTCGATGTGGTCGGCCACCACTTGGCCGTACAGGTCGACGCTCAGCGCGCCGTTGATGGAGACGAACGAGTGGTTGCGGGCGATGACCGTCGGGTCGTTGACCACCTGCACGGGCACGAGGGCGACGTCCCGATTGCCGTCCAGCCAACGGTAGAGGTCGGTGGAGCCGAGGGCGAAGGTGGCGATGGACACACCGTTGAAGACGCTCTTGGCGTCGTTGGTCACCTTGCCGGCCAGATGCAGCTGCATGAGCCCGTCGGTGAACATCTCGGTGTGGATCCCGTAGGAGCCCCCGGCCCCGGAGGCCAGCTGGGAGGCCACCATGTCCGGCACGGCCCCGATGCCGATCTGCAGGGTGGCCCCGTCGACGATGAAGGACCGGGCCCGCTCGGCGATGGCCTGATCGATGTCGTCCGGCGCTGCCTGGGGCAGGGCGAAGGGCGCCCCGCCGCTCTCGACGACCACGTCGGCCAGGTCGAGCGGTATGACATTGGAGTAGTCGGGTGGCAACGAACAGGTCCGGGGCAGGTTGGGGTTGACCTCGATGACCAACAACCGGTCGGGATCGCTCCCGGCCATGACGAGCTCGTCGTAGGTGGCCCCCAGGTGGAGCGAGAGATTGACCATGCCGTCGGCGTCGGGGGGAGCGGCCTGGGCCGTCATCACCCGCGGGGCGAACCGGCGGAGGATGGGTGCGAACTGGCGGAACCCCCCCGGCACCAGGTCGATGTTGGCCCCCTGGGCCAGCATGGTGCGCTCGGCGGGCCCGAAGAAGCCGCACCGGTAGGACACCTTTGGATGGGTGAGCACGGTGTAGTAGCCGAGCAGGAGCGCTCCGCCGAAGGTCAGGTCCTCCCAGTCGTCCCTGGCCCCGAGGGCGGTGAAGAAGGCGTCCGGGTTGGCCGGCCCGAGCCCGAACCCGATGGTGTCCCGGGTCCGAATCCGCGCCGCCGCATCGGCCAGGGTGGCGAAGGGGGGTGCCATCGCCCCAGTGTGGCATCCGCGCCGGGCGCAACCGCTGTCAACCGTCGTGGCGCCGGTGGCGGTCGAGCGGTCCCCCACTACCGGTGGGACGATGGGCCCATGAAGATCGATACCTCGCTGTCGGGGCTCGAGGACGCACCCGACCATGCCCGACGCCTCGAGGGACTGGGTGTGGACGGGGCTTTCACCTTCGAGGGCCCGCACGAGGTCTTCACCCCGCTGATCCTGGCCGCACCGGCGACCACCTCCTTGGAGCTGAGCACCAATGTGGCCATCGCCTTCCCCCGCAATCCCATCCAGCTCGCCCACCAGGCCTATGACCTCCAGCTGCTGTCCCGGGGCCGATTCACCCTGGGACTGGGCTCGCAGATCCGGGCCCAGGTGGAGAAGCGCTACGGAGCCTCCTTCGACCGCCCCATCGCCCGCATGCGGGCACTGGTCGGGGCGCTGCGGGCCATCTTCGCCACCTGGGAGATCGGGGCGCCGCTCGACTTCACGAGCGAGTTCACCTCGCACACCCTGATGCCGCCGATGTTCAACCCCGGGCCCCACCCCTTCGGCATGCCTCCCATCGCCATCGGCGGCCTCGGGCCCCAGATGATCCGCCTGGCCGCCGAGGTGGCCGACGGCGTGCTGGTCATGCCGTTCAACACCGCCGACCACTTCCGCCAGCGCACGCTGCCCGCCATCGAGGAGGGGTTGGCCCGGGCGGGAAGGCGCCGCTCCGACCTCACCGTGACGGGCGAGGTCATCGTGTGCTGCGGGCGGGACGACGAGGAGATGGAGACGGCCCGGGCCGCCGGCCGTTGGCTGCTGGCCTTCTATGCATCGACGCCGGCCTACCGCCCCGTCCTCGAAGTCGAAGGGTGGGAACACCTGCAACCCGAGCTCAATATGCTCTCCAAGACCGGCCGTTGGGAGGAGATGCCAGAGATGATCGATGACTCCATGCTCGAGGCCCTGGCCGCGGTGGGCACCCCGCGGGAGGTGGCCGCCGGCATCGTCGAGCGCTTCGCAGACCGGGTCGACCGGGTCGGGTTCTACACCCCGTACCAGATGGCCGACGACACCCTGGGCGAGCTGGTCGACGCCTTGGCCGGTGCAACCGGGGGGGCTCCCTCGTGACCGAGCCCCCGGGTGCCGCCTACGACGAGTTCTCCTTGTTCGCCGACAATGCCAGCGAGGTCGGTCTCCCGTGGAAGGGTGCGCCCACCGTGCGCCGCCACTCGGTGGAAGTGGCTCCCGGCCGCTCGGTCAGTGCCCTCGTGTGGGGGTCGGAGGCGCCCGAGATGGTGTTCCTGCACGGAGGCGGCCAGAACGCCCATACCTGGGACACGGTGGCGCTGGCGCTCGAGCGCCCCCTGGTGGCGGTGGACCTGCCCGGGCACGGCCACTCCGACTGGCCCGGCGACGCCCGGGTGCTCGACCCGAGAGCCATGGCGGAGGACGTGGCCGTGGCCATCGGGCGCCTGGCCCCCGACGCCGGGGCTGTGGTGGGGATGTCGCTGGGTGGCGCCACCGCCATCGCCCTCGCCGGCGCCCACCCCGAGGTGGTCGCCAGGTTGGCCCTCGTCGACATCACCCCGGGTGTCACCCGCGAGAAGAGCTCGGACATCGCCGCCTTCCTGGCCGGGCCGGAGACCTTCGCCTCCTTCGACGAGATCCTCGAGCGGACCATCCAGTTCAATCCGACCCGCTCGGTGTCGTCGTTGCGGCGCGGGGTGCTGCACAATGCGGTGCAGCGGGACGATGGGACGTGGACCTGGCGTCACCAGCTGGGCCGCCCGGCCGGCTCGTCCGGCATGCATGTGGGATCGGTGGACTTCAGCGCGCTATGGGACGTCCTCGAGGGCATCGACGGCGCCGTGCTGCTGGTGCGGGGGGCCCTGTCGCCGGTGGTGGACGACGCCGACGAGGCCGAGTTCCGACGGCGCCGACCCGCCGACAGGGTGGTGACGGTCGACGGGGCGGGCCACAGCATCCAGGGCGATCGACCCCTCGAGCTGGCCCGCATCCTCGACGAATTCCTCGCCGGCCCCTGACCCGGCCTCGCATCGGGAAGACCCGGGGCCCCTCGAGCCCCGGGTCTTCGACGATCAGGCTGCGAACAACTGAGGGTCGGCCACCAACGGCTGGTGGGCGGCCCCGTCCACCAGAGCGGCGTCCAGCACCTCGCTGATCTCGGAGGCGAGGTGGAAGGTCATCTCTTCGCGCACCGCCTCGGGGACGTCCTCGAGGTCCGGCCCGTTCCGGACGGGCAGCACCACCGAGGTCAGTCCGGCCCGGTGGGCGGCCAGGACCTTCTGGCGCAC
>DASZGT010000060.1:0-12729 GCA_035938575.1 Acidimicrobiales bacterium
CGGGCTCTTCGAGCTCGCGGCCGTCTACCTGTCGCAGCAGCCTCCCATGCTCACCCAGGCCCGCCTGGCCATCGACGCCCTCGGGAGCCTGGTCCTCGGCCTCGAGGGGCGCCTGGGCGATGCGGAGGACCAGCTGAAGGATGGTCTCAGCCAACTCAGGCTGGCCTACGTGCAGATCGACGGCGCCCAACGGGCCGGAGCCGAGGCCGCATCGTCCGTGGCCGTCAACGGCGGGGCCAGCGGCCCGCCCCCGGGCGACACCGCCGGCGCGGCTGGAGAGGGATCCGGCCCGGCCGACGAGGGATCCCGTGCGGCCAGGGAGGGACCAGGCGGGGACGGGGCGGAAACCGGGACCGACGGCGACGGGTGAGCGGGGGCCCCGAAGGCGTTCCTGACCCCCGGCCCGGTCCCCCACCGTGGGGTGCCCGACGATCGCCGCAACCGTCCGGCGAGGACGGTGCACCGGTATCGGACGGCGCGGGCGGGCCCATCGACGGCTCCCGGGTCCGGAGTTTCATCGGTCTCTCCATCGGGCTGGTGGGCCCGAGGGCCAATCTGGCCGTATCCGGGGTCTTGATCACCCTCTACGTGCAACAGCGGGCATCGGGAGCCCTGGCCGTGACCTTCGCCCTCACGGCCAACCGGCTCCTCAGTTGGCTCACCTATCCGGTGGCGGGACGGGTCAGTGACCGGACCCGGAGCCGGGTGGGTCGACGGACGCCGTACATGGCGGGCAGCCTCATCATCATGGGCATCTCCACCTGGATGTTCACGGTGGTCAGCGGCTACTGGCTGCTGGTCCTGTTCATCGTGATCGCCAGACAGGCGGCGGCGATCTTCACGCTCACCAATGTGGCGGTGGTGCCCGAGGTCTTCGGCCGGAGCCGGTGGATCAAGGCGCTCCTCCTCACCACCGTGCTCGGAACGCTGGCCAGCCTGACCATCAAGGCCACGGTGTTGACGACCTGGAACCAACACCGACCTTCCACCTGGAACCTCCCGTTCCAGGTGGCGGCGGTGATCATGATCGGCGTGGGCATCGCCGTGCTGGTGCTGGTCCGGGAGGCGCCGACGGCCACCTTCGGGGCCGAGGCCGACCGTCGGGAGCGGGCGCGGCCCACCAGGGACGAGCTCCGGGACATCCTCGCGGGGCCCAACGCCAAGGTGCTGGTGGCCGGATCGCTGCTTTTCTGGGCCGGGATCGGATCCACGGCCTACGTGGCCATCCTCTTCTTCCAGCGCGTGCTCAACGCGGGAGCCAGCGCGCAGACGCTGGCCGGCCTGGCCACCGGGATCCCGGTGTTCCTCATCGGGATTGCGCTCGGGATACCACTCAGCCGAAGGCTGTCCCCCATGCAGCTGGCCGTGGGGGCCCCGCTCATCGGGGGGATCCTGGCCGGGGTGCAGTACTTCGACACCCACATCTGGCAGGCGGTGGTCCTGAGCTACATCGGGGCACCCTTCATCGGGGCCTACATCATCGTGATGGCTCCGTTGTTGCTCCAGCTCCTGCCCCGGGCCGGCGGGCTCGGCGAGCGGATCGGCGTTCTCCTGTCGCCGTTCAATCTGTGCAGTGTGATCCTGGCCTACATCGCCGCGGTGGTGGTCGACGCCACGGGCAACTACCGCCTGATCTGGCTCTTCCCCGCCGCCACCGGACTGGCCCACGCCACCGTCAACTGCTGGCTCCGGTATCCGCCCAGGCGGGCCTCGAGCCCCGACATGGTCAACCGGCTATGGGAGTGGAGCGTGGTACAAGCCGAGTCCATGGCCGAGACCGGGATCGTGACCGGGCTGCTGGCCGCCCCGCTCCTCGGGGTGGTCACCAAGGAGGATGCCGACAGTGCCGTGGTCATCGACATGGCCAGGAACATCCTCGGCAATCCGTACGAGGCCGACGAGGCCGACGGGGCGGGACCGTCCGGTGCCCTGCCCGCCGGCGGAGGACCCGTCCCCGCGCCTCACTCGCCCTCCGACGACGGAGGCGACTTGGGCGTGACCGGGGTCCTCCAGGTTGGCGGAGGACCGGTGGTGGGCCGCGCGATGGGCGACCAGAAGTCCGGCCGGGGCGAATCGTCCGGCGTCGACGGCCCACTCGATGGGGTTGCCGCGGACCCCGACGGTGATTCCGACGCCGCGTCAACGGCCGGTTCGGAGGGCACGTCGCCCACCGGTTTCGACGGCACGGCTACCGGCGGAACCACTACCGGACGGAATGACAGGCCGCCGGGCGGGAGCGACACGGCCGCCGGAGTGCCGAACGGTGGGGTGGGCTCGACGAGGTCGGGCAGTCCGGCCCAATCCGATGTAGCGGAGTCGTCGACTTCGGATCCGATCGACCCGGATTCGATCGGCCCGGATCCGACGGCTTCGGGCTCGACAGACCCCGATTCACCCGCTTCCGGCGCCGAAGAGCCGACGTCCACCGTCCCCGACCAGCGTGACCCGGGGACGAAGGACATCTGAGCGGGCAGGGGTGCGCCGGCCGTCACCGCGGTCGGCACGGGATTCCCGGAACGGGGCCGTGCGGGCTCCTGGTCGGCGCGGGTGGGGAGCCATTCCTCCCCCGACCGCTCCCCCTCGCCGATTGACCCGTCCTCCAGCTCCCCCTCGTCCAGGCCAGCGTGGCCGGTCGACAGGGTCGAGCCGGGACGCACCACGCCGGGGAGCGGATGGACCGACCGGGCCTCCAGCCGGCCGATGCGGCCGGCAGTGACCACGAAGGCGACCACGGTCCCCGCTTCGATGTGTCGCGAACCATCGGTGATGGCGGTGCAATGGAAGGGAAGCCGTCGGCCGGGCCCGTGCTCGACCACCCCGAGCCCTCGGTCGTCGTCGAATTCAGCCACCTCGCCGATCAGGGGGCTCCCCCCCACCGGCGGGAGGTCATGCAGCCCTGTCCAGACGGTCGCCATCGATGCAGCCTCCGCTCAGTGCACGATCTTGGACAGGGCCAGCTCGATGATGTCCATGGCGCCGCGGTCCTTGAGGGCCGGGATCAGGACGTTGATCTCGGACTTCGGCACCACCGTCTCCACCGCGAACCCGCCCCCGCCGAACAGCTCGGAGACGGTCGGTGACCGGAGGGACGGAAGCACTTCGATGACCCCGGGGAGCTGCTCTGCGGCCACATTGAGTTTGACCAGCACCTTCCCGCGCGCCTCCAGCGCTCCCTGGAGCAGGGTCAGCAACTGTTCCATGGCATGGCGTTTGTCCGGGTCCTTGGCTGCGGCGGGATTGGCGATCAGCTCCGTGTGCGAGACCAGCAGGGTCTCGACGATCTTGAGGCCCGCGGCGCGGAGCGCCCTCCCTGTCTCGGTGATCTCCACCACGCAGTCGGCGATGTCCGGCACCTTGGCCTCGGTGGCCCCGTAGGAGAGGCTCACCTCGGCACTCACACCGTGGCTCTCGAGATACCGTCGGGTCAGCTCCGGGTACTCCGTGGCGACCCGGAGTGCCCCACCCGCTCCCGTGGCCGACCGGGCCAGGTCAGCCACCGAGGCCACCTGGGACTCGGTCGGCACGGCCAGCACGACCCGGACCGGGTTGGCGCTGGCCTTCGAGTAGCGGAGGACGCCGAGCGACGTCACGTCCGTGCCTCGCTCCTCCACCCAGTCGCGGCCGGTGATGCCCAGGTCGAAGAGGCCGTCGGCCACGTACAGCGGGATCTCCTGGGGGCGCAGAATCCGGACCTCGGCCACCCGGGGGTCGTCGATGGTGGCCCGGTAGTCGACCTCGGACGAGCGAACGACACTCAGGTCCGCCGCCGCGAACAGTTCCAACGTCGACCGCTCCAGCGACCCTTTGGGCAGGACCAGGCGCAACATCAGCGTCCCCTCACCGAGAAACCGACCCGGGGGCCCGATGCGGCCGAGGACACCGCTTCGAGCACGGCAACGGTGCCGATGGCAGTCAGCGCCGCCTCGCGGCCCTTGTTGGTCTCGTCCGGCTCCGATCGGGCCAGCGCCTGTTCGACCGTTTCCGTGGTGAGCACGCCGAAGACCACCGGAATGCCCGTGTCGAGCTGCACCCGTTGCAGGCCGGAGGCGCACTCGCCGGCCACGAACTCGTAGTGACCGGTGTCCCCCCTGATGACGGCGCCGAGGCAGACCACGGCGTCGACGGCCTCGGATCTCGCCAGGCGCATCGCCACCAAGGGCAGCTCGAAAGCCCCGGCCGCCCAGGCCACGATGGACCGGGACGGGTCGCAGCCGGATTCCTCCAAGGCATCGAGGGCCGCGGTGACAAGGCGGTCGGTGATCCCACCGTTGAACTCGGCACAGGCGAACCCCACCCGGATACTCGGATGCGGCCCGCCGACAGCGCCGTCGACGGAGGTTCCAACCCGGGCGGCGATGCGGTCCTTGGCACCCTGAGGGAGCAGGGTCTGGTCAGAGGACGTCATCGAGACCCTCGAGCAGGTGACCCATCCGCTCGCGCTTGGTCCGGAGGTACTCGATGTTCTCCGGCGTCGGAGTCGGCTGGATGCTCACCCGTTCGACGATGTCGAGGCCGAAACCTTCGAGGCCCCCGTACTTGGTGGGGTTGTTGGTCATCAAGCGCATCGTCGTCACTCCCAGGTCGACGAGGATCTGCGCCCCGATCCCGTACTCGCGGGAGTCGGCGGGCAGACCCAGCTCGAGATTGGCATCGACCGTGTCGAACCCCTCCTCTTGGAGGTTGTAGGCGCGGAGCTTGTGGGGCAGACCGATGCCCCGGCCCTCGTGCCCGCGCAGATAGACGATGACACCGCTCCCGTGTTCATTGATGGTGGCCATGGCCCCGTGCAGCTGCGGCCCGCAGTCGCACCGCAGCGAACCGAACACGTCTCCGGTCAGGCACTCGCTGTGCACGCGCACCAACGTGTTCTGCCGGCCGTCCACCTCGCCCTTGACCAGGGCGACGTGGTGCTCGCCGTCGAGCACTGATTCGTAGGCATACACGTTGAACTCCCCGTATTCGGTGGGAATCCGTGCCTCGGCGATCCGGCGCACCAGCTTGTCCTTGCGGCGACGGTAGCGGATGAGGTCGGCGATGGAGATGAGGCGCAGTCCGTGCTTCTCCGCGAAGACCGTGAGCTCGGGCAGGCGGGCCATACCCGTCTTGTCCTCGCTGACCACTTCGCACAGCACACCGGCCGGGGACATCCCCGCGGCCCGGGCCAGGTCCACGGCGGCCTCGGTGTGCCCGGCCCGCTTCAGGACACCACCGGGGCGGTAGCGGAGCGGGAAGATGTGTCCCGGTCGGTTGAGATCGGACGGACGGATATGGGGATCGGCCAGAGCCTTGATGGTGGCGGCCCGGTCGGCTGCGGAGATCCCCGTGGTGGTCCCGTGGCGGTAGTCGACACTGATGGTGAAGGCGGTCCGCTGGACCTCGGTGTTGGCGGTGACCATGAGCGGCAGCTCGAGGTGCTCCACCCGCTCAGGGGTGAGGGGTACGCAGATGACGCCCGAGGAATGGGCCAGGAAGAATGCGATCTTCTCCGGAGTGACGGCATCAGCCGCCATGATCAGATCGCCTTCGTTCTCACGATCCGCGTCATCGACGACGATCACGATCTCGCCCCTTCCGATCGCTTCGATCGCATCCTCAACTGATGAAAAGGGCATCGGCCCTGTGTCTCCCTCTGCTCTGCGCGTCCGGCCCGGCTCGGATTGCCTGACGCCTGATTGTCGCTGACCGGCGCCGGGTGCAGCCTCGGGCCATGGCGCCGGCCCTCCTTCTATGTCGGCCGGCATTGGGCCGGCATTAGCAATTCTGGAGCCGAGCAGCAGGTCCTCAGCTGGTGGAGGGGGACAATTCGACTCGCAAATCGCTCCCCAGGCTAGTCACCGAGTGCACCCGACCCCGCCAGACGTCTTCGAGCGTGGGGGCACCTGGCCCGGCAAAAAGAGGGCGGGCGTCGTCGCCACCGAACAGTGCCGGGGCCAGATAGAGGACATAGCGGTCCACCAGCCGTGACGAATGGAAGGCATGAGCCACGGTGGCACCGCCTTCGACCAGAACCTCGAGCACGCCCCGCCGGCCGAGCTCGTCGAGCACGCGGCCGGGATCGCCACTGAGCTCCCACGCCGGTGCGACGGCGGCACCGGCCGGCACTCGCCCCAGGACCACCCGGATCGGTTGTTCGTCCGGGCCGCGGAAATCAGGGTCGCCGGCCGGCAGCCGGACGGTCAGAGCCGGGTCGTCCGCCCGGACGGTCCCCGCCCCCACCAGCACGGCGTCCGCCCGGGCCCGCAGTCGATGGGCGTCGCTGCGGGCGCTGTCCCCGGTGATCCACCGACTGGTCCCGTCGGGAGCGGCGATGCGGCCATCGAGCGTGGCCGCCAGTTTCAGCACGACCCACGGTCGTCCGGTCCGGCGGTGCTTCAGGTATCCGGCGAGCTGCTCGGTGGCCGCTTCACGCTCCACGCCCACCTCGACCTCGAGACCGGCTGACCGGAGGGCGGCGATCCCCCGACCATTCACCAACGGGTCCGGATCCTCGATGGCAACCACCACCCGCCGGACACCGGACTCGATGATGGCGGCGGCGCAAGGCGGGGTGCGCCCCAGGTGGGCACACGGTTCCAGTGTCACGTACAACGTTCCCGACTCGGCCCCGCCACCGGCAGCCCGCAGGGCGTTGATCTCGGCGTGGTCGCCCCCGGGGGGAGCGGTGGCTCCGGCGAACCATCGGCGGGCCCCGTCGGGATCCGACAGCACCGCCGCCCCCACCCACGGATTGGGCGCCGTCCGTCCCCGCACGCGGGCCGCCGCCTCGAGGGCGCGTGTCATCCCTTCGCGGTCCAGCCGGTCACCGGGGTCCGGGGCGCTGGTCAGGGCGGTTCGCCCGCCACTGCGCCCACTGCGGCACGGAGGATGTCACGGACGGCATCCAGGGGGTGCGGGCGCCCGAAGACCGCCGACCCGGACACGAACACATTGGCTCCGGATCGCGCTGCCTCGACCACCGTGTGCTCATCGACTCCGCCGTCCACCTCGACATCGAGGCTGAGGCCGGCCGCCGTGGCCGCGGCACGGACCTGGCGCACCTTGGGCATGACCTCGGCGATGAAGGTCTGGCCGCCGAACCCGGGGAACACGGTCATGCACAGGACCAGGTCCACCTGGGCCAGAAACGGCTCGATGGCCTCGAACGGGGTGTCGGGGTTGGCCGCCAGGCCGACCCGAAGGCCCAGATCGCGCATCTGGGCGATCAAGGCAGCGGTCCGCCCCACCTCCACATGGACCGTGCAGCCGTCCGAGCCGGCATCTCGGAACGACTCGAGGTAACGGGCAGGATCGGTGATCATCAAGTGAGTGTCGAAGAACAGATCGGAGTGCTCGCGCAACGAGGCGACCACCGGCGGGCCGATCGTCAGGTTGGGTACGAAGTGGCCGTCCATGACATCGACGTGCAGCCAGTCCGCGCCGGGGGCGACCCCGGCGACGGCGTCCGAGAGGCTGCCGAAGTCAGCGGAGAGGATCGACGGCGCAACGCGCAGCTCCGGCAGTGGGAAGGACGGCTCCATCCCGAGTGACTCTATCGGCGAGGCCCATCGGGCTGGTGGCCTCGTTCGACACCGCCACTCGGAACCACCGTGCGGGGCCCGTCCCACCGGCGACCGGCTCAGACCCCCAGGCGCTCCTGCGGCTCGGGTCGGACCCCGCGGAGCCAGTCCTGTACCTCCAAGGGTCGCCTCCCCTCCGGTTGCACGCGGATCAGACGGATGCGGGACTCGCTTCCGGTCATCACCGTGGGACCATCGAGCGCGCCGGGGACACTGCCGGCCCCGACGGGCCCACCGGGGCCAACAGCGCCATCGGCCGCGGTGGGCTCCCCCCCGGTCGCTCCGCCGGGTGTCTCGGTGGCCCGCAGGATGCGCAGTCGCCGTCCACGGAAGGTGGTCCAGGCCCGGCCGAGCCGGATCACCCGGTGGATCTGAACCGCGGGCTGGTCCCACAGGATCTCGTACTCGTGCGGCAGGATCTTCTCGGCGTAGGACGGAACGCCGATCTGGTCCCGGGCCAGCGGCAGACCGGCGAGACCACCCTTCAAGTGCTCTTCCAACAGGCCGCAACCCATGGCCACGAGCCGGGAGCGCAGCTCGTCGGCGGTCTCGTCGTCGTCGATCAAGGTGTCGCACTCGGCATAGATACCGCCGGTGTCCAGTCCGGCGGCCACGGCCATGAGGCAGACGCCTGTCTCGGCATCGCCTTCGAGGATGGCCCGCTCGACGGGCGCGGCCCCCCGCCACCGAGGGAGCAGGGAGAAATGGAGATTGACCATGGGCAGGTGGTCCAGCACTGCCGCCGGAATGATCCGCCCGTACGCCACCACGACGCCGAGCTCGGCGCCCACCGCTAGCACGTCGTCGAGCCGATCCGTGACGGGCAGGCCGAGCCGGTGCGCGGCCTCCTTCACCGGGCTGGGAAGCAGGTCGTTGCCCCGCCCCCGGCGTTTGTCGGCCCGGGTGACCACGAGGGCGACGTCGTGCCCGGCGTCCACCAGGGTGTGCAACGGCGCCACGGCCGTCGCCGGAGTCCCCAGATACACCAACCGGGCCATGAGCGGTGACGCTATCGGCCCACCGGGCCGCCGGCGAGCAGGCCGAGGCTCAGCCCCGCCGCACACCGGCGGGCGGTCGGTCGGGGCACCGTCAGGCGCGCTTCACTGACGACCGGTTGAGAACCGACTGACGGCCGACGACGGCAACAAGCCGACCGGCCTCATTCGGGACCCGGCCTTCGATCACACTTCGGGCTGCGTGTCGGCCGAGACCAGTTTGGCCTCCATGGCCGAGGTGTCGAGTCCGAGCTCCCGGTCGCGCAGCACGCGCAACGCCTGCCGGCGCATGTCGTCATCCAACCGTTCGAGCATCAGCACGCCGTCGAGGTGGTCGACTTCGTGTTGGAACACCCGGCCCAGAAACTCGTCGGCCTCGACGGAGATCTCCTCACCGTCGAGGTCGTAGCCCCGGATGTGCACCCGGTTGGGACGCACGATCCCCAGTCGCAGGCCGGGGATGGAGAGACAACCCTCGTCGTAGTACCACTCCCCGTCCAGCTCGACGATGGAGGGATTGATCATGACCTCGGGGCCCTCGCCCACGTCGTAGACGAAGAGCCGCTTCTGCACACCGACCTGCGGGGCAGCCAGGCCGGCCCCCTCCGAGTCGTACATCGTCTCGACCATGTTGTCCACCAGGCGCACCAGTGACCCGTCGACCTGGTCGACCTCGCGGGCAGCCTGCTTCAGTACCGGGTCGCCATAGACACGGACGGGGTACGAGGACATGTCCCCATTGTACGGGTTGTGCCGACACGGGCACGCCCGTCGGTGTGACGCCCCGGCCAGGGCGCAGGATGCCGTGGCCCCTTTCGCATCAGGCGTCGATGGGGTCGACCTCGACCCGCAACCGGTCGTTGGGACGCGGCACCGCGGCCAACGCATCGCACATGATCCGGTGGTCGGGGGCCCGCACCGACCACCGGTCCGCTTCCAGCCGGGACACCGAGATGCCGTCGATGGACGCCAACCCCTCGGCGAAGGCGGACGCCCCTGGGCCCTTGAGCATCGCCACCGCTCCGAAGGGCGGCAGGCCGAGGGTCTGGCGCAACGCACGCTCGGGCCCGGCCAGCACCGTCGGGTCGGCGTGGGCGGCCGCCTGGAGTACCTCGTGGTCCGGCATCCGGGTCTGCACCACCACCCTTCCGCCCCCCGGGCGGGTCCCGACCAGGCGGGCGGCGCGGGCCAGCAGGGCCAGAGCTTCCTCCCCGGCGGCGAAGCGCGGGGCCAGGAGATGCTGGTCGAAGTCCAAGAAGACCACCGCATCGGCCCGCGGCAGGCGGTGGAGCGCGGCCTCCGTCCCGACCACCAGGCGGGCCCCGACGCCTTCGGTGGGGTCCGACGTGCCCGTCACCTCCACCGCGTCGACCCCGCTCAACGCCGAGAGCTCCTCAGTGGCCCGGGTGACCCCCATGCGCAGCGATTTGAGCCGCGTCGAGTCACACGCGGCACACACGGCCGGACGGATCTCCTCACACCGCCGGCACTGCAGCGTGCCGCCGGACTCGAGTTGGGCCACCGCCCCCCCGCACCGGGCGCAGCGGGCCAGCGCCCCACAGAGGGTGCAGGCGAGGAGCCGGGTCCGGCCCGTCCGGTTCAGGATGCACACCACTCGGCCGTCCGGTCGGTCCAGCACCGAGTGCAGCAGGTGGGCCAGTCGCTCGGAGAACAGGCCGGTGCGGGGATCGTCGCCCGAGCGGTCGACGATCTCCACGGTCGGCCAACCCCGGCGTTCCACGGCCCGCGGGGCGGTGACCACCGCCCTCGACTCGGTCATGACGACGGGCGGGCACGGTGAGACCAGCAGGACCGGGGCCCCATCCCGCCGGCCCCGCTCGACGGCGACATCCACGGCCGACCAGGTCGGGGAGCGCTCCTCGCGGTAGCCCTCGTCGTGGGCGTCCAGGACCACCACCGCCCGCAGCTGTGGGATCGGGGCCCAGGATGCGGCCCGGGTCCCGACGACCACCGACCGACCGGCCGACGCCTCCGGCCACATGTCGGGCATGAGGGAGACCGGGATGCCGGCGCCCAGCAGGCGGGCCGCCAGTTGACCGGCGCGGGTGTGCGACGGCACCAGGACCAGGACCCCGGCAGGCCCGGTGCGGTGGATGAGCTCGAGCACCACCAGCGCCGAGTCCAGCGCGGGGGCCAGGCGGATGACCGTCGGTGCGCCCCGCTCGGCCATGGCCGCGTCCACCAGGGGCACCGAGCCGCCCCCGGGCGAAGGTGTTGCCGGTGGAGGGTCGTCCTCGTCCCGGCCGTTGGAGCCCCATCCAGACTGTGGTGCGATCGCCATGTCCGCCCGCCGGCCCGGTCGCCGGCCCCGAGCCCCGTTGCGCACCACCCGCGTCGGGGAGGCGGTCCCGAGAAACGACGACATGGGACCGGCCCAGCGCCACGCCGCCCACTCGGCCATGGCCACCACCGACGGAGGAGGCCCCTGGCCGCTGGAGGCCGCCAGCGGCTTCGGGGTCACGCCGACAGTGGGGAGCACGTCGTCCTCGACCACCCATGCTCCGACCCGTCGGCCGTGGAGCTCGACGCGGACCCGGCTCCCGATCCGGATCTCGGGCCCCAGGGCCGCGGGCACCGAGTAGTCGAATCGCCGATGAATGGCCGGCACGTCGGGGACGACCCGCACCACCCGTTCGGCACCGGGGGCGGCGACGGCGGTCGAGCCGGCTGATGCGCGCCCGTGGCCGGGCTGGGAGGTGCGGTCGCTCGGCCCCGGGTCCGAGGCCCCTGCTCCGGAAGGGCGGCTCAGAGTCCGAGCGCCTGCTTCAGGTCGTCCGCCCGGGAGGTGTCCTCCCAGGTGAATTCCTTGTCGGACCGCCCGAAGTGGCCGTAGGCGGCGGTCTTCCGGTAGATGGGCCGCTTGAGGTCGAGATCCCGCACGATGGCGGCGGGGCGCAGGTCGAACACGTCGTCCACGACCTGGGCGATGCGCTCCGGATCGACCTGCTCGGTGCCGAAGGTCTCCACCAGCACGGAGACCGGCCTGGCCACGCCGATGGCGTAGGCCACCTGGACCTCGCAACGGCTGGCCGCGCCGGCGGCGACGAGGTTCTTCGCCACCCAACGGGCCGCGTAGGCCGCCGACCGGTCGACCTTGGAAGGGTCCTTGCCCGAGAAGGCCCCTCCCCCGTGCCGGGCCATGCCCCCGTAGGTGTCCACGATGATCTTGCGCCCAGTGAGGCCGGTGTCGGCGTGGGGACCTCCGAGCTCGAAGACGCCGGTGGGATTGGCCAGGATCCGAAGGTGGCTGGCATCCAGCTCGGGAGGCAGCAGGGGGTTGATCACGTTGTCGCGGAGGTCCGGGAGCAGCAGCGTCTCGAGATCGACGCCCGGGTCGTGCTGTGTCGAGATGAGGACGGTCTCGAGGGCGACCGGTCGCCCGTCCTCGTAGGTCACGCTGACCTGGGTCTTCCCGTCGGGCCGCAGGTAGGGCAGCACGCCCACCCGGCGCACCTGGGCCAGGCGTTGGGCCAGCCGGTGGGCCAGCCAGATCGGGAGCGGCATCAGGTCAGGGGTCTCGTCGCAGGCGTACCCGAACATCATCCCCTGGTCACCGGCCCCCTGGGCGTTGAGGACGTCCTCACCCCCGGTTCCGGCCCTCACCTCGAAGGCGTTGTCCACTCCCTGGCCGATGTTGGGTGACTGCTCGTCCAGAGACACGATCACACCGCAGGTCCGTCCGTCGATGCCGTAGGCATCGTCGTCGTACCCGATGTCCAGCACCGTCTGGCGGACCAGCTTGGGGATGTCGACGTACGTCGTCGTGGTGATCTCGCCGGCGACGAGCACCAGGCCGGTGGTCAACAGGGTCTCGCATGCCACCCGGCTTTCGGGGTCCTCGGCCAGGAGCGCGTCGAGGACGGCGTCGGAGATCTGGTCGGCCATCTTGTCCGGATGGCCTTCGGTCACGGATTCCGAGGTGAAGGTGTATCGGGTACTCACAGGTGGTTCCATTCTGGTTGGGGGCGCTGGCCCAGGGCGGGAGACCGACGGGGTGGAGGGAGACAGTAGGCGCGGCCGGATCCGACCGCCGGGGTCGACCGGCTCACGGTGCCGACAAGAGCGCGCACACCCTATCCAATATGGCGTCGGCCACGGCATCCTTGGTGCGCAGCGGGACTCCGGTCACCGAACCGTCCGCACCGAAAATGGTGACT
>DASZGT010000061.1:0-6727 GCA_035938575.1 Acidimicrobiales bacterium
GTGGCCCGATGCGGTCGCTCATGCGCTCGCTGGCCCCCACCAGCTTCGACGATGTGGCCGCCCTGGTCGCGCTCTACCGGCCCGGACCGATGGCCGCCAACATGCACCGCGACTATGCCGACCGGAAGAACGGCCGCCAGCCGGTCACGTACCTGCACCCCGACCTCGAGGAGATCCTCGGGGACACCTATGGCCTGATGATCTATCAGGAGTCGGTCATGCGGGTGGCACAGAAGTTCGCCGGCTACACCCTGTCCGAGGCCGACAACCTCCGGAAGGCGTGCGGGAAGAAGATCCGCGCCCTGATCCAAGCCGAGCGCGAGAAGTTCGTCGCCGGGTGCGAAGCCGAGGGATACGGCGGGGTGCTGGGCACCCAGCTGTTCGACATCATCGAACCCTTCGCCGACTACGCCTTCAACAAGTCCCACTCCTACGGCTACGGCTTCATCGCCTACCAGACGGCGTGGCTCAAAGCCCACTACCCGGTCCAGTACCTGGCCAGTCTGCTCACCTCGGTCAAGGACAACAAGGACAAGACCGCGGTGTACCTGAGCGAGTGCCGCTCCCTCGGCATCGAGGTGCTGGTGCCCGACGTCAACCGGTCCCTCTCCGAATTCGCCGCGGACTTCTCCGACGGGACGGGCACCCTCGGGGCCCAGGGCGACAGCCCCGGGGCCATCACCTTCGGGCTGGCTGCAGTGCGCAACGTGGGCGAGGGCCTGGTCGCCCTCATCGTGACGGAGCGCGAGGGCAACGGGCCCTACGTGGACTTCTACGACTTCTGCCAACGGGTCGATCCCCAGGTCCTCAACAAGCGGACCATCGAGTCGCTCATCAAGGCGGGCGGCTTCGACTCGCTCGGCCACCCCCGCCGAGGCCTGTTGCTGGTGTTCGAGGACATCGTCGACCGGACGCTCGAGCGCCGCCGAGAGCACGACGCCGGCGTGGTGTCCCTGTTTGCCACGCTGGAGCCCGAGACGGCCGGCCAGGCCACCGGGTTCGCCGACACCCGGCTGCCCATCCCCGACACCGAGTTCGACAAGTCCCTGCGCCTGGCCTTCGAGAAGGAGATGCTCGGCCTCTACCTCAGCGACCACCCTCTGATGGGTCTCGAGGGATCACTGGCCAGGCTCACCGATTGCACCCTGGCCGACCTGCGGGACATCGATCCTGAGGCCTCGGCCGGCCAGCCGGCCGGCGTCCCCGGCGGAGAGGGCCAGGTCCGAATGGTCGGCGGGGTGGTCACCGAGTTGGCCCGCCGCTATACGAAGAAGGGCGACCTGATGGCCACCTTCGTGCTCGAGGATCTGAATGCGTCGATCGAGGTGTTCGTGTTCCCGAAGTCGATGTCCGACTACGGCGCCCTGCTCGACGACGACGCCATCGTGGTGCTCAAGGGCCGGGTGGACCTCCGTGATGACCGCCTGAAACTGGTGTGCATGGAGATCCAACGCCCGGAGCTGTCGGTGGACGGATCCACCGACCTCCGGATCTCCCTCCCCCTCAACGCCCTCACCGACCGGCTGGTGGACGGCTTGAAGCGTCTGTTGCGGGAGCACCCGGGTGACTCCCCGGTCTTCCTGCACGTGGGCGAGAAGGTGCTTCGCCTGCCCTCCGAGTTCAATGTGGACAGCCGCCGGGGGCTGGTCGGCGAGCTCCGGGTGCTGCTCGGGCCCCACGCCATCCAGGGATGACGAGGTGTTTTCCGGCCCTGTCAACCGGTCCGGCGGGCCCTCGGCAGGCACCGGATACGACAGGCGGCTCCAAATCCCGTAAAATCGGTGCACGGCTCCTGGCGTGGATGCCCGCAGCTCTGTTCGGCCACCCGGCCGGGCGGTATGGGGGGTGTCCGCGGCAGACCGGGGCCGGCGGCTCACGCCGCAGGGATATCGAGGAGTACGGAACGGCATATGTCCATCCAGGTGGAGACCAAGGACTGCACATCGATCAGTGACGCAGAGCTGGCCGAAATGGCCGATCTGTGTGCTGAGCGGGAACCCCGATTCGACATCGGATTCCTCTCCAAACAGCGGGAGGAGTGGGTACTGGTCACGCGGGCCCGCGAAGGGTCCAAGCTCCGCGGCTACTCGTTCTCGACCCTCGAGCGGATCGGTGGCACGCCCTCCCTGCTCATCGGGTTGGCCACCGTGGACCGGACCTCCCGGGCCGACACGGTCCTGCGGGCCATGATGGGCGACAAGTATCGCCGTGCCCTCCTGGCCTTCCCGGACGAGGACGTCCTGGTCGGGACCCGTCTGCTGGGAGCAGAGGGCTTCAGGGCCTTTGCCGGGCTGACCGATGTGGTCCCCGGTCCCGACCACAAGGCCACCGGTGAGGAGCGGGCGTGGGGTCGGCGCCTGGCCAAGCGGTTCGGCGCCGACGGGCGGATCGACGACCGGACCTTCGTGGTGACCGGCGACGGGTGCGAATCCGGCGGCTTCGACTTCATCAGCCCCAAGGCGGCGGCCGGGTCGGAGGAGTGCGCCTTCTTCGAGGGGGTCGACGCCGCCGCCGGTGGTCGGCTGGTGACGTTCGGCTGGGCCCTGGCCGAGGACCTGGCCGGCGGAAAACTGGGCGGTCGGTGACCCCCGGCGGGGGGCCTCCCCGCCGGAACGACCTGCCCTCGGGGCGCAAGGACAGTCCGCGGCGACCGCCCAGGCAATCCGGAACGACCTGCCCTCGGGGCGCAAGGACAGTCCGCGGCGACCGCCCAGGCAATAGCATGGCAGCGTGAAAGTCTCGACCCGCGGTGACTACGCCAGCAGGGCCCTCCTGTCCCTGGCCCTCCACACGGACGGCGAAGGCCCCACCGCGGTCAGGGACATCGCCGAGCGCACCGGGTTGCCGCAGCCCTACCTCGAGCAGATCCTGCTGGCCCTCAAGGGAGCGGGCCTGGTTCGCTCCAAGCGGGGAGTGGGCGGGGGCTACGTGCTGGCCAGGTCCCCCGACGAGATCACCTTGTCCCAGATCGTCTCGGCCGTCGACGGCCCCATAGCCGCCGGCGACTTCGGGCTCCCCCACGAGAACGGCGCCTGCGACCACGAGGGGCAGTGCGTGCTGCTGACCGTGTGGGCTGACGTGGGCGAGCACATGCGCACGCACCTCGACTCCTTCAATCTGGCCGACATGGTGGCGCGGGCCCAGGGAAGGGCCCCTGTGCTGCGCCAGAGCGCCGGCTGAACCCTCCTCCTGGGCCGGGCCGGGGGCGTCAGGTCTGGTTCCAGCCGGCGATGACCGGCTGCCCCCGCTCCCAGTCGAGCTCGCTCAGTGACGCCGGCGCCAGCACGAAGTACCGGCCACCGGTGGCCTCGAGGCCGATCCAGCGAGCTGCCAGCACCCGGAGCACGTGGGCGTGGGCCACACAGGCCACCACTCCGGGTGCGGCCCGGATCCGCTCGATCACCCGGTCGACTCTCCTGGAGACGTCGGCCGCCGTCTCCCCCCCAGGGGCACCGTCCGCGAACAGGTCCCATCCGGGCCGTTCCTCCCAGATCTCCGGGGTGGTCAGACCGTCATAGGTGCCGTAGTCCCATTCGCACAGATCCGGATCGATGATGGACCGGTCCTCCAGACCGGCCAGTTCGCAGGTCCTCCGGGCCCTGAGCAATGGGCTGGTCAGAACAGCGGTAAACTGCTGATGCGACAGCTTCGGACGCAGGGCCCTGGACTGGGCCTCTCCTTCGGCCAGGAGTGGGAGGTCGGTGCGTCCGGTGTGGCGCCCGCTGAGGCTCCAAGCCGTCTGGCCGTGGCGTATCAACAGGCAGCGAGGGGTGTGGGCGGTCATCCCGACAGCGGACCACTCCGAACAGGTGGTACGCAAGCCACACGGCCATCTCGCCCCTCGCCTCGGGCGTCCCGGGCCCGAATGACAAGCATGGAATGTCCCGGGCGGCTCCGGCGTTGAAGCAGCTGTCGGCCCCGTG
Organism: Acidimicrobiales bacterium; assembly: GCA_035938575.1. Classification (GTDB taxonomy): domain Bacteria; phylum Actinomycetota; class Acidimicrobiia; order Acidimicrobiales; family RAAP-2; genus Bog-756. The sequence goes on from DASZGT010000061.1 coordinate 3,924, forward strand.
ACGATGGATGAGGAGAGGGATGACGACTCGGACGGTGAGTAGGGAAAAGGAACACACGGCGCAGCACGCGCCCTCCCGCCAGCCGGGAGGGTCGGCCGCGGGCCAGAAGCCGGCGTCTGCCGGACGCCCGGCGCGGTCGGCCGCGACCCCGCGGAACCGGGGCTCCGACGCCGACAGCCTGGGCCTGTTCCTCCGCGACCTCGATCATCACCCGCTGCCGGACCACGAGGCCCAGACCGAGCTGGCCAAGCGGGTGGCGGCCGGCGACGAGGCGGCGCGTCGCGAGATGGTGGCGGCCAACCTGCGACTGGTGGTCCACTGGGCGCGCCGCTACCAGGACCGCGGCGTCGATCTCCCGGACCTCATCCAGGAGGGGACCTTCGGCCTGATGCGGGCGGTGGACAAGTTCGACTGGGAGCGCGGATTCCGGTTCTCGACCTACGCCACCTGGTGGATCCGCCAGGCCCTGCAGCGGGCCGTCCAGCAGCACGGCCGGACCATCCGGCTGCCGATGGAGGTGGCCGAGCGCAACCAACAGGTGGACGCAGCCCTTTGGGAGCTCACCCATCAGCTCCAACGGCCACCGACCGATGACGAGATGGACAACGCCACCAACACGACGGCCGAGGTGCGCTCAGACCTCTCCCAACTGGCTCGAGTGGTCGCCAGCCTCGACCAGCCCGCCACCACCGATTCGACGGCCACCCTCGGCGACCTGGTGTCGACCGACCTCAACGATTTCGAGGACGAGGTGGCCTCCGAGCTCACGCTCGACGTCGTGCGCCAGGCCGTTGACCGCCTGACCGATCTGCAGCGCCAGGTCATCCGGCACCGCTTCGGGTTCGACGGCAGTGACCCCGCGTCGTTGCAGACGACGGCCGAGCGGATGGGCATCGGGGTGCGCAAGGTGCGTCAGGCCGAGGCAGAAGCCCTCGAGATCTTGGGCGACAGCGAGATGCTCGAAGCCGCCCACGAAGCCGCCTGAGCACTCGACGCCGGCCCGCTCGTGCGGCAAAGGCGCCAGGGCTCCAGCCGGGTCAGCCGCTCGGGCACCATCGGCGCTCAGTTGGAGAGGGCCTCCAATTGCATCTCAAGGTCAGCGGGGAGCGACGACTCCCACGAGACCGGCTGCCCGGTGCGTGGGTGCTCGAAGGCCAGTGAGTAGGCGTGGAGGAACGGGCGGGAGATGAGGGCGCCGGGCAGAGCGCGGCCCTGGCTGTAGACCTCGTCGCCCGCCACCGGATGGCCGATGGCCGCCAGGTGCACCCGGATCTGGTGGGTGCGGCCCGTCTCGAGCTCGGCGGTCAACAGGGTGCTCGGGGCCGGCCGGGTGAATCGCTCCTCGACCCGGTAGCGGGTCCTGGCCTCCTTGCCCGTTCGGGACACGGCCATCCGGGTCGGTGAGCTGACCGACCGCCCCACCGGCGCGTCGACCATTCCGGACTCGCCCTCCACGGCGCCGAGGACCAGCACCCGGTAGCGGCGGGACACCCGTCGCTCCCCCAGCTGCTGCACGAGCGAGCGGTACGAGTCGGCTGTGCGAGCCACCACCATGAGGCCGGACGTGCCCCGGTCGAGCCGGTGCACAATGCCCGGTCGGTCGGGGTCGGCCCCCACCTCGTCGGCCACCGAGCGGAGCTCGGGGAACCGGGCCAGGAGTCCGTGGACCAGGGTGCCGGTGCGGTGGCCTGCCCCCGGATGGACCACCAGCCCGGCGGGCTTGTCGACCACGATCACGTCCCGGTCGGCGTGGACCAGCTCGAAGGACACGGCCGGCTCGGCGTCGGGCCGTTGGCGCGGCTCCTCCGGGTGGCGATCGACCCGCAGCTCCTGGCCCAGGCGGAGCACGGTGTGCCGGCTGTGGACGGTCGCACCGTCGATCTGCACGCGGCCCTCCTCCACCAGGGTATTCACCGACGACCGGGAGAGGTCGGCCATCAGCGCCACCGCCTTGTCGACCCGGACCCCGTCAAGGGACGCCGGCACCACCACGGTGAGGACGTTCACCGCTGCTCAGGCCCGCGGACCAGTGAGACCAGCAACAGGGCGCACCCCACGACGATCGAGGCATCGGCGACATTGAAGGTCGGCCAGAAGTGCAGCGCCACGAAGTCGACCACGGCGCCGTGGTCGCCGCGGAAGAGACGGTCGGAGAGATTGCCCAGCGCCCCGCCCAGGATGAGGCCGAGGGCGGCGGCCTGACCGGCGGATGATGCCCTGCGCATCATGACGACGAGCCCGACGGCGGCCAGCGTGGCCACCGCGATGAGGAGGAACCCCTTCCCCTGCAGGAGGCTGAAGGCCGAACCCGTATTGCGTGAGAGCTCGAAGTCGAGGGTTCCGATCAGATGGACGGGGCCATTGGCCAGACGGGTCACGGCCCACCACTTGGTGAGCTGGTCGGCCAGGACCACCGCCCCGGTCACCGAGAGGGCGACCACCAGCCGCCGGACACCGGAGGAGCGTCCCGGGTGGTCCGCGGCCACCGGCGCGTCGTCGGTCAGCGCCGTGACAGGCCGCCGCTCTTGCACGCCACGCACAACCGGGCGAACGGAAGGGCGCGAAGCCGGGCCTTGGGGATCGGCTGGTAGCACCGCTCACAGCTTCCGTAGGCCTTCCGTTCGATCTTTCGGAGGGCATCGTCGATCTCCTCGACCGCCGCGGCGGCCTGCGCCGACAGCGCCAGGTTCCGCTCACGGTCCACCGTGACCGTTCCGCCCTCACCCGACTCCTCGTCGAACTGGACGTCACCGGGCTCGCGCTCCAGCGCCAACGAGTCGGCCTCGGCTCGCAGGTCGACGGCC
>DASZGT010000062.1:0-9873 GCA_035938575.1 Acidimicrobiales bacterium
GGGATGATGGAGGACGGCTGGCCGCTGCTCACCACCTTGCACCACCCGATCACCGTCGACCGGCAGTTGGCGCTCAGCCATGCCACCAACCCGTGGCAGCAGTTCACCCAACGCCGCTGGTTCGGATTCCTGCGCATGCAGGTCAAGGTGGCCCGCGCCCTGTCGCGCGTCGTCACCGTGTCGGAATCGTCGAAGGCGGACATCGCCGCTCAGATGCACGTCGACGCCGCCCGGATGACCGTGGTGCCGGTGGGCGTCGATCACACCGTGTTCCGGCCGAGGGACGAAGTGCGGCCCATTCCGGGACGCATCATGGTGACCTCCTCCTCAGACGTCCCCATGAAGGGCCTCGTGCCGCTGCTCGAGGCGGTGGCCAAGCTCCGCACCGAGCGGGACATCGAACTGGTGGTCATCGGCAATCCGCGGCCCGACGGGCGGGTGGCCAAGGCCATCGAGCGGCTGGACCTGGCGCCGATCGTCCGGTGTGTGACCGGCATCAGCGATGACGAGCTGGCCTGCAACTACGCCAGCGCCCAGGTGGCCGTGGTGCCGTCGCTGTACGAGGGGTTCTCCCTTCCGGCCATCGAGGCGATGGCGTGCGGCGTAGCCCTGGTGGCCACGACGGGTGGGGCCCTGCCCGAAGTGGTGGGCGACGACGGGGTCACCGGACTGCTGGTCCCACCGGACGACCCGGGGGCGCTGGCCGGTGCCATCGGCCGCCTCCTCGACGACGAGGAGCTCCGGCGGAACCTCGGAGCCGCAGGCCGCCAACGGGTGCTGGGACGGTTCACCTGGCAGGTGACCGCGGCCGGCACGGCGGAGCAGTACCGGGCCCTCATGGCTGACCACCACCCCAACCGTTCCGATCGCCACCTCACGGAGACACCGCCATGCTGACTGTCGACTACGCCAGACTCGGAGTGCAGGCGGGCGACCGGATCCTCGATCTCGGGTGCGGCTTTGGACGCCACTCCTATCAGGCGGCCCGGCTCGGAGCCGAGGTGGTGGCATTCGATGCCAGCGCCGACGAGGTGCGCAACGTCCAGGACACCTTCGGTGCCATGGCGGTCGCCGGCGAGCTCGACGCCGAGGCGGCCCGGGTGGGCGCGGTGCAAGGTGACGCGCTCAAGCTTCCCTTTGCCGACGGGTCCTTCGACCGGGTCATCGCCTCAGAGGTGCTGGAGCACATCCCAGCCGACGAGACAGCCATGGCCGAGCTGGCCCGCGTGCTCCGATCCGGTGGCTCGATGGCGGTCACCGTGCCCCGCTGCGGACCCGAGTTCGTCAACTGGGCGCTCTCCGACGAGTACCACGATGTCCCGGGTGGGCACATCCGGATCTATCGCCGGAGCCAGCTGATCGGCCGGCTGGAGGGCACCGGCTTGCGGGCGGTGGGCAGTCACCACGCCCACGGCCTCCACGCTCCCTACTGGTGGCTGCGCTGCCTGGTGGGGCCCGGCAACGACAGCCATCCCGCCGTCGCCGGCTTCCACCGGCTGCTGGTGTGGGACATCGAGAAGGCCCCCAAGCTGACCCGCTACGCCGACCGGGTGCTCAACCCGCTGGTGGGAAAGAGCCTGGTGGTCTACCTCGAGAAACCTCCGTCCTCCTTGACGGCATCGGCTCCTCCGGAACGCACGCCCCTCAAATCGGCGGCGCCGTCCGCATTGTCTGCCGCGCCCGCCTCCTGCGACGAGGCTGCGGGCTCCCAGGAGGCGGTGGCATGAGGTCGATCCCCGAGGTGCCCGGTGTGATGACGGCCTCCGAGGTCATGGCCACGGCCCGGTCGATCGCGTCACTGCAACGAGCGGACGGGATGATCGAGTGGTTCCCCGGTGGTCACTGTGACCCGTGGAATCACGTCGAGGCGGCTATGGCCCTCACTGCCGCCGGTCTGGACGACGAGGCCGACCGTGCCTACCAGTGGCTGGTCGACACCCAGCTCCCCGATGGCAGTTGGTTCAACTATTACCTGGCCACCGGCATCGAGGATGCCCGGCTCGACACCAATGTCTGCGCCTATCTGGCCACCGGGGCATGGCACCGCTACGTGTCCACCGGCGAGCTCGACGGCCTCGAGAAGCTGTGGCCCGCCCTGGAGGCCGGTGTCGACTTCGTGCTGCGATGGCAGCGGACCGATGGCGCCATCCACTGGTCGCTCGACCCCTCCGGGTTCGTCGAGGAGTACGCGCTGCTGACGGGATCGTCGTCCATCTACCACAGCCTTCGGTGCGCCATTGCCTGCGCCGAGCGTCTGGGCCACGAACGACCTGACTGGGAGCTGGCCGCCGGCCGGCTGGCCCACGCACTGGCCCACGAGCCTGGATCCTTCGCCCCCAAGGTGGAATTCGCCATGGACTGGTATTACCCCGTCCTCTCCGGTGCCCTCAGCGGCGAGGCGGCTCGGCGCCGGATCGATGGGTCATGGGACACCTTCGTCATGGACGGACGCGGCGTGCGTTGTGTGTCCACCGGCGAGTGGGTCACCGCGGCAGAGACGGCCGAGTGCGTGCTGGCCCTCGACGCCCTGGGCATGGACAGCACCGCCATGCGCCTCTTCACCTGGGTCCAGGCCCTGCGCAACGACGACGGCTCCTACTGGACCGGCATGGTCTATCCCGAAGAGGCGACCTTCCCTCCGCTGGAGCGGTCGTCCTACACCGCCGGGGCCATGGTCCTGGCTGCGGACGCCTTGAGCCGCACCACGCCGGCCTCGGGGATCTTCCGCGGCGAGGGGCTGCCCAGCCACCTGGATCTGACCGAACCGGCTCCCGAGGCCCCGGTCGAGCCGGCCCTGCGGGCGCCCGGATCTCCCGGCCCGGGCTGAGGTCTCGATCAGCCCGGCCCCCTGAGGTGGTCGGTCGCCGCGGACGGCTCCGCGGGGTGGTCCGGGCACGGTGCTCGGGATGCCGCGCCAGGGGCGCCGTGTTCCGTAGGATCCGGGTGGAGTCACCGGGTTAGATGGTGCGGACTCGAAGCACGGAACCCCGTGCGGCCGGGAGCTGACCGAGGCGGAGGGAGGACGGGGATCGACGATCTCAGCGAAACCTCGAGTCGGCCGCCGGTGCCTGCCCCCGATCCACGGGCGACGCCGCCCCTCGACACGCCTCCGGCTCACCCCTCCCAGCTCGACCGTCGCACGCTGGCCTTCGTAGGCGCGCTCGGCCTGGCTCTGCCGGCGGCCGCCTACTTCTGGTTCATCCACCGCTACGGCGTCAACATGATCTGGAACGATCAATGGACCGACCTGGCACTCATCAAGCACGCGCACACAGGTTCGTTGAGCTTTTCGATGCTGTGGGCCCAGCACACCGCCAACAGAATTCTGTTTCCGAATCTCATCGTGCTGGCGCTGGCCTACACCGCCCACTACAACTCGGTGGTCGAGGAGTACGTCAGCGGAGCCATGCTGGTGGCGGCTACGGGCCTGATCATCGTGGCTCACCGACGCAGATCGCCAACCACGCCGTGGCTCTACTACTGCCCGGTGGCCCTCCTCATGTTCACCTTTGTCGGTGGGAACACCATCTACGGGGGCGGCAACACATTGTGGGGCTTCCAGATGGCCTGGTACCTGGTGCTGTTGGCCCTGGCCGCGACCTTGTTCCTGTTGGACCGGCCTCGGTTGACCGGGCTGGTCCTGGCCGGGGCGATGGCCACCGCCGTCGTCGGGAGCTTCTCGGCCCTCCAGGGACTCTTGATCTGGCCCGCCGGCCTGGTGCTCCTCTATCTCCGCCGCCGCTCCCGATTCCACGTCATGGTCTGGATCGCCTCAGCCGTCATCGTCGGCGCCGTCTACTTCTTTCACTACAGCTCCCAGGCCGGTGCCTCCAAGCCATCGTATGTGCTCACCGATCCGATCTCGGCGGCGAAGTTCTTCGTGTTCTCCATCGGCGACAACATCATCGGGCAGCAGATCGTCAACGTTCCGCGCAGCACCAGTGACGCCGACCTGATCGTGGGAGGGATCATCCTCGCCCTGGCCGTGTGGGTGGCGATTTCCGGCATTCGTCGCCAGGCGACCGACGCATCTCCCCTGGGGGTCGCGCTCATCTCCTTCGGGTTGCTGTTCACGGCCTTGATCACGGCCTCGCGCGCCTGGGAGGGATTCTGGCAGACCGGCCGTTACGCGATGTTCGAGCTGTTGATCTGGGTGGGTTGCTATCTGGCGTTGCTCGGCCGTTCCGACCTGAGCCCCGGGAAGGCACTGGGGCGCGGGCCAAGCAGTTCGAAGGCGACCGCTGGACCATCTGCTCCGCCGCCGCGGCCATGGCCGGGGCTGGTCAATGTCGCCGCCTGGCCCATCCTGATCGGGCTCATCGTCGTTCAGGTCGTGTTGGGTACCCACTACGGCGTCACCTATGCCAACTCGTGGCGCCAACGCCAACTGGGGGCCGCCGACGTGACGTCGAACATCAACACGGTGAGCGACAGCTTCCTGCAGATCGAGGTGGGGCAGTACCCCCCGGCCCTCATCCGACAGATGGCGGCGTTCGCCAAGTCCCAGCATCTCAACCTGTTCGACACGGCGCTGGCCACCCAGGACGCCCGCCAGGGGCTCTTCCCGTCGCTCCAATCGACGGTGGTCAGACCCGCCGACGGGGCACGCGTGTCCGGTGTCACGTTGCTCGCCGCGTCGGTCAATGACAGCGCAAAGGTCACGAGGCTGCAGTTCCGCATCACCGGAGGATCAGTGAGGAACGATGTCATCGGCACCGGCAGGCCGACACCCTACGGATGGAGCCTCTCGTGGGACACGACCACCGTTGCCAATGGCGTCTACACCCTGCAAAGCGTCCTCGAGCCCACCGGTGGTCCCCAGGCTGCCAGCGTACCCACCTACGTGGTGGTGAGGAACAGGATGAGGAAGCCCTCGAGTCCTTAGCGAGAGAGCTTCGGCGTCCTTGGCGTCGACGCGTACCTGGCCGTCGTCACCGGTCGAGAACTCGGGCTCTGGTGCGCGTCAGGAGGGTCAGAGGCGTCGCAGTATCCGGAGCGAACCGCATTCTCCATCCTCGACGAACTCGCCGGAGTCGAGCGCCGCCCGCCAGATGTCGTAGGGAGGCCGGCCTCCGTCGGCAGGGTCGGGAAAGACATCATGGATGGCCAGCCAACCGTCCTCGGCCACGTGGGGGGACCAGCCCCGGTAGTCGGCCCATGCCGGATCCTCGCCATGGCCGCCGTCGATGAAGCAGAACGCCAGTGGCGTGCGCCAGTGGGCCGACACCGTGGGCGAGTCGCCGATGATGCCCACCACCGAGCCCTCCAGCTGGGCATTGACGACCGTGCCCCGCCAGTGGGGAAGGGTGTCGATGCGTCCGGTGTCCGGGTCGATGAGTGACGGATCGTGGTGCTCCCATCCGGCCTGGTTCTCCTCGGAGCCGTGGTGGTGGTCGAGGCTGAAGAGCACCGCCCCGGTCGCTTCCGCTGCGGCGCCCACGTACACGGTCGACTTGCCGCACCACGCCCCGATCTCGACGAAGGTGGCATCCTCGAACGAGGCGCCCGCCCGCAGGGCGGCCAGATACAGGGCCTCCCCCTCATCGTCGGGCATGAAGCCGGTGGCGCCCCGGGCCAGCGAGAAGAGGTGCTCCCGCCGATCGGCGCGGACGGAGGCGTCCCCAGCAGCGTGGGTCGAGGTGGTGCCGGAATTCATGCCCCAAGCCTGTCACGAAGGCGGATCGACCGATGCCGAGCGGCGTGACTCGGGAAGGAAGCACCTGGTCGAATGCACAATCGCCGGCCATGATCCGCCGGCGGTCCGGCCAGCGTTCCGGCCTGTGTTCCGGACGGAGAGTGGTGGTCAGCCTACGGTCGCTGTGGGATTCCGGGCGCGGGCCCGGCCTGGCCTCGGGTCGTCTTTCGCTCTCCCAATTTGCCGAATACGCTCTTGGAGGTATGAATGGGCATCGGGGGGCTACTTCATGACAACGGCAGAGATCACTTCATGACAACGGCAGAGAACGCACGGATCGGAGTGCTTGTCGTCGCCTATAACGCGGCGACGACGTTGGCCAAGGTCCTCGACCGGATCCCTGATGCCATCAGGCCGGACATCGAAGAGGTCATCGTCAGCGATGACCACAGCCAGGACTCGACCTACCTGGTGGGTCTGGGCTATCAACAAGTCTCGGACCTGCCCATCACCTTGATCAGGCAGCCCGCCAACCTCGGATACGGCGGCAACCAGAAGGCCGGCTACGACCTGGCCATCGAGCACGGTCTCGATGTCGTGGTGATGCTCCACGGGGACGGCCAGTACGCGCCGGAGTCGCTTCCCGAGATGGTCGCCCCCATCGTGGACGGCAGAGCGGATGCTGTGTTCGGCTCGCGCATCATGATCAAGGGTGCGGCCCGAAAGGGGGGCATGCCCCTGTACAAGTACGTGGGCAACAGGATCCTGACCCGCTTCGAGAATGCGGCCCTGGGTACGGACCTCTCCGAGTTCCATTCCGGCTACCGCGCCTATTCGGTCAATGCTCTCAAGCAGATCCCGTTCCGACGGAACTCCGACGGGTTCAACTTCGACACCCAGATCATCATCCAGCTGCACGACGCCGGCCTGCGTGTCGTCGAGGTGCCCATCCCCACCTACTACGGGGACGAGATCTGTTACGTGAACGGGATCCGCTACGCCCGCGACGTGACCAGGGACGTCGTCGCCTACCGCCTGCAGAAGGCCGGATTCGGAGACGGAAGCCGGATTGCCCTCAGCGGGGAGTATCAGCTGAAACCCAGCGAGGACAGCTCGCACGGCCGCATCACCTCGCAGTTGAGCGCCCGCGCTCCCAGCAAGATCCTCGACCTCGGCTGCTCGGGTGGGCACCTTGCCGAGCGGCTCCGCGCCATGGGCCACCACGTGACCGGTGTCGACATGGCCGAGGTCCCCGGTGTGGGCGAGCGGATGGACGTGTTCATCAAAGCCGATCTCAACCAGGGCATCCCCTACGAGGCCGGATCCGACTTCGACATCGTGCTCGCCGCCGATGTGCTCGAGCACCTGGTGAACCCCGGCGCGCTGATGTCCCAGGTACGGGATGTGCTGTCCCTGGACGGTGTTGCCATCTTCTGCGTGCCCAACGTCGCCCACTGGTACCCGAGGGCCCGATCGACCATGGGAATGTTCGACTACGACCAACGGGGGATCCTCGACTCCACCCATCTGCGATTCTTCACCCGCCGCAGCATCCGAAGGCTCATCGAGCGCCAGGGCTTCTCGGTGCGGCGCATCGAGTCGGTCGGGCTGCCCCTCGATGCGGTGGGTCTCAAGGGCACCAAGGCGCGCCTCCTCCGTCTGGCCGACCAGGTCATGCTCGGCCTGTGGCCGACCATGTTCGGCTATCAGTTCATCGTGGAAGCCGCGCCGAACCCCGAGTGACACTCCGCCGCCGGGGGTGCGATGTCACACAGGATCAGCCCCGGAGCAGGCTGACGAGGGAATAGACGGCGAAGCCTGCCAGCAGCACGCCGCCCGCCTTCCGGATCACGGCCAGGGGCAGCACCCGGAGCAGCGCCCTCCCTCCGAAGGCACCCAGCGCAGCCACGCTGGCCAGGCCGGCGAAGGCGCCGACGAACACCGCCACCGGCTGGTGGTACTTGGCCGCCAGGTTGGCGGTGAGTATCTGGGTCAGGTCGCCGAACTCGCCGACGAAGATGACCACGAAGGCCAGCGTCACCGTCCTGAGCCCGCGTCGGGCCGTGTCGGCCTCCCGCTCGCCTTGCTCCTCGGCCTCCTTCTCGGGCACCAACAGGAGGTAGGCGGCGCCGGCGGCAAAGAGCAGGGCCGTGACCCCCTCGACCCAGCGGTGGGGGAGAAGCTGGAGCAGCTGGCCCACGGCCACGGCCAGGGCGGCATGGACGCCGAAGGCCAGCGTGGCGCCCAGCCACACCAGCACCGGGCGATACCGACTGCCCATGATCAGCGTGGCGATCATCGTCTTGTCCGGCAGCTCCGCCACGAAGATGAGGGCGAAGACCGTGAGGGCGATGCCCGGTTGCATCATCCCAGGTTAGGGACTCGATGGTCAGCCGGTGGACCGGGAGTGGGGGGGTGACACTCTCCAACTGGCGGCCTCGGGGACAATCTCCCCGCCGCCGTTCACATCAGACTTCAGCGCACCCGTATCCTCGGTCCCCGGTTGGCGACGACGAAGATGACAGGTGTGCTGGAGGCATCGGCCCGACCCGATCGCTGCAGGACAGCCCGGAGCCGGTAGACCCCGTCGGGGACGGTGGTCGAATCCCAGTTGGCCAGCCAGCCGTAGAAGGTCTGGGTGGCGGTGGCGATGACTGCGTCGGGCCGTGATGTCCCGGACAGGTGGAACTGCACACGCGCCGCCGTGGTGGCAGTGACGTTGGCGCCCAGCGGCTCGGTGCCCGACAACCTGGCACCGGGGATCGGAAGCACCACGCTGATGAGGAGATACGGGAACAACCCCTGCCGGGAGTAGTCGGCGGCGGATCCGGTGGCGAAGAGGCTGAGGCGGTCCGACTTTGCGAACGCGGCCATCCGTCGCAGGAAGCCAGGGGAGTAGGCCCCCAGCGTATTCTGGACGAGGGGGTCGGACGCCTTTCCGATGTTGGCGGTCACGTCGGCGATCGAGATCTCCTCGCCGCGCCAGCCGCGTGCGTCGAGGAGCGCACCCTCGGTGCCGAGGGTGAGCTGAAGGAGGATGCACAGGGCCAAGACGACGCACACGACCATGTCGGTCAGCTGCACCCAGGGACGGGCCCGGGCCCGCGCACCGTCCGGGCCACCGCGTTGCCGTTGCGCAAAGGTCTTCCATCCCTCCAGGAGGTCCACCCATCGCGACCGGTAAGGCGAGGTCTGGCGTGCAGGCCTGCCGAGCAAGGCCAAATAGGCCCCCACCCAGATGGTGAGCTCCCACGTCGAGAACCGTGATGCACTGGCCAATCCCAGTTGGGACCGGCCCAGGGTGATGAAGGCGACGAACAGCAATCCGAAGCAGATCAGTGCCACGCCGATCGGGCTCCCTCCCGAGTCCGTGCGGCGGAAGCCTTGGATCAGCGCCCAGACGGCGATCACGAAGATCACGATTCCCAGCAGGAGGACGCCGCTGTTCTGGGCGGTCGGAGTGTTGAACTGGGTGCCGACGACGTTGCCGATGGAGGAGAAGAAGAACTCCAGAGCCACCCCAGGGTGCCGAAGTACTGATGATTCGTTGCCGGCGGTGGCGACGAAGTCGAAATGGAAGAAGAACAGGGCGCCGGTGACGAGTCCGGAGCCGATCCAGACGAGCAGGTGAGACCTCGAGCGCCTGCGGAGGTACAGGAGCACCAGCCCGGCCGGCCAGATGAACAAGCCCTCGAAGCACGAGTAGCTCCCGACAACCGCGGCGACCGCGGCACCGGACAGTGCCAGCCAGGTCAGGTTGGGTCGGTCCAGGAGGAACAGGGCGGCGGCCAGTGCCACCAAGACGAGGCTCCAGCAGATGAGGAAGCCGAACAGCAGGGGTTCGACGGCGATGAACGACAGGAGCACGAGAGCCACCGGGCCGTACCAGATCAGGGCTACCGCGGGCGAGCGGCGCTTGTGGGCGACGATCAGCAACGCGGTGGTGGCGATCAGAAGCACCACGCTCAGGAACACCTCGGTGACCACATTGAAGTGCGTGGTGAACGCCAGCAGGAGCACGACGAGGTTGGGGAAGAAGATCCTGTTCTCGTTGTGCTGGGCCCACAACTCGCCGAAACTCAAGGTGCCGTTGTGGGCGTGTCGAATGAGGTCGACGTCGGCCCATTGGTCGTAGTAGATCATGTTCACGGCGAACCGATGGATGAACAACAGGGCCGCCGTCACCGCGAACAGGAAGACGAGGATGGCCAGTCCATTCAGTGCCAGCCGGACGGAGT
>DASZGT010000063.1:0-7633 GCA_035938575.1 Acidimicrobiales bacterium
GGCCGGTGGCGTGGAGTACTCGCGGGTGGTGGCCACCCTCGACCTGATCGACAAGGGCACCCCCCTCGGCGTCGTCATCTGCGCCGCCCGATTGGGCACCAACGATCTCGAGGAGGCCATTCAGTGGTGGACCGACTCCAAAGTCCCCATCTGGGGGATCATCCCCGAGCGGGTCGGCATCGCGGCCGGGCCGGAGGCCAGGCTGTACCGCGAGGGCCTCGACGCCTACGACGGCGTGTTGAGGAAGGCGCTGCGCAAGCGCTCGGGCTGAACGCTCAGCTGTCGAGATCGCCGGGGCCCGGAGGCACGTCGACGGCGTGCTCCCTGAGGGCCTCGAGAGGGACGACCTCGAGGGCGCGTTCATGGGTGGAGGCCAGGACGACGTAGGCCGCGGCGCCGTCCCGGTGGGCCCGCAGCCAGTTGACCGCGGTGACGCACCAACGATCCCCGGGCACGAGCCCCGGAAAGCGGAACTCCGGTACCGGCGTGGTCAGGTCGTTGCCGATCCCTCGCTGGTGTTCGAGGAACTCGGCGGTGACCACGGCACAGATGGTGTGGCTGCCCAGGTCCTCGGGGCCGGTGTGGCAACAGCCGTCCCGATAGAAGCCGGTCACCGGATCGCCCCCGCAGAGCTCCAGCTCGCCGCCGAGCACATTGCGATCGACCATCGAGGCAGTATCGTCCAGATGAGCCTGGTTCCCGAAATTCGCGGGCGGCCTCCCGCGGGCCGAACGGGTCGGAGTATCGAGCCCGACCCGGAAAATTGTCCCCAGGATGTCGATCGGGGCCCGAGGGCACCGTCAATTGGGGGATGCGGGCGTGAACACCACGACCCACGAACCGAGGAGAGCCCAGTGCAATACATGTTGATCATCCACAATGACCCCAACACCCACCCCACGCCGGGGGACCCGGAATGGGGCCAGCTGATGGCGGACTACGCCGCGTTCAGCGAGCAGCTGGGTTCGTACACCGGCGCTCCGCTCAATGACCCCAGCACCGCCACCACCGTGCGGATCCGCAATGGTGAGACCCTGGTCGTCGATGGGCCCTTCGAAGAGACCAAGGAGTGGATGTCCGGCTACTACGTGATCGAATGCGACAACCTCGATCAGGCGCTGAAGGCGGCCGCCATGGTGCCGTCGGCCAAGTTCGGCTCCGTCGAGGTCCGGCCCGTGGCGGAGATGTAGCGCTGGCCATTGACCCGGCTGGCCATGGACCAGGCTCGGTGGGCGACGCCCTCGAGGCCGCCTACAGAGCTGATCGCGACCGGGTGCTCGCCCGCCTCATCGGCATCCTGCGGGACTTCGACCTGGCCGAGGATGCCCTTCAGGACGCACTGGTAGCAGCAGCGTCGACCTGGCCGGTCCGCGGTGTGCCGGAGAACCCGGCCGGATGGCTGGTCACCACGGCCAGGCGCAAGGCCATCGACCGGTTGCGCAGCGGTGCCGCCTCGGAGCGGCGCAACCGGGCGTGGGGCGAGCTGTCGGTGGCCTGGGACATCGGGGACGGCACCCAACCCATCGCCGACGATCGACTGCGCCTGATCTTCACCTGCTGCCATCCCGCGCTCACCCTCGAAGCTCAGGTGGCCCTCACCCTGCGGTCGCTCGGAGGGCTGTCCACCGAGGAGGTGGCCAAGGCCTTTCTCATCTCCGAGACGGCTTTGGCGCAGCGCATCGTGCGGGCCAAGCGCAAGATCCGACAGGCGGGGATCGGCTACCGGGTCCCTGGTCCCGACGAACTACCTGATCGGCTGGCGGCCGTGCTGGCGGTGGTCTATCTGATCTTCAACGCCGGCTACCTCCCTCCCTCCGGCACCGACCTGGTCAAGGTGGATCTCTGCGATGAGGCACTGCGCCTGATCGGCGTGGTCATCGACCTCATGCCGGACAGTCCCGAGCCGCTGAGCCTGGCTGCCATGATGCACATTCAGGACGCACGCCGCGACGCCCGGGTCGACCGTCATGGGGTCCCCCTCACCCTCGAGGAGCAGGATCGCTCGCGTTGGGACACCGACGAGGTGGCCGCCGGACTGGCCCTCTTGGACCGGGCGCGGAGCATGGAGCGACCCGGTCCTTACCAAGTGAAGGCGTCGATCAGCGCCGTCCATGCGTCCGCACCTCGATCTGACCTCACCGATTGGAACATCATCGTCCGCCTGTACGACGCCCTGCTCCTCTGGGAGCCCACGCCGGTGGTGCAGCTCAATCGCGCCGTTGCCGTGGCCATGGCCGATTCGCCGGCGGCCGGCCTCTCGTTGTTGGACGACCCGGCCCTGGCCCGCCCGCTGGCCGAGTACCACCTCTACCAGGCCACCAGGGCGGACCTGCTCCGCAGGTCGGGACGGCTCGAGGAGGCTGCCGTCGCCTACCGACGGGCCCGCCAGCAGACCAACAATGAGGCGGAACGCCGGTTCATCGATCGGCGCCTGCAGGCTCTGGACGCCCCGGTCGTGCCGGACGGTCTCCCGCAGCCTTGACCGGGGCCGCCGGTCAGGTGGCGCGGATGAAATCGACGACCACCCGAGCCAACTCGGGACCCTTGTCCTCTTGGAGGAAGTGGCCGCCTCCGGCGATGGTCATATGGTGTTGGCCGCGGCAACCAGGGATGCGGGCCTGCAACTGCCGCTCGGCACCGGCCGTGATGGGATCGCCGTCGCTGAAGGCGGTGAGGAACGGCTTGTCGAACGTCTCGAGCACCGACCAGGCCCGGCGGTTGGCTGGTGCTGCGGGGTCGTCGGGGGAGATCGGCACCAGCGTCGGGAACTGCCGCGCGCCCTCGGCGAGGGACTGGTCGGGAAACGGGGCGTCATATGCCGCGATGACCTCCGGGCTCAGCTCGGAGACACAGCCGGCGTTGACGATGATGCCGGTGGGGAAGTCCTCCACCTCTTGGGAGAATTTGAGCCATCCGAGGAAGGCCTCACCGGGCTGGGTGTCACCGGTGGGCAGGAAGGTGTTGGCGGCCACGACCCGGTCGAAGCGCTCCGGGTGCTCGCCGACCAGCCGAAGGCCGATCAGGCCGCCCCAGTCCTGGCACACCAGGGTCACCCCGGACAGGTCGAGCCGGTCGAAGAGGAGCTCACGCATCCACTCCACATGGCGGGCGAAGGTGTACTCGGATCGCGGGGTCGGCTTGTCGGAGCGGCCAAAACCCACCAGGTCGGGGGCCACGGCGCGCAAGCCGGCATCGGCCAGCACGGGAACCATGTGCCGGTAGAGGTAGCTCCACGACGGCTCCCCGTGGAGCAGGACGACCGTCGGGCCGTCCGGCGGCCCTTCATCGAGGTAGTGAGCCCGGAGGGCACCACCGTCCTGATCGGAGAGCTCGGCATAGTGGGGCGCGAACCCGAATCCGGGCAACCCCTCGAAGCGGCTGTCAGGGGTACGAAGCACATCCATCGGACTGGTCACCTTCGGGATCGACGGCCCCAGCCGTGCTGGGCTTAATTGACATCAAGTATGCCAATTGGTCGGTCGGCGCGCACGTCCGCCTCCCGACGGCGACGTCGTACCATGCAGGGATGAGCGAAGCGACAGGCACCGATCCCGCGGAAGAGCCCCTGGTCGGACTCAAACCTCGCAGCTTCGAGGTGACCGACGGTCCGACCCGGGCCCCGGCCCGGGCCATGCTGCGGGCGGTCGGCATGACCGACGAGGACTGGGACAAGCCTCAGATCGGGGTGGCGTCGTCGTGGAACGAGGTCACCCCGTGCAACCTGCCGCTCGAGCGATTGGCCAAGCGGGCCAAGGATGGTGTCCGGCAGGCCGGCGGCTTCCCGCTCGAATTCATGACCATCGCAGTGTCCGACGGCATTTCCATGGGCCACGAGGGCATGCGCGCCTCATTGGTGAGCCGTGAGGTCATCGCCGACTCGGTGGAGACGGTCATGCACGCCGAACGGTTCGACGGCCTGGTCACTCTGGCCGGGTGCGACAAGTCACTGCCCGGCATGCTCATGGCCGCCGCCCGGTTGAACCTGCCGAGCGTGTTCGTCTACGGCGGCTCCATCCTCCCGGGTCGGGTGGGCGACCGGGCCCTGGACATCACCTCGGTGTTCGAGGCGGTTGGTGCTCATGCCGTCGAGGCGCTCACGGACGAGGAGCTGAGCCTGATCGAGCACAACGCCTGTCCCACCGAGGGCTCGTGCGCCGGAATGTTCACGGCCAACACCATGGCCTCGGTGGCCGAGGCCCTGGGCATGTCCCTCCCGGGCAGCTCGTCGCCCCCCGCCGTCGACCGCCGCCGGGACGATGCCGCCTTCCGTTCGGGGCAGGCGGTGGTGGCCCTGCTCCGCGCCGGCATTCGCCCGCGTCAGGTGATGACCAGGCCGGCGTTCGAGAACGCCATTGCCGTCACCATGGCCCTCGGGGGCTCCACCAACGCCGTGCTCCACCTGTTGGCGATCGCCAATGAGGCCCGGGTGGAGCTGGCTTTGGACGACTTCAACCAGGTGGCGGCCCGGGTTCCCCACCTCGCCGACACCAAGCCGCACGGGAAGTACCACATGAGCGACCTCGACCGGATCGGCGGTGTCCCGGTGGTGATGCAGGAGCTCCTCGACGCCGGCCTCCTCCACGGTGACTGCATGACCGTGACGGGGATGACCGTGGCGGAGAATCTGGCCGCACTCAGCCCACCGGCCCCGGACGGGGACGTCGTGCATGTCATCGACGATCCCATCCACGTCCAGGGGGGCATCGCCGTCCTGAGGGGAACGCTGGCCCCCCAGGGCGCCGTGGTCAAGGTGGCGGGGCTCGACCAGCTGAGCTTCGACGGGACGGCCCGGGTGTTCGACGGGGAGGATCTGGCCATGGAGGCCATCCTCGGCGGGTCGATCCAGCCCAACACCGTCATGGTCATCCGCTACGAAGGGCCCAAGGGCGGCCCGGGCATGCGGGAGATGCTGGCGGTGACCGGGGCCATGAAGGGGGTCGGGCGAGGCGGTGACTGCGCGCTGATCACCGATGGCCGGTTCTCCGGTGGGACCCAGGGCTTCTGTATCGGCCACGTGGCCCCGGAGGCGGTCGGCGGGGGCCCCATCGGCCTGGTGGCGGACGGCGATCGCATCGTCGTCGATGTGGTCAATCACACGCTCGATCTGATGGTCGACGACGGTGAGCTCGAACGCCGCCGCCGCGGGCTCAAGCACCCCGCCCCCCGCTACACGTCGGGCGTGCTGGCCAAGTACGCCCGACTGGTGACGGGAGCCGAACGGGGCGCCATCACCGAGCCCTGAACCAAAAGGGCGGTGGCGGGACGGGGACGTGGTCGCCCGCCCCGCCGGTTGCCGGAAGGGACCCGTGAACCGTCTTTCGGGACGCGCTTGTCGGGACCACCCGGGCCGTGTCAGACTGTGGGGACCATGCACGTGAGCCCGTCATACTTGCAGATAACCCTGGTACTCGTTTCGTAGCGCACACGACGCTCTCTCGCCGTGTGCGCTTTCCGACCTCCCGAACGGGAGGTCGTTTTCATGTCCCGTCACAGGTCACCGGCCCCGAGATCCGGATCACCCGCCCGCCACCACAACCGACCATCGCCGACAAGGAGCACCCGATGGAACTCACAGGAGCACAAGCGCTGATCAAGAGCTTGGAGATGCAGCAGGTGGAGGTCATGTTCGGCCTCCCCGGCGGCGCCATCCTGCCGGTCTACGACCCGATCATCGACTCGTCGATCCGGCACATCCTGGTGCGCCACGAGCAGGGCGCGGGCCACATGGCCGAGGGCTATGCGCAGGTCACCGGCCGGCCCGGTGTGGCCATGGTCACCAGCGGGCCCGGAGCCACCAATATCGTCACCCCGCTGGCCGACGCCTACATGGACTCGATCCCGCTGGTGGTGGTGACCGGCCAGGTCGCCACCTCGGCCATCGGGACCGACGCCTTCCAGGAGAGTGACATCACCGGCATCACCATGGGGATCACCAAGCACAACTGGTTGATCACCGACGGAGCCGACATCCCCCGGGTGGTGGCCGAGGCGTTTCACGTGGCCACCACCGGTCGTCCCGGCCCGGTGCTGATCGACGTGCCCAAGGACGTGGCCATCAAACCCATGGAGTGGTACCACCCCGGGCCGTCCGACCTCGATCTCCCCGGCTACCACCCGCTGACCGAGGGTGATCCGGTGCTGGTGCGCCAGGCCGTCGAGATGTTGTTGGCCGCCGAGCGGCCGGTGATCTACGCGGGCGGCGGCATCCTCAAGGCCCGGGGCGCCGAGGGCTTGCGAGAGCTGGCGGAGCGGACGGGTATCCCGGTGGTCACTACCCTGATGGCCAGGGGGTGCTTTCCCGACTCGCATCCGCTGTGCCTGGGCATGCCGGGCATGCACGGCAACTACACCGCGGTGACGGCCATGCAGCGCTCGGACCTGTTGATCGCACTGGGTAGCCGGTTCGATGACCGGGTGACCGGACGGGTGGACGCATTCGCTCCCGATGCCAAGATCATCCATGTCGACATCGATCCCGCCGAGCTCCACAAGGTGCGCCACGCCGACGTCGCCGTGGCCGGCGACTGCCGCCTGGTGATCGACGAGATGTTGGTCGCTCTGGCTGACCTCGGGCTGCCCCATTCGGATGCCACCCGCGGCGGCTCGGGCGGGGCGCCCTCCGATGCCGTGTCCGGCGCACCCGCCACGCCAGGCTCGGTGGCCGCGTCGCACCCGCGCGAACGACTCATCCCCTGGCGCGCCCAACTCAGCCAGTGGCAGGTGCGGTTCCCGCTGGTCTATGACCAACAGCCCGGTTCGGGTGCCCTCAAGCCCCAGTTCGTGCTGGAGGCGCTGCGGGATGCCACTCCCGACGACACCATCGTGGCCTCGGGGGTGGGCCAGCATCAGATGTTCGCCTCCCAGTGGTGGCAGTTCGACTATCCGTACACCTGGGTCAACTCGGGCGGCCTCGGCACGATGGGATTCGCGGTGCCGGCGGCCATCGGTGCCAAGGTGGGCCGGCCCGACAAGATGGTGTGGGCCGTGGACGGAGACGGCTGCTTCCAGATGACCGCGCAGGAATTGGTGACGGCCAGCTCCGAGCGCATCCCGGTGAAGATCGCCATTCTCAACAACGCCTACCTGGGGATGGTTCGCCAGTGGCAGGAGATGTTCTACGGAGAGCGCTACTCCGAGGTCTACCTCTCGCCGGATCTGCCTGACTACGTGGGTTGGGCCGAGTCCATGGGATGCGTGGGCATCCGCGTCGATTCGACCGAGGAGGTGGCGTCGGCCATCGACAAGGCCAACGACATCGACGACCGTCCGGTGGTGATCGACTTTCGTACCGATGCCTTCGAGAAGGTCTTCCCGATGGTGGCCGCCGGCGCTTCGAACGACGACATCATCGTCGACCCGTCGCTGACCGGGGGAGACGGAGGATGAGCGTCTACGGCACGGACAAGCGTCACCACACCCTCACGGTGCTGGTGGAGAACAAGTCGGGGGTGCTGGCCCGGGTGGCGGGGCTGTTCTCCCGCCGGGGCTACAACATCTTCAGCCTGGCCGTGGCGCCGTCCGACAACGAGCGCTTCAGCAGGATCACCATCGTCGTGGACGTGGAGTCCTCCCCGCTGGATCAGATCATCAAACAGCTCGACAAGCTGATTCCGGTGGTGTCGATCACCGAGCT
>DASZGT010000064.1:0-1745 GCA_035938575.1 Acidimicrobiales bacterium
TCCTCGGCCTACAGCCCCTACCCGGGGTTCGAGCCCGCACCCGGGGCCGTGGGCGAGTACAACGGCAAGTTCATGGTCAACCAGTACGTGCTCCGGGGCGGATCGTGCGTGACCCCGCCCGACCACATCCGGGCCTCGTACCGGAACTTCTTCCCGCCGTCGGCCCGGTGGGCGTTCTCCGGCCTGCGGATGGCCAGAAACGGCTGACCCGGGCGGGACCGACCCTCCGCGCCGAAGGAATGCACAGCCCATGACCGACGTCATCCCCCCCACCATCGACATCCACCTGTCGCCCCGCGATCTCCGGGACGCCATGGAGCAGGACGTCCGGACCGGCCTCACGGCGGCGCCCAAGATGCTCCCGCCCGTCTACTTCTACGACGAACGCGGCAGCAAGCTGTTCGATGCCATCACCAGGCTGCCGGAGTACTACCCGACCCGGTCCGAGCGCTCGATCCTCGACGCCCACGCCAAGGACATCGCCGAGGGCTCCGAAGCGGACACGCTGGTGGAGCTGGGCGCGGGTACCTGCGAGAAGTCACGGGTGCTCCTCGACGCCATGCAGTCGACCGGTCTCCTCCGGCGGTTCGTGCCCCTCGACGTGAGCGACACGACGCTGTGGGAGGCCGCCACCGCCCTGGCCGATGAGTACCCGGGTGTGGAGGTCAGTGCCGTGGTCGGCGACTTCCACCGGCACCTCGACCTCCTGCCCACGGACGGCCGTCGGCTGTTCGCCTTCCTCGGCGGGACCATCGGCAATCTCGACCCGGGGCAGCGGCGCGAGTTCTTCATCCAACTCGGCAAGGTCATGATGA
Source organism: Acidimicrobiales bacterium (assembly GCA_035938575.1). Classification (GTDB taxonomy): domain Bacteria; phylum Actinomycetota; class Acidimicrobiia; order Acidimicrobiales; family RAAP-2; genus Bog-756. Next base: position 816 of record DASZGT010000064.1, read on the forward strand.
TGGGCGATCGGCTGCTGCTCGGGACCGACCTGGTCAAGGACCGCACTCGCCTGGTGGATGCCTACGACGACGAGGCCGGGGTGACCGCCGAATTCAACCGCAACGTGCTCCACGTGCTCAACCGCGAGCTCGGGGCCGACTTCGATCCCGCCCGGTTCGAGCACGTGGCCCGATGGAACGAGCCCGACCAGCGCATCGAGATGTGGCTGCGGTCCGACCAGGACCAGAAGATCCATGTGGCCGACCTCGACCTGGACCTGGCCTTCAGAGCAGGCGAGGAGATGCTCACCGAGATCAGCACCAAGTTCTCCCCGGCGGCGCTCGAGGCCGAGCTCAACGAGTGCGGGTTCGTGGTCGAATCCATGTACGCCTCCGACGGCGACGAATTCCTGATGACGGTGGCCCGACCGTCCTCGTGACGGGCCCCGGGCCACGGCCCGTCTGACGGACCCGCCGTCCCGACACCGGCCGCGGCTGCGGCTTCACCCTCCGACGAGGTCCTTCACGGCGGCCTCGATGGCCCGGTGGAAGGTCGGATAGGCGTAGATCATGTGCCGAAGCCGCGTCGTGGGCACCTCGGCGTGGACGGCCAGGGTGAGGAGCCCGAGCACCTCGCCACCCCAGGGGCCCGCCGAGGTCGCCCCGACCAGCACTCCCCGGTCGGCGTCCGCCACGAGCTTGATGAAGCCCCGGTTGCCCGCCTTGTGGATCCACCCCCTGGTCGAGGCGGGGATCTGGGCCATCCCCACCCGCACCTCGAGGCCCCGTTGGCGGGCCTCACGCTCACCCAGCCCCACCGAGCCGATCTCCGGATCCGTGAAGGTGACCCGGGGGACGGCCCGATAGTCGGCCGCCACCACCGGTCTCCCCAAGATGTCGTTGACGACGATGTCCGCCTGGTACATCGACATGTGGGTGAACGCCCCCTTG
>DASZGT010000065.1:0-2599 GCA_035938575.1 Acidimicrobiales bacterium
GCCGGAGGTCGCGGGTTCAAATCCCGTCAGGTCCGCCACCTCGGTTCGCCGAGGCGAGGTCGGGTAGCTCAGTTGGTAGAGCGCGCGCCTGAAAAGCGTGAGGTCACCGGATCGACGCCGGTCCCGACCACGGGAGGGAACAGAGGATCGGGACGACATTCAGGCGGAGGTCGGGTCGAACACCTCGGCCAGTCCGTCCACCAGCCACCGGTCGTCTGCGGAGAGCCCATGGCGGAGCGGGATCCGGCGGCTGAGGCCCTCGACCATCTCCACCGCAGGGCCTTCCAGGCGCGGGGCGTCGGCGTCGGCCGGCCCCGGTGGGCGAGCAACGACCGTCTCGCCGGCGTCGACGACAAACCGGACGGTCGGGTGTTCGGCGTGGACGGCCAGGGCCCCTGAACGGGTGACACCGCCGGCAGCCAGCAGGGCGGGACCGAGGACGGCCGCATAGAGGAGACTGGCCGTCACTTCATCGTCCTGTTCCACCGGCGTCAGCCCCAGAGGCAGGACGATGTCCCGCTCATGGACCCAGCCGTCCCACAAGGCGTGGAGAGCCACGGCGCGCAGGGCGATGTGGCCGGGTGGGGCTTCGGCCAGGAGCGACCACGACCCGTCATTGACGCCGTCAAGGGCATCGGCGAGATCGTCGACGCTGGCGATGAAGTCATCCAGCACCGCACCGGACGCCAGGTCGTGCATGGGTTCGACCATCAGCCGAGGGGTGGCCACCGGGTCGAAGCCCACCAACAGACGGGTCGGGTTGCCGGCCCGCGCCGATCGCACGGACAGCGCCCAGAATCGATTGACGCCGACGAGATGCGCGACCACATCGTGCACCGACCATCCCGAGCACCGACTGGCAACGGTCCACTGACCGACCTCGAGGGCACCGAGGATGTCGGCCAAGCGGCGACGCTGACGCACAAGGGGCACGGACGGATCGGGGAATGGCACCTCGACACTCAGGGGCGGGCGGCCGTCATAGCGCGGTGCGAGCTGCATTGACGGATGGTAGTTGTGGTGACCAGCTCGAGGGGTGTCCCGACCACGGGGGCCTCGGGGTCAACGGGCTGCCCACCCTCGGGATCCTTCGACACCTGGACCCCCTTGACATCGGCTATATTGCGATATATCGTAACCGAACGAGAGCGATCAGGATAGACGCTCCACAGGGTCCGCCACCGGGGTGGGCCACAGGGACGGACGGAGGTGCGTGATGCACGGACACAGGAGATTCGACAGGGAGACAGAGGGTGAGCCCCGGTTCGGGCCGGGGTTCTCCCCGGCGGGGCATCCCCATGACCGCCTCGGCGACCTGGCCCGCAGTCGGGCCGGGGGACGGGGTCGGGGGCGGGGCCGCCCCGACGGATTCGGGCCGGGGTTCGGGCGCCACGGCGAATTCGGGCCGGGCTTCGGCGGGCCGATGTTCGGTCGGAGGGCCAAGGTGGGACGAGGCGACGTGCGGGCGGCCATCATCGCCCTCCTGGCCGAGGAGCCGATGCACGGCTACCAGATCATCACCGAGCTGACCGAGCGCAGTGGAGGCGTGTGGCGGCCGAGCCCCGGTTCGGTGTACCCCACCCTGCAGGCCATGGAGGATCAGGGACTGGTGACGGCGACAAGGTCCGAAGGGCGTCGGGTGTTCAACCTGACCGACGAGGGACGGGCTGCCGCTGAAGCCGCCGGGGACGGACCGGCGCCCTGGGAGGACGCGGCGCGCGGTGCCGACCGATCGCTGGTCAACCTCCGTAGCCTCATGGGTGAGGTGGCGGCGGCCAGTTACCAGGTGGGCCGGGCCGGCACCGAGCGCCAGGTCACAGCGGTCGGGGAGATCCTCAACGACACCCGGCGCCGCATCTACCTGGTCCTCGCCGACGGCATTGCCGACGACGGCGAAGCGGATTAGGGCACAGGACGATGGCCAAGCAGAAGGCCGGCAGGCTCGAGAAGAAGCGGCGGGCCGCCGCCCATCCGGACCGCCCGGGTGAGCGGTGCGCCGCACCCGCCGCCAGCTATGCGCCGGTCATCGACCATGCCCGGTGCGAAGGCAAGCGCGACTGCATCGACGTGTGCCCCAACGACGTGTTCGAGGTCCGTCGCATCGATGAAGGGGACTACCAGGCGCTGGGGCGGGTGGCGCGACTGAAGGTCCGGGCCCACGGCATGCTGTCGGCCTACACGCCCAACGCCGACGACTGCCGCGCCTGCGGGCTGTGCGTGGTGGCCTGCCCGGAACAGGCGATCGTGCTGACCCGGCTGCGCTGAGCGCCCGCCCCCAGCGGGTCAGCCTCCCTCGTAGTCGAAGCCCAGGTCCGGAGCGGTCAAAAGGGCCCGGAAGGGGATCCCCTCGGCGGCGGCCATGGCCTCGACGGTGCCGCCCCGGTCGACGACGGCCACCAACAGGACGGGCACGCCCTCGGCGTCCCGGACGGCCCGGGCGGCCTCGAGCAGCGAGGTGCCCCGGGTCACCGTGTCCTCGGTGACCACCACCCGGTCGCCGGGGTCGAGGGCTCCGGCGATCCGGCCCCCACCCCCGTGGCCCTTGGCCTCCTTGCGCACGCTGAATGCCCTGAGCATGCGCCCCCGGCAGGCGGCCACC
>DASZGT010000066.1:0-3832 GCA_035938575.1 Acidimicrobiales bacterium
CGCATCCTTTTGCTGCTGCAGATTGGCCGCAATCGCCGCCCCGTCGCACGGGGCGTTGTTGTGGAAGATCACATTGGGGCGCATGGTGATGGTCCACACGGTGTAGTCGGTGTTGGGGGTGATTGACTGGGCCAGGTACGGCTGGACCGATCCGTCGGCACCGAGGATGGCCAGGGGGTCGAAGACGGTGCGGGCGTACAGGATGCCGGTGGTGTCGAATGTTCCCTTGGTGGTACTGAACCCGACCTCCTCGGCCTCGGTGCCGAAGATCAGTGCACCGCCCTTTTTGGGGGTGGCGGACGTGACGCCGTTCGGATGCACGGAACTGGCGGCCGACGAGGAGCTGGAGCCCGAACCCGAACTGCAGGCGGCCAACAGGCCACCTGATGTCCCGACCACGGCGAGGCCGGCCCCGGCAACCGCCCCCCGTGCCAAAAACGAACGACGATCGATTCGATCGGACATATTCCCCCTTAGTGCTCTGACCGAGGCGGAACCGTCTCCTCGGCTGACGAACCAGCGCATTCGTCCCTCGTGGCCCTCCAAAAGAGACGATGAACGGCAGGTGACGCCATGACGATAGCCCCCGCTCCGGTGCCGCGGAGGAATTCTTGCCCGGTCGTCGAGGCGCCTGCGGGGGCGGTCCCGAACGAGGCCCGGTGTGCCCGGTACTGTTTTCCCGTGCCCTGGCAGATCGAAGCGTTTCGCCGGTCGGTGGGAGGCCTGTCCCCGGCCTCGGTGCGCGCCTACTCCTCCGATGCCGAGCGGTTCGTCGCGTGGGCCGAGCGGGGCGGGGCGGCCGGCCCTGCTGATGTTGACCGAATCGTGCTCCGGCGATACCTGGCCTTTCTGGCCACCCGCCGGTACTCGAGGGCCACCATCGCCCGCACGGCGGCCTCGCTCCGCTCCTACTTCCAATGGTGCGCCAAGCGGGGCCTGGTCGCAGCCGACCCCTCGACCCGGCTGTCCGCTCCCTCGCCCGAGTCGCGCCTGCCCCGGGTGCTCGGCCACGGCGAGCTCCACCAGCTGCTGGAGCCCCAGGCCGGGGGGGCATCCGGGCTGCCGGAGGCCGTCGACCGACGGGACGATGCGGTTCTGGAGCTGCTCTACGGCAGCGGTCTCCGGGTGGCCGAGCTCTGCAGCCTGGACGTCGGCGACGTCGACTTTGCCCGTCGGGTGGTCACCGTGACCGGGAAGGGGTCCAAGCAGCGCCAGGTCCTGATCCACACCCGCTGCGCCCAGGCGGTCCGGACGTGGCTGGACGGCCCTCGGGCGGTCCTTGCCGGCGATGAAAGCCCAGGTAGCTCCCTATTTCTCAACCGTCGGCATCACCGCCTCGGGCCCCGCGACGTGCGACGGATCCTGGACCGTCGATCGCCGGTCCCGACCCACCCCCACGCCCTCCGCCACAGCTTCGCCACCCACCTGTTGGACGGGGGGGCCGACCTGAGGGTGGTGCAGGAATTGCTCGGTCACGCCAGCTTGCAGACCACGCAGGTCTACACTCATGTGAGTAAGGAACGCCTGCTTACGGTGTATTCCGGAACGCACCCGAGGGCCTAAGGGGACAATTGGCTACCCAAGTCGACACGGTGGGACACGGCATTGACGGGCTGTGGGCCGAATACAAGAAGACCGGGGCTCGTGCGCTGCGCGACCAGCTCATCATCCACTACGCCCCCGTGGTCAAGTACGTGGCCGGCCGGGTGTCGGTCGGTCTCCCGCGCCACGTGGACGAAGCCGACCTGGCCAGTTACGGGATCATCGGGCTGATCGATGCCATCGAACGCTTCGAGCCGCTCCGGAAGATCAAGTTTGAGACCTATGCCATCCCCCGCATCAAGGGTGCCATCATCGACGAGCTCCGCTCCATCGACTGGGTCCCGAGGTCGGTCCGGGCCAAGGCGCGTGCGGTTGAGCAGTCGTACTCGAAGCTTGAGTCGACGCTGCACCGCACACCCACCGACGCCGAGGTGGCGGCCGACCTCGAGATGACCGACGCCGAGTTCCAGACGGCGCTCCGCAAGATCTCGTTCGTGGGGGTGGTCGCGCTCGACGAGGTCTTCCGCGGCGGGGACCGGTCGGACCGGTCGACCCTGGGAGAAACGTTGCCCGACAGCACGGCGGGCCCGATGGACACCTTCGAGGTCAAAGAGACCAAGGAGGCCTTGATCCAGGCGGTCAGCCAGATGGCCGAGCGAGAGAAGACCGTGCTCACCCTGTACTACTACGAAGGTCTGACCCTGGCGGAGATCGGCGACATCCTGGGCGTCACCGAGAGCCGGGTGTGCCAGATCCACACCAAGGCCGTCCTGCAGCTGCGGGCCAAACTGGCCGATCGACCCGAGGCCGCCGGCCGCCGGCCGGAGGCGCCCAAGGCCAAGGCCGCGGCCGGGAGCGGCGCCGGCACTCCTGCGTCCAAGCGGGTGTCCACCTCCGCCACCGGGTGAGTCCCGCCTTGTAGGGGCGCCGAGCCGGTTGGAGCACGAGCGCCGGGGGCAGTATCATGGAGGGGCCTGGTCATTCCGGCCTGGCATTCGAGCGGTACCGATCGCACCCGGTCGCGTCCACGGTCGCCCCCCTTGCGGGGGGTGTTGTGCCCGGGAGAACCAACCGTCACAAGGAGCATTCACATGGCCGTCGTCACCATGAAGCAGTTGCTGGGCGCGGGCGTCCACTTCGGGCACCAGACCCGGCGATGGAACCCCAAGATGCGTCGCTTCATCCTCGGGGAGCGGAACGGGATCTACCTGATCGACCTCCGCCAGACCATGAAGGGGATCGAGGAGTCGTACGGCTACATCCGTGACCTGGTTGCCGGGGGCGGGACCATCCTCTTCGTCGGGACGAAGAAGCAGACCCAGGGCCCGGTGGCCATCTACGCCGATGCCTGCGGGATGCCCTATGTCAACGAGCGCTGGTTGGGGGGGATGCTCACCAATTTCCAGACCGTTTCGACCCGGGTCAAGCGGATGAAGGAATTCGAAGCCATGCAGAAGGCCGGTGACTTCGATGCCATGCCCAAGAAGGAGGCGCTGCGACACACCCGTGAGCTCGAGAAGTTGCAGCGCAACCTCGGAGGCATCCGGGGACTCGATCGGCTTCCCGACGCCATCTTCGTGATCGACACCAAGAAGGAGCACATCGCGGTGACCGAGGCCAACAAGCTCGGGCTGCCCGTGGTGGCTGTGGTGGACACCAACTGCGACCCGGACGTGATCACCCATGTCATACCGGGGAACGACGATGCCATCCGCTCGGGCGCGCTCCTGTGCCGGGTGGTCGCCGACGCCGTCGTCGAGGGTCGGTTCATTGCTCAGCAGCGACCGGCTCCGCCTGCTGCCTCGGCCCCGGCTATTCCGCCACCACCCCCTGCCGCCCCGGCCCCGGCTGTTGCGCCACCACCGCCTGCTGCCTCGGCCCCGGCTATTCCGCCACCACCACCGCCTGCCGCCTCCGCCGCCTCTGCGACCACCCCGCCGGACGCAGAGACCGAGCCCGCTCTGGTTGCAGCCACAACCGCACCCGCGGCCCCACCCGCAGCGACGCCAGGCGATGCAACGGCGCCGGACGCCCCGGCCGGAGCGGAGCCGGCGTCGCCCGTCGACAGCACCTCGGAGACGCAGGCCGCACCGTCCGGGGAGGCGTAGCCGTGCCCGCCTTCTCTGCCAAGGACGTCCAGAGGCTCCGCCAGCTGACCGGGGTGGGCATGCTCGACGCCAAGCGAGCCCTCGAGGAGAACGACGGGGACATGGACAAGGCCGTGACCTGGCTTCGGGAGCAGGGTCTGGCCAGTCAGGCCAAGCGGGCCGACCGCGAAGCGTCCGAGGGA
>DASZGT010000067.1:0-2626 GCA_035938575.1 Acidimicrobiales bacterium
TGGTGGTCCGGCTCAGACACTGACCGTGGCGTCGACGTCGGCCGTGTCCCCGGGGAGCACCGGGGAGCCGTCGACCGGGTCACGGACCAACAGGGACCGCAGCTCGGTGATCTCGTCGCGCAGCAGGGCCGCCTCTTCGAACCGCAGCTCTTCGGCGGCCCGGTTCATCTCGGACTCGAGCCGATGGATCAGGCCCGACAGCTCGTCGGCGTCCGGGCCGACGGCCTGGGCCATCGCCGCCGCCGCAGCCCGGGGGTCCACCCCGCCAGCCCGCCCCCTCTGGGCGCGATCGGCGGCGGAGCGGCTGTTGGGGCCCGACGTGATCGCCGCCGACCCGATGCCTTCGCCGCGCACCCGTTCGAGGATGTCGGTCACCGACTTGGTGATGGAGACGGGGTCGATCCCGTGGGCCTCGTTGTAGGCGATCTGGCGGGCCCGCCGGCGCTGGGTCTCGCCGATGGCGTTGGTCATCGAGTCGGTGATGCGGTCCGCGTACATGACCACCCGCCCGTTGACGTTGCGGGCCGCCCGACCCATGGTCTGGATGAGGGACGACGTCGATCGCAGGAACCCCTCCTTGTCGGCGTCCAGGATGGCCACCAGGGAGACCTCGGGAAGGTCGAGGCCCTCGCGGAGGAGGTTGATGCCCACCAGCACGTCGAACGCGCCCAGGCGCAGTTCGCGCAGGATCTCCACTCGGGCCATGGTGTCCACGTCGGAGTGGAGGTACTGGACGCGCACACCCTGTTCGGCAAGGTAGTCGGTCAGATCCTCGGCCATCTTCTTGGTGAGGGTGGTCACCAGCACCCGGTTGCCGTTGGCCACGGTGGCGTCGATCTGCTCGCGCAGGTCGTCGATCTGGCCGGTGGTGGGCCGGATGTCCACCTCGGGGTCGACCAGGCCGGTCGGCCGGATCACCTGCTCGACGACATTGGCGCTGTGCTCCAGCTCCCAGGGCCCGGGCGTGGCCGACAGCAGGATGGCCTGGCCGGTCCGCTCGATGAACTCCTCGAACCGCAGCGGCCGGTTGTCCATGGCCGACGGCAGTCGGAACCCGTGGTCGACGAGCGTCTCCTTGCGCGAGCGGTCCCCGGCGAACTGGCCCCGGAGCTGGGGCACGGCCACGTGGCTCTCGTCCAGCACGACCAGGAAGTCCTTGGGGAAGAAGTCGAGCAGGGTGAACGGCGCCTCGCCCGCAGACCGACCGTCCAGGTGGCGGCTGTAGTTCTCGATCCCGCTGCAGACCCCGGTCTCCGCCAGCATCTCGAGGTCGTACTCGGTGCGCATGCGGAGCCGCTGGGACTCGAGCAGCTTGCCGGCCTCGCCCAGCTCGGCCAATCGGCTGCGGAGCTCGGCCTCGATGCTGACGACGGCCTTCTGCAGCCGCTCGTCGCCGGCGCCGTAGTGGGTGTTGGCGAACACCACCAGCTCCTCGAGCTCCTCGCCGATCTCCCCGGTCGTCACGTCGAAGGGCCGGATCCGCTCCACGGTGTCCCCGAAGAACTCGATGCGGACGGCGTGACTCTCGTAGGCGGCGTGGATCTCGAGCGTGTCCCCCCGGGCCCGGAACTGGCCGCGGGACAGCGTCACGTCGTTGCGGGAGTACTGGAGCTCGACCAAGCGCCGGAGCAGCGTCCGTTGGTCGTGTACCTCCCCGGGCCGGAGGGCCACGATCCGGTCGCGGTACTCGTCGGGCGAGCCCAATCCGTAGATGCAGGACACCGAGGCCACCACGATGGTGTCAGGCCGGAGCAGCAGCGACGAGGTGCAGGCATGACGGAGCCGGTCGATCTCGTCGTTGATCGAGGAGTCCTTCTCGATGTAGGTGTCCGACGAGGGCACGTACGCCTCGGGCTGGTAGTAGTCGTAGTACGAGACGAAGTACTCGACCCGGTTGCGGGGGAAGAATTCCTTGAGCTCGGCGGCCAGCTGGGCGGCCAGCGATTTGTTCGGCTCGATGATCAGCGTGGGCCGCTGGACCCCTTCGATGGTCCACGCGATGGTGGCCGTCTTGCCCGAGCCGGTGATGCCCATCAGCGTCTGGTAGCGGTCACCCCGATGCAGGCCCTCGACCAGCCCGGCGATGGCCTGGGGCTGGTCCCCGGCGGGGCGAAACGGCGAGACCACCTCGAAATCGGGCATAGGTGGATGGTACCGGGAGGGTGCGACGCCGGTTCCGGGGCCCGGGGGCGAGACCAGGGCCTCAGGCGCCGTCGGCCGGCAGCCCGGACTGCCGGGCCCGAAGCTCCAGCAGGACCGCCCAGGCCCGTTCGACCTCGGCCCGGAGGTGATCGTGGTCGGAGGAGTTGTCGATGACCACGTCCGCCCCCGCCAGGCGGGTCTCGCGATCAGCCTGGGACCCGATCCTGGCCTCGGCGTCGGCCTTCTCCATCCCCCGCTGGCTCACCAGCCGCTGGAGGGCGACGTCGGTCGGGGCGTCGACCACCACCACCGCCCCCAGGTCCAACAACTCGCGGTGGGCGGGCCGCAGCAGGGGGATGTCGAGCACCACGATGTCCCCGGTTCCTCCGTAGCGGTCCTTGCGGGCGATCATCTCGACTCCGATGGCGGGGTGGGTGATGGCGTTGAGGTCGGCCAGCGCCTCGGGATGGCCGAAGACCAGCTC
>DASZGT010000068.1:0-2363 GCA_035938575.1 Acidimicrobiales bacterium
CCATCTGGTCCATCGTCTCGACGACGAGACGCCGGACAAGACGGTGGTCTCACTCGACCCTCTGGTCTGTCCGTGCTCGACCATGTTCCGCATCGACGCCCCCCATCTGGCCTGGATCCTCGAAGGCCTGGTCGACGGCGATGTCCGCAACCGGATCACCGTCGACGAGGAAACGGCGACGTGGGCCCGGGTGGCCCTCGAGAGGATGTTGGCCACCACCTGAGCGACGGGCCGTTGCGTCGTCCGGTCCGGCCCCGCCTCTGCGGTCAGCGGCGGCCGGCGCCGACGGCGGGCTTGGCCCTGGAGGTGGGCGTGGACGCGGTCCCCCTCGTCCCGTTGGCGGACTTGGCGGCCGTCCCGTTGGCGGACTTGACGGCCGCCCGTTTGACCGGTGGTTTGGTGGCCGACCTGCCACCCCGTTTGCCGGCCGGTCTGGTGGTCCGCTTGGGGACCTGCTGGCCTCGTGTGATGCCGAGGAGCGGAGCCAGCACCGCGCCGGTGTAGCTGCCGGGGACGGCGGCGACGTCCTCTGGCGTGCCCTCGGCCACGATGGTTCCGCCCTGGTCGCCGCCCTCGGGTCCGAGGTCGATGACCCAATCCGCGCTCTTGACCACGTCCAGGTTGTGCTCGATGACGATCACCGTGTTGCCCTGGTCGACCAGCCGGCTGAGGACATCGAGGAGCTTGCGCACATCGTCGAAGTGCAGGCCGGTGGTCGGCTCGTCGAGGACGTAGAGGGTGTGACCGGTCGACCGCCGACTGAGCTCCGACGCCAGCTTGACCCGCTGGGCCTCCCCCCCGGACAGTGTGGGCGCGGGCTGGCCCAGGCGGATATAGCCGAGGCCCACGTCGACCAGGGTCTGCATGTGGCGGGCGATGGGGGGCTGGTGGGCGAAGAAGCCCAGTGCCTCCTCACAGGACAGGTCGAGCACATCGGCGATGGTCTTGCCCCTGAAGGTGACCTCCAGGGTGTCGCGGTTGTAGCGGGCCCCGTGACATACCTCGCAGGGCACGTAGATGTCGGGGAGGAAGTGCATCTCGATGCGGATGGTCCCGTCGCCCGCGCACGCCTCGCAGCGGCCACCCTTCACGTTGAAGGAGAAGCGGCCCGGGAGGTAGCCCCGGACCTTGGCCTCCTGGGTCTGGCTGAACAGCCGGCGGATGTGGTCGAATACGCCCGTGTACGTCGCCGGGTTCGACCGGGGCGTCCTGCCGATCGGTGCCTGGTCGACCTCGACCACCTTGTCGACGTTGGCCACCCCGGTGATGGTCCGGTGCAGGCCCGGCAGCGTCTTGGCCCGGTGCACCTGCTTGGCCAACGAGCGGAGCAGGATGTCGTTGACCAGCGTCGACTTGCCGGAGCCGGACACCCCTGTCACGGCCACCAGGCGGCCCAACGGGAAGGAGACATCGACATCGTGGAGGTTGTGCTCGCGGGCGCCCAGGACGGTCAGGGACTCCCCGCTGCCGGGTCGCCGCACAGCGGGCACCGGGATCGACCGGAGCCCCGAGAGGTACTGCCCGGTGAGCGAGTCCGGGTTGGACTCGAGACCACCGGCGCCGGTGACCGGGCCGGAATGGACGATGCGTCCACCGTGCTCCCCCGCACCCGGGCCGACGTCGACCACGTGGTCGGCCACCCGGATGGTCTCCTCGTCGTGCTCCACCACGATGACCGTGTTGCCCAGGTCGCGTAGGCGCTTGAGGGTGCCGATGAGCCGCTTGTTGTCCCGTTGGTGCAGTCCGATGGACGGCTCGTCCAGGACGTAGAGCACCCCCACCAACCCGCTTCCGATCTGACTGGCCAAGCGGATGCGCTGGGCCTCGCCCCCGGACAGTGTCGTGGCCGATCGGGCCAGGGTGAGATAGTCGAGGCCGACGTCCAAGAGGAACTGCATCCGCTCACGCACCTCGCGGAACACCCGGTCGGCGATGAGGTGGTCCCGATCGGAGAGGTCGAGCGAGGCCACCTCCTCCACCGCCTTGCCGATGGACAGCGAGCACAGGGCGAAGATGGAGTACCCGCCCACGGTGACCGCCAGTGATTCGGGCCGCAGGCGCGCCCCTCCGCACGCCGGACAGGGCACCTCCCGGAGGAAGCTCTCCAGGTTGTCCCGCAGGAAGTCGGACTCGGCCTCGGTGTGGCGGCGCTGCAGCCAGGGGACGATCCCCTCGTAGGTGGTGTGGAACGACCGCTGACGCCCGTAGCGGTTGCGGTACTTGAGGTGGACCTGCCGGGTGCCGGCCCCGTACAGCACCAGTTTCTGGTCCGCCTTGCGCAGCTTCTGCCAGGGGACGTCCAGCGAGAACCCGCCCAGCTCGGCCGCGGCCGCCACCATGCGGGTGAAGTACTCGCTGCGGGC
>DASZGT010000069.1:0-9808 GCA_035938575.1 Acidimicrobiales bacterium
AACAAGTTCACGCCGACGGGATGGAACATGGCCGTCGAGTACAGCGGGTTGAGTCCATGGGAGATGGCGTAGCCGGGCCACTCGAGAAACCACGTGAACAGCGAACTGTCACCCCGTGGGCTGACGGTGTTGGAGCTCGGATCGGTCGACCACACGCGCCAGAACACCAGGATCGAGATCAGAACATAGGCGCCTGCAGCCATGAGCAGCCCACGCAAGCGGTGGGCTGGGCCGAGAGCAGATTCCGGCGCGTCCCCGACTCCATCGGTGGGGAGAGCACCGGATGGCTCCTCGGCGGGCGTTCGTGGGACAGGAGGATTGATCGTCGTCACGTTCCCACCCCGCACCTTTCCATCTGGCCGGTAACTCAACGCAGCATGCGTGACCTGCGACCCCGGATCCGCGAGGACCCCCGGGCTGTCAGAGCCTGCAGTCGGTCGCTCGGCTCCCGGTCCGTCGAAACCAGGGTGCATCGTCCCCTCGTCGCATGGTATCGCCGAGTGAAGTGGCCAGCCCATTGTCAGATGGATGACCGACAATGCCACTGCCGGGTCGGAGAGGTCCGACCGGCGCGGTGCCAACGGTGTCACCCGGGTTGCCGTTGTGTCTAAGGTCGACTGAGTCGGGCACAGCCGAAGCCGGTCGGTGGCAACGGCCGGGGGTAGATGCCGGGAAGGTGTGGGTGCCGGCGGGCCTGAGCTGACCGACCGTCAGTGCCCCTTGAACTGTGGCTCGCGCTTCTCGTTGAAGGCGGCAATAGCCTCCATGGTGTCCGCCGTGCCGAAATTGACGGCCTGCGAGCGTGTCTCCTCCTCGAGAGCCTGGTCCATGGACAGGCCGAGGGAGTTGTTGAGCATCGTCTTGGTCAGGGAGAGGGCCAGCGGGGGGCCTGCAGCCAGGCGTCGGGCCCACTCGTCCACGAACCCGTCGAGCTGCTCGTCGGGGACGACCCGGTTGACCACACCGAACTCGGCCGCCTCCTGTGCGCTGATGATGTCGGCGAAGAAGGTGAGCTCTTTGGCCCGGTGCAGGCCGATCAAGCGCGGGAGCAGCCAGGACGCACCGAAGTCCACGGACAGGCCGCGTTTGGAGAAGATCTGCGAGAACCGGGCCGACTCGGAGGCCACCACCAGGTCGCAGCCCAAGGCCATGCTCATGCCGGCGCCGGCGGCTATTCCGCCCACCTTGGCAACGGTCGGCTTGGCCAACCGGTGCAACCCTAGAGCGACGTCGGCCAACGCCCGCATCTGCATCAGATAGGGATCCCCCGGCCGGCCGGCCACGTCCGACTGGTCGCCGAGGTCGGCTCCGGAGCAGAACGCATCGCCGGCCCCGGTGAGGACCATGACCCGATCGTGGCGATCGGCGGCCACAGCCTCGAAGGTCTCGAGCAGCTCGCGCCACATGCGGCCGTTGGCGGCGTTCTTGCGGGCCGGTCGATTCATCGTGACAGTGACGACGCCCTCGTCACGGTCCACGATCAGGGTCTCGAGCTGGTTGGACATCCCGGCAGCCTACGAGATGGGCAAATGCCGGCCGGCTCAGGCGTCGGGACTCGGAACACGCCGGACCGGATACGGGCCATCAGAGCGATCCCTCAGTCCCAGAGTCCGTCAGTCCCTCAGAATGCATCCTCGATGACCTCGACACGACCGGCGGTGATGGAGACCACATCGAAGCGCACTTCAACCCGGGAGCGTCCTGATGCGGGTGTCAGCTCCGACAGCCACCGCGCCGCCAACCGTCTGATCCGGCGTTGCTTCGCCTCCAGGACGGACTCGGCCCCCGTCCCAAAGCGATCGCTCGACCGGGTCTTGACCTCGCAGAATGCGACCGTCTTCCCATGGCGCACGATCAGGTCCACTTCGCCCTCGCGGCGACGCCAGTTCCGGTCCAGGACCTCGTACCCGTTGTCCTCATACCACTGGGCGGCGAGGGCCTCCCCATCCGCACCGAGCGCCCTGCGTCGATCAGGCCCGGCACCGTCAGGTCCGGCCGAGACAGGTCCAGCACCACCACCAGGTGCGCCACCAGCAGTGCCCGCCGTACCGATCGTGCGACGTGGGCGCCCGGGTGCGCCCGAGCTCACAGATCCTTCTCGGGTAGCCGTTCGATGTTCACGTCGCGGAACGTGAGAATGCGGACCGAGGGCACGAAGCGCGCCGGCCGGTACATGTCCCAGACCCAGGCGTCGTTGAGATTGACCTCCACGCAGGCCGGCGAGGAGTCGGACCGGACGGCCACTTCCACACTGTTGGCCAGGTAGAAGCGCCGCTCCGTCTCCACCACGTAGGCAAAGAGAGGCAGCACCGCCCGATACTCCTGCACCAGGGCCAATTCGATCTCGGACTCGTAGCGCTCGAGGTCCTCTTCGCTCATCTCGGCACTGTGCTCACGTAGGCATTTCGCTCATCGCACCGGTCGCTCATCGCGGCGGTCCTTCCATCGCGGCGCTCCGTCCACCACACCGTTCCACTCACGGACGCTCCACTCACGGCGTCACCACGGCCGATGGTGCTTCGCCCCGGCGACACTCCGATGCCACGCGCCGCACACCCGACCATACCGGGCAGATCGCCGGTCCGAACCGGCAGGCGAACCCGCTGGGTCAGGAGCGGGCAGACCGCCGCTCCTTGATCTTGGCAGCCTTGCCGTGGCGGTCCCTCAGGTAGTAGAGCTTCGCCCGGCGCACGTCTCCCAACGCCACCACCTCGGTCTTGGCGATCACCGGGGAGTGCACGGGAAAGGTGCGCTCGACCCCCACGCCGAAGCTCACCTTGCGGACCGTGAAGGTCTCCCGGATTCCGGTGCCCTGGCGCTTGACCACGGCACCCTGGAACACCTGGACGCGCTGTCGGTTCCCTTCGACCACCCGCACGTGCACCTTGACGGTGTCACCGGGGCGGAACTCGGGGATGTCCTCCCGAAGGCTGTCTCGGTCGATGATGTCGGTCGGGTTCATGGGGCGCGTCTTTCCACGTGTGGTTCGAACTCTCCCTCGCCGTCGGCCGGGCCCGTCAGCTCTCACCAGGGAGTCCTTGCTCACCAGGAAGGTCTGCTCGATCCGGCCTCCGATGCCGAACGCCGGCCAACCGACGTCAACGAGGCTCACCAATGGTAGCCGTGATCGCGCAGCAGGCGCGCCTCACCGTGCTCCACCAGCAGCTGTACCTCCTCGTCGGACAACCCGCCCCGGGCGGCGACGAGGTCGGGGCGTCGGAGCAGCGTGCGGATCAGGGCTTGGGCCTGGCGCCACCGATCCACCCGGCCGTGATCGCCGGACCGGAGCACCTCGGGGACCTCCCAACCCCGGTAGTCCGCCGGGCGGGTGAACTGGGGATATTCGAGCAGGCCAGCCGAGAAGGTCTCGTCGGCGGCGGACCGGTCGTTTCCCAGCACCCCGGGGAGGAGGCGGACGACCGCCTCGACCACAACCAGAGCGGCCAGCTCGCCGCCGGCCAGCACGAAGTCCCCCACGGAGAGCTCCCCATCGACCAGGTGGTCGGCCACACGCTGATCCACTCCCTCGTAACGACCGCACAGCAGCGAGAAGCCGGCCGTGGCGGCGAGCTCCCAGGCCACGGCCTGATCGAAGTGCCGACCGGAGGGGGACAGCAGCATCAGCGGCCTCGGGAGGCCGTCGGCCCTCCCCTCCACCTCCTCGACGGCCCGGAAGACCGGTCCGGGTGCCAGGACCATCCCGGCCCCGCCTCCGAATGGCGCGTCGTCCACGGAACGATGCGGGTCATCTGCGGCGTCGCGAAGGTCGTGGGTGCGGAGATCGAGGGAGCCCTGCACCCTGGCGCGCCCGAGGATCGAGGCATCGGCATAGTGGTCGATCACCTCAGGGAAGAGGGTGAAGACGTCGATCCGCATGGAGCCCATGGCCGGCTGGTGTCAGGCCAGGTCGAGGAGGCCGTCGGGGACATCCACGGTGACCCGGACCCCCGGCTCGGTCCCCACCACGAATCGCAGGGGGATCAGCGCCCCACCGTCCAGGACCAAGAGGTCGCTGGCCGGATTGGCCTCGACCTCCTCCACGGTGCCCAGGATGCGCCCGGTGCGGTCCTCGACCCGTGACCCGATCAGTTCGTGGACCCAAAGCGCATCGCCGTCCACCAGTGGAGGGGCGAAGAGCTCCGTGTCACGCAACCCCTCGGCCTGGTCGATGCCCGAGACCCCTTCGAAGCAGACGATGAACCGCCCCCGGTGGGACGACGAGCGAACGACCCGGAATTGACGGCCGTGCGAGGCGTGGAGCACCGAGCCCGGCGCGACCCTCTCGGGGCGGTTGGTGGTCAACCGGACGATCACCTCCCCTTTCAGCCCGTGAGGCTTCACGATGGAACCCACCTGGAGGAGCGTCGTGTCGTGAGCCGCCGTCTCCCGATGGCCGCCCTGATCCGAGGAGCTGCCCTGATCCGAGGAGACGTCCCGATGCGGGGAGGTCGGCGGTGCCTCCCGGACATGGGACCCATCGCCGCGGTCACCGCTGTCGGGGTGAGCGGGGTCGGGCGCCAAATCGGCGGGCTCAGTCGTCGTCGATGTCGACGCTGGTTCTGACGCCGTCACGGGCGCCGGCTGCCGCCACCACCGTACGGATGGCCTGGGCGACCCGACCCCGGCGGCCGATCACCCGGCCCATGTCGTCCGGCGCCACGTGAATACGGAAACGGACCGAATCGCCCCGCTCCTCGGTGTTGATGACGACCGATTCGGGATCGGAGGTGATGGAGCTGACCAGGTAGGTGACCACCGCCAAAGGGGTCCCGCCCGAGACGCGGTTGCCGGCATCGTCGTCCTCGTGCCCATCGTCTTCATCGATGGTGTTGACGTCATCGGCGGAATCAAGCGCCAGGTCGTCGCTCACTTCGCCGCCTTGGCCGTGGCGAATTCGTCGAGGGCTCCCGACTTCTTCAACAGCTTCTCGACCCTCTCGGTCGGCGTCGCTCCCTGTGAGAGCCACTTCACGGCCTTGGCGTTGTCGATCTCGACGATGGCGTCGGGCTCGGCCAACGACTTGCCCCGGGGGGCGTAGGTGCCCACAATCTCGATGAACCGCCCATTTCTCGGCGAGCGGCTGTCCGCCGCCACCAGCCGGTATGTCGGCTGCTTCTTCTTCCCGATCCGCACGAGGCGGAGCTTTACTGCCACGGTGAACTCCTCTGCATTGTGTCGATAGCGCCCAACAGTCTCCCATCAAAGCTGAGGTCGACGTGCAATCGGGCTCACGGATGCGTCTCCGGCCGGTGAGATCCCGGCCCCGGGTCACTCGGCCGAGGACCGAGGCCCTCGGGCCGAGCCGTGCCCGGGTTCGGCCGTCGGCGACCAGTCGGGGCGGGTCAGCGGGCTTTCGGTGTGACCCGGCCTCCGCCTTTGCCTTTCCTTCCGCCGCCCTTGCCCTTACCCTTCGACGAACGCCGGCCACCGCCTCCTCCAGCTCCTGGGGAAGCCATCGGCCCTGCCCCGAGAGCACCAGGCCCCCCACCCGTTCCGGCGAATGCCGGGAGCTCTCCGCCTCCGGCTCCCATCTCGGACAGCTCCGCCATCTCGGCCATGGCCTGGGGTGACATCTTCGGGCCTCGCCCGAACATGCCTCCCAGGGCCCCGGACATGCCGCCCTTGCCCATGCCCTTCATCATCTTCTGCATCTCCTTGAACTGCTTGAGCAGCGCATTGACATCGGACGTGGCGGTACCGCTCCCGTTGGCGATCCGGACCCGGCGGGCACCGTCGATGATGGCCGGGTTCACCCGCTCGCCGGGCGTCATCGAGCGGATGATGGCCTCGACCTGGCCGATCTGGCGATCGTCGATGGCGGAGGAGGCCTGTTTCACGTCCTTCGGGACACCGGGGAGCAAGGACAGCATCCCCGACATCGACCCCATCTTCTTCACCTGCTGGAGTTGTTCGAGGAAGTCCTCGAGGGTGAAGCGACCCTCGATGATGGCGGCTGCGCCCTTGGTGGCGACGTCCCTGTCCATGGTGCGCTCGGCCTGCTCGATCAGGCTGAGCACGTCGCCCATCCCGAGGATGCGGTCGGCCATCCGGTCGGGGTGGAACTGGTCGAAGTCGTCCAGCTTCTCGCCGGTGGAGGCGAAGGCGATCGGCTTGCCCACCACTTCCTTGACCGACAGGGCCGCCCCGCCGCGGGCGTCGCCGTCCAGCTTGGTCAGAATGACCCCGTCGAGGGAAAGGGCCTCGTCGAACGCCGCTGCCGTGGCCACCGCGTCCTGGCCGGTCATGGCATCGATGACAAGAAACGTGTAGTGAGGGTTGACCGCCCCGGCGATGTGGCGGATCTCGCCCATCAGCGCCTCGTCGATGCCCAATCGGCCGGCGGTGTCGACGATGAGGACATCCCGACCGAGGCGCTTGGCCTCTTCGAGACCGGCGGTGGCGACGGCCACCGGATCGCTGGGCTCGCTGAACACGGTGATGCCCGCCTGCTGACCGAGCACCCGGAGCTGCTCGACGGCGGCGGGACGCTGGAGGTCGGCCCCGACCAGCAGGGGGTTACGGCCCTGCTGCTTGAACCAGCGGGCCAGCTTGGCCGAGGCCGTGGTCTTTCCGGAGCCCTGCAGGCCGGCCAGCAGGATGACGGTCGGGGGCCGTCCGGCGTAGGAGATCTTCAGGGTTTCGCCGCCGAGGATGGCGACGAGCTCGTCGTTGACGATCTTGATGACCTGTTGGCCCGGGCTCAGATTCTGCGACAGCTCCAGGCCGACGCACCGTTCCCGCACGGCCTGGGTGAAACTCCTGACCACCCCGATCTCGACATCCGCCTCGAGCAAGGCGGTGCGGATCTCACGCAGGACCTCGTCGATGTCGGCTTCGGTCAGCCGTCCGCGGTTGCGGAGACGGGTGAGGATCCCCTCGAATCGGTCGGTCAGGCTCTCGAACATGGGGTCCTCAGGCTACAGGACCGGGGCCGCGACCGTTCTGCGGATCCGGGCGCAGGAACGACGACGCGAGCGGTTCAGAAGAGCGCGTCCACGAACGCATCCGGATCGAAGTCGACCAGGTCCTCGACGCCCTCGCCCAGGCCCACCAGCTTCACCGGCAGCCCCAGCTCCCGTTGGATGGCCACCACGATCCCACCCTTGGCCGTCCCGTCGAGCTTGGTCAGTACGACCCCGGACACGTCCACTGCATCGAGGAACACCTTCGCCTGGGCCAGCCCGTTCTGACCGGTGGTGGCGTCGAGCACCAGAAGCACCTCCACCACCCGACCCGGAGGCCGATCGGCCACCCGCCGGATCTTCTTGAGCTCCTCGATCAGGTTGACCTTGTTGTGGAGTCGGCCCGCGGTGTCGGCCAGGACCACGGCGTGCCCCTTGGTCGCAGCCCGCTGCACCGCGTCGAAGACCACCGAGCTCGGGTCCCCACCCTCGGATCCGCGCACGATATCGGCGTCGGCTCGGGATGCCCAAAGCGAGAGCTGTTCGCCCGCTGCCGCCCGAAAGGTGTCGCCTGCGGCCAGGAGCACCTTCGTGCCGGCAGCCGACATCCGGTTGGCGACCTTGCCCACCGTCGTGGTCTTGCCGACCCCGTTGACCCCGACGAAGAGCCACACCGCGACCGGCCGTGCGTCATCGGCATCGTGGCCGTCGGCGTCGTGGTCCCCGGCGTCGTGGCCGTCGGTGTCGTGGTCGTCGGCGGCCGCCGCCATGGATGCCGGCATGGCCAGGGCCGCATCCGCGGTCGAGAGCATCGACACCAGATCGGACTTGAGGGCTTCAACCAGGGCCTCGGGCCCTGCGATCTCATTGCTCTTGACCCGGCCGCGCAAGTCATTGAGCAGCGCATCGGTGGCTCCCACACCGACATCGGCCCGGATCAACGCTTCTTCGAGGTCGTCCCAGGTCGTGGAGTCGATCTTCGCCTTGGAGCGGACCGATCCGAGGTACCCGGCCAAGAGGCCCCGGGCCTTGCCCAGGCGGCCCCGGTAGGTGGCCGGCTCGAGGGTCTCGGCCTCTTCGCCGGGCTCAGCCCGTTCAGCCTCCTCGACCGAGGCGGGTGTCGCCGTGGTCTCGACATCCAGTGTCGCGGTCCGGGTGGCCTCGGCGCTCCGCTCCAGCTCGACATCGGTGGGAGCATCGCTGACCACCTCACCCGGCGGAACCGGGCCCTTGACGCCTCTCCCGCGCAGTCGCAGGCCCACCGCGGCGCCGACCCCCACGATCAGCACCGGGATGGCAATGGCCAGGCCTACGAGGACATCCGACGACGCCGAAACCGCCGCCGACGACACGATCATGGGTCGGCGCCACCTACCGGCTCGACCTCGGCGGGGCGCATATCGGGGAGTGGCTGCTCCATCCGCTCCGCGGCCTGGGGCACCGGCTGAGGTGGCACGGCGTCGAACGATCGGGGGATCGGCGACTGGGGCTCGAGCTCCAACTCGGGATCGGACCGGGCCCCGGAATCGAACGCCTCCGCTCCGCTCGGGTGATGACGAGGAACCTTCTGACTGATGACCTTGGACGATCCTCCAGGGGCCATGGTCACCCCGTACAGCGCGTCGGCGGCCTCCATGGTTCGCTTCTGGTGACTCACGATGATCAGCTGCGCCTCGCCCCTGAACTCGTGGACCAGGCCGAGGAAGCGTTGGAGGTTCACGTCGTCGAGTGCGGCCTCCACCTCGTCCATGAGGTAGAAGGGCGAGGGCAGGCTGCGGAAGACGGCAAACAGATAGGCCAGCGCCACGAGTGAACGCTCGCCCCCCGAGAGCAGCGAGAGCCGCCGGACATTGCGGCCGGCAGGGCGCACCTCGACCTCGACACCGGTATCGAGCAGGTTCTCGGGATCGGTCAGCGAGAGCCGCCCGGTGCCGCCGGGGAACAGCGTGGTCACCAGGGATGAGAAGTGCTCGTTGACGTCGGCGAAGGCCACGTCGAAGACATGCATGATCTCTTCGTCGAGGGTGCGGATCACGTGGTGCAGCTCACGCCGCGCCGTGCGCACGTCGTCCACCTGGGACTCGAGGAACTGGTGGCGCTCGTTGAGCTCGGAGAGCTCCTCGAGGGCCAGAGGGTTGACCGGGCCCAGCGCCGCCAGCTCGGCTTCCAGCTGGCCTATCCGGGTGGCGGGGTCGGAGTCCTCGGGAAGCTCCGGCGGTGGCGCGGCCAGGGCCACCTCCGGGCCACAGGCCAACTCCCGCCGCAAAGCCTCGACCACCGATTCGCGCCGGATGGTCGCCTCGACCAGGTCCAGCTCGATCTTCTGGAGCCGACCTCGGGCCGCGGCCAGCTCGTGCTCGCTGGCCGATCGCTGGCGGCGCAGCTCCTCCAGCCGGGCACCGCCGGCGCGCACCGCCTCGAGCTGCAGGCGGTGGCGCTCGCGCAGTTCCGCCAGGGCCGCATCCAGACGGGACTGAGCCGAGGCGACCACGGCCAGGAGCCGCTCCACTGCCGTGGCGTCGGCCTCCAATCGCTTCCTGCGCTCGGCCGCCTGACGACGTTCGTCGGCATGCCCCGTCAGCCTGCGCTCGACCTCCTGTAACCGCTCGCTCAGGACGCGTCGTCGCTCGACCAGGCTGGCCGAGCGCACGTCCCACTCGCTCCGGCGCAGTGCGGCCTCGGCTATGCGCTCATCGATCCGACGCCGATCCTCCCGGGCTGCGCCCGCACGCTCGCCGGCCTCGGCCATGACCGCCTCCAACCGGGGGAGCTCCTCGCGCAACTCCACCGCCCGCCCCGTGTCCCGAGCGATCCGATCGTCGAGCTCGGCGTACTGGCGGCGGATCTCCTCGAGGTCGGCCACCAGCGCGTCCAGGTCGGTGATGACCCGCTGGCGAGCGGCACGG
>DASZGT010000070.1:0-4342 GCA_035938575.1 Acidimicrobiales bacterium
GTGCGCATCGCCCGGATGGCCGAGAGCTTGGCCGTGATGAAATCCCTCTGGTCCACGGGCAAGGCCACCTTCGAGGGCCAGCACTACCGCGTCACTGCCGCACTGGGGTCGCCGACGCCCGCCCAGCGACCGCATCCGCCCATCATCATCGGAGGCGGCGGAAAGCGGGTGCTCGGCATCGCGGCGCGGGAGGCCGACATCGTGGGAGTCAATCCGAGCCTGACCGCCGGGTATGTCGGGCGCGAGGTCCTCGAGACCACCGCGGCGGCGTACTACCACCAGCGGATCGAGTGGGTCAAAGAGGCCGCGGGCCCGCGCTTCGACCAACTGGAGTTGCAGTGCCTCACCTTCATCGTGCAGATCGTGCCCAACCGGGAGGAGGCCGTCGCCCAGCTGGCCGGGGCCATGTCGGTCCCTTCCGAGCAGATCGAGGGGTCGCCCATCGTCATGATCGGCACCACCGACCAGCTCATCGAGAGCATCCGCCAGCGTCGGGAGCAGTTCGGGTTCTCCTACATCGTGGTCCATGAGGCCGAGATGGAAGCGTTCGCGCCGGTGGTGGCCGCCCTCCACGGGACGTAGGGCATGAGCACGGCGCCCGCCCGGATCGGCATCTTCGGCGGCACCTTCGACCCCATCCACACGGCCCACCTAGAGGTGGCCGAGTCGGTGCGCCAGGCCTTGGGTCTCGACCGCATGCTCCTGGTGGTGGCCAACCAGCCGTGGCAGAAGGAGGACGGTCGAACGCTCACCCCGGCCGAGGACCGCTACGCCATGGTGGAGGCGGCGGTAGAGGGACGGCCCGGATTGGAGCCGTGTCGCCTGGAGATCGATCGGGGTGGACCCTCCTACACCATCGACACCGTCCGCCAGCTGAAGGAGAGCTACCCCGGCGCCGAGCTGATCGTGGTGGTCGGATCGGACGTGGTGCCGGGACTCACCACCTGGCGGGAGGAGCCGGCGCTGCGTGACGAGGTCACCCTGGCCGTGGTGGGCAGGCCGGGCGTCCCCCCGGTGGTGCCTCCACCAGGGTGGCGGGCCGTCACTGTGCCCGTGGCCCCCTTCGACGTCTCGAGCACAGATTTGCGGAGGCGGCTCGAGGCGGGTGGTGCGGTCGAAGGGCTCGTGCCCGAGGCGGTGGTCCGTTGCATCCGGCAGCGAGGTCTGTACGCTACGGGAAGATGACGGTCCGGACGACGCGCACGGGATCAGGCTCGACCCCACGGTCCACCCGCCCGTACGCAGCCCCCCGGAGCAGTCTTCCCGACGCTGCCGCCACCCCAGCGGAGCCCACGCCTGAGCCGTTGTCGGCGGCCCGGCCCGGGGGTGATCCGGTCGCCGCCCGCGGGCCGGAGGTAGTGGACCGACCGGGGCACCTGCCCACTGTCGACGACCGTCGGGCCCGGCGGGCCGCTCGTTACCAGCGCAGGCATCTCTCGGTGGGGTGCGCGGTGCTGATCGCCGTGTGCCTGGTCATCACTATCCTGATCGTGGGCATGGCCCGCAACCGCACGCCCGGCCCCCAGACCGTCGTGCCCGCCCTGTCGCTCCCTCCGGGGATGGCAGCTTCCCGACCCGTCGTCCACCCGTCCAGCCCTACCAGTTTCGTGACGCCACAGCGTCAGAAGGAGGCCACCGTTGACTTCAACCAGCTCCCCACCCGTCGTCGAGCACGATGAGCAGGTCGTCCCCCAGGAGTGCCTGGTGGCCGCCCGCGCCGCCGAGGCGAAATCGGGAGAGCGGACGGCCGTGCTGGCGATGGGCGAGGTGCTTGGGATCACTGACGCCTTTGTGATCACCAGTGGCCGCAACACCCGGCAGGTCAAGACCATCGTGGACGAGGTGGAGCGCCAGGTGAAGGAGTCGGGGGGTCGGGGGCCGACCCGGGTCGAGGGCCTCGACGACGCCCGGTGGGTGCTGATGGACTACGACGACTTTCTGGTCCACGTGTTCCTGGACGAGGCCCGTGAGTTCTACGACCTCGAGCATCTGTGGGTCGACGCCCCGCGCATGTCGTGGGTGGGGCCCGACGCGTCCTAGCGCTCAGAGGGTCAGGGCGTCGGCGCCTGCGGGGCGTAGGAGGTGCGATCCACCGGACCGAGATCTTGGGCCCCGCTGGCGGTCGGCACTGCGGTGGGTTGGCCGGCGATCTGGAAGACCACGCCGGTCACTCCCGGCTGCTCGGTGGCCGTGAACACGACCTGGGCGATGGCCAGGGTCTGATTGGGCCCCACGACCTGGACCGGGTTGGCGGTGAAGTTGACGGTGGCGATGCCGCCGGCCACCGTCGCCGATACCTGGGTCTTGGTTCCGGTGAGGAGGCTCTGCACACCGTTGGCGGCTTCGAGCGTGGTGGGTCCTTCGAGCAGGGCCCCCAGGATTTCGGTCAGGGTCGGGGGTGTCGGCACGTCCCGGGAGAGGGCGGTCAGGTGCTGGTTGGGAGCCACCAGAAAGATCGGTTCGGGCACGCCGACCGTCTGGGGGACGGTGGACCCGACGGTGGCCGGCGGGGCCGGGTTGAGCAGGTGGACCGGCAGGTTCCCCTTGGCGATGGGCGTGGGAGCGCTGGCGGTGGGGATCCCGCACGCCGCGGCCGTCACCATCAGCGCAGTCGTGGCGACGACGGCAAGGCGGCTCCGCACCCGGCGACTCACGACGGGCGCCCGTGGGCGTCGCCCGGGAGCAGCGGCAGCTCCACGACGAAACGGGTCCCGTGCTCTGGGGCGTCCTCGATCCACACGGAGCCGCCGTGCAGCCGCACGTGCTCGGCGACCAGGGAGAGCCCGAGGCCGGTCCCCTCGCTGGACGCCCGCTGACCGGAGCGTGTGCCGCGGTAGAAGCGCTCGAACAGGTGGTGCCGCTCGGGGAGCGGGACGCCCGGGCCCCGGTCCTCCACGATGACCCGGATGCTCCGGGCCGTTTCACTGCCGTTGGCACCCGACGGATGGCGGGCCACGATCACCCGGGTCACCCCGCCGGCATAGAGGGAGGCGTTGTCGACCAGATTGGCCATCACCCGCTCGAAGCGCCGCTTGTCCACCCGGAGCCGAAGGCCTTCGACCCCGGGCCCCACGTCCACGGGAAATGCCACCATGGACCGGCCGGCGTCCGCCCCGATCGGGGTGGACGCGGCCACCGCCCGACGCACCAACTCGCCGGGGTCGACCTCGTCCAGCGAGAGCTCGGCGGATCCGGCATCGAAACGCGAGATCTCCAGCAGGTCGTCCACCATGCGGGTGAACCGGCGGAGGTCCCCGTCGAGCAGGTCGAGGGCCCGGCGGGCCCGGGGGGCCAGCTCATCCCGGTGGCCTTCGAGGACCGCCACCGTCGCGGCCAGCGTGGTGAGCGGGGAGCGGAGCTCGTGGCTGACGTCGGAGGTGAACCGGGCCTCTCGTTCGATGCGCTCCTCGAGGTTGGCGGTCATCTGGTTGAACGCCGACGCCAGCTCCTGGAGGTCGACATCGTCGCCTGCCTCCACCCGCGTGTTGAGCTGGCCGCCGGCGATGGCCACCGCAGCATCGGTGACCCCGGCCAGCGGCCTGAGCGCCCTCCCGCTGGCCCACCGTCCGAGGGCGGCCCCGGCCACGGTGGTGACCAGGGCGGCCGCGGCCAGGGCCAGGGCCAGGGTCCGCAACGTGCCGGCCAGTTCGTTGAGGGAGAAGACCTCGAAGTAGGCGGCGTGGACGGCCGGCAGCGGCACCCCGATGACGATGGTGGGCGTCTCCCCGAGCGAGAAGACCTGGGAGGCGGGCGTTCCCGACAGGACGAGGGAGCGTTCCTTGGACGGGATGGCGCTCTGCCCTACGGAGATGGAGGTGGCGTACCACTTGCCTCCGGTCCGGAGCACCGAGAGCGACCCGGGGCCGGTGTCCACCGACTCGATGAGTTGGTTGACCTGGGTGCCGGTACCCGGTGACCTCAGGGAGCTCTGAATCAGCGAGGCGTTGGCAAAGGCCTGGCGCTGCACCGCGGCCTGGCGTTCGTTGAGGAAGCTCTGCCGGGCGGCGAAGTAGGTGATGCCGGCCATGATGGTGGACAGGGCGAAGGCGCCGATGGCAAAGGTCGCGGTCACCCGGGCCCGGAGCCCGAGCCCGCCCGACAGGCGGGTCCGGTGGATGCGTCGGGCCGGGGCCCCGGCAATCGTGGGACCGTCGACGGGCGGACCGGCGTCGGCCGCAGGAGTGGCGTCGGCCGAAGGAGTGGCGTCGGCTGTCTGCTCGGCCGGGGCCACCGGTCAGACCGCCAGCTTGTAGCCCATGCCGCGGACGGTGATGATGAAGCGGGGATTGGCCGGGTCCGGCTCCACCTTGGTCCTGAGCCGGCGCACGTGCACGTCGACCAG
>DASZGT010000071.1:0-8577 GCA_035938575.1 Acidimicrobiales bacterium
ACAGTTGGTCGAGGAGTTGTTCCCGGATCTCGTGACACCCGTCGACCACCCGGTCGGCGGTCCCTCGGGGCAGCCGTCGGTCGCGCTCCTCGACTTCGACCCCGATGGCGAGGAGAAGGTCATCGCCGCCATCTGCGCGCCCCTGACCGACCGGCCCGAGGAGGAGGTGTTGCGCCGGGTGGGCCTGCTCGGCGCTGAGGAGAAGCGCTCGCTGCTCCGGGCGTACGTGGGGGACCGGGCCAACCGGCGCCACCGACCGGGCCGGGCCCTCGAGCGGACCGACTACCGCTTCGACGTGGTCACCGACTACGGCGCCTTCCGCGACCTTCAACGCCATCGCATGCTGACCATCGAGTGGCAGCCACTCGGCAGCACGCTCGGCTACGACGTGCCCGAGGTGGTGGAGGAGGCGGGGCTGACGGAGCGCTTCGTCGCCTCGCTGGAGCGCTCCCGCCACCTGTGCGAGGCGCTGCTCCCCGTGTTCCCGGTGGAGTCGGCCTACGCGGTGGCCCTGGCCTACCGCATCCGGTATTCGATGCAGATGAACGCCCGGGAGGCAATGCATCTCACCGAGCTCCGGTCGGGCCCGCAGGGCCACCCGAGCTACCGCTGGGTGGCCCAGGAGATGCACCGCCTGATCGCCGACCAGGCCGGGCACCGCCTGTTGGCCGAAGCCATGTCCCATGTTGATTTCGGCGCCGAGGACCTCGAGCGGCTCGACGCCGAGCGCCGTGCCGAGGGAAAGCGGAAATCGATGACGGCGGCAGGAAATCGCGCAAACCCCTGACCTGGGCAGTTGTACAAATGCCCAGGTAGAGAGCAGTCAGGTTCATTTGACGACCAGCACTGTCCGTGACCTAACGTGCGCCCAGTCCCAGTCGCCCCGAAAAGCACACCGACCGGTTCCGACCGAACGGCGTGACTCGAGGGGGGGATGCTGTGAGAGGCGGAAGGAGACCCAGGGGATCGAGTAGAAAACATTCCCGCGACACCGGTGGTGGATACCGCAGGTAGCGGGGGAATGGTGCCAAAGACCCCCTGGGTCCGCCCGCCTGTGCCCGACGAGGCGGCGGCGCCGGAACCTCGTGTGACACGGCCGGTCACCCTCCGTCCGTTGCGTTCGGACGCCGGGAACGGCCCGTCCCTTCGCCTCCTGTGGAGGCCACCCGGCCTCCCGCAGCCCCTCGGAGACGACCACTTGTCGTAGCGGGCATGTGGGTGAACGATGTCTGCACCGAACCGTCTATGCTCCGCCCAACTCACCACTGAAAGACCGAGATGCCACAAGAACTCGACGAAGTCGAAGGACCTGAGGAGCTCATCGAGGAGGACCTCGACGAGTTGGTGGCGGACGACGACCTCGTCGCCGAAGACGCCCTGGTCATCGAAGACGAGGACGACGACGCCGAACTGGCGGTGATCGAGGAGGAAGAAGAGAGCGCCATCGTGGACGTCCCCGAGCCGGCGGTCAAGGTGGCGGCCAAAGCCGGGGCGGCTACCGAGGAGTCGGAGGACGAAGAGGAGGAGGAGCCCGACGACGAGGACGTCGAGGCCAGCCTCGACACCATCTTGAAGGAGCGCCTGGTCGTCGAAGAGGTCGTCGAGGACGACGAGGACACGCCGGAGCCCGAGGACCGCAGCGGTGACGGTGTCGAACGGGTCCTGCCCAAGCAGCCGGGCGAGTTCGTCTGTCGCTCGTGCTTCCTCGTGAAGCATCCCAACCAGTTGGCGGACCGGAAGAAGATGCTCTGCCGCGACTGCGTCTGACAGGGAGCCGACCATGGCAGATCCGCCCGATGAGCAATCCGACGACAGCTCGCTGAACGAACGGCTCCTCGACCTGTTCGTCTTCGTCCCGGCCGGTATCGCCGTATCGGTGGTCGAGGAGTTGCCCAAGCTGGCCGCACGCGGGAGGGAGCGACTGGGAGTGCGTGTCTCGTCAGCCCGGGCGGTGGGGAAGGTGGCGGTGAGGACCGGGGGCAAGCAGCTGCGCAAGCGATCGAGCGGACTGCTCCGTCGCCAGGGGGAGGCAACCGGAGGTCCCCAACGGGGCGCGGGGCGGGCGTCATCGGGCGGGCCGGTGCCGGGGCGGGGCCCGTCCTCGGTCCCCCCCATGGTGGTTCCGGTGCGTCCCGTTGCCGTTCCGGGCAACAACCACGTCCCGCCCGTGTCGGCTCTCTCCATTCCGGGGTTTGACACCCTGTCCGCCTCCCAGGTGGTCCAGCGCCTCGATGGGCTCAATCGGGCCGATCTGGTGTCGGTTCGCACCTACGAGTCGGCCACCCGTGGCCGGAGGACGATCCTCAGCCGGGTCGATCAGCTCCTCGACGAGCGGTCCTGACCCGGGCGTCGGCGGGCGTCGAGTCGACCAGATGGAGGCGGTGCGAACGGCGACGGTCGAGGACACCCGGCGTCTCCTCGAATTGTCGGAGGAGTTCGTCCGGGGAGTCACCTCCACCCGGGGCGGCTCGCTGCTCGTCCAACCCAGCCTGGAGGCCTCCGGGGACGGTGGGCTGGTGGGGCGGCTCCCTCAGCTCCTCGGGGACGATACCTGCCTCGTGCTGGTGGGGACCATCGACGAGGTGGTCACCGGGTTCGCCCTCTGCCATGTCGAGGACCTCGCCGGCCAGGGGAGACGCGGCATCCTCGACGGGTGTTATGTGGAGCCGGGGGCCAGGGGAGTGGGAGTGGGTCGGCTGTTGTTGGACACCGCGGTGACCTGGCTGGAGGACCACCGCTGCCAGGGCGTCGACGGTATCGCCCTGCCCGGCGACAGGGCGGCGAAGAACTTCTTCGAGTCGGCGGGCTTCAAGGCGCGGATGCTCACCATGTACCGGGAACTGGGTTAAGCCCTCGTCCCGGCGTGACGACCAAGGGCCTGTCGGGTGCCGGAGCGGTACCGCCCGTGGTCAAGAGGCGCGTCGGCCCTGAGCAGAGCGGGCCGGCACCGGGCGACGGGGGCCGGGCGGCGGGGGAATGGGGATGCCCATGAGCCGGGCCAGTTCGGGGACGTAGCCGGATGCCTTGCGGGCCTCGGCCAAGATCGCCTCGTCGGCCCCGGTGGGGATGCCGTGGGGCTTGACCGTGCGGCGCACGGGCGAATCGACCACCACGGCCAGTAGGGCGAGCCAGTCCTCGGGCGACGTGTCGCTGGTCATGGCTTGACCGGCGGCATCGGCCAACCGGACCGCGAGCTCGGACGAGAGGCGGGCCGCCGGCTCGGGCGGCCGGATCGAGGCCCGCACGGCGTCGATGACGCGACCGTCGTCCAGGGCCGAAGTGATCCGTTCCACCCAGCGGTCGCGCAGGGCCGTCACCCGCTCATCCAGCGAGGTGCGCAGGGCGCCCGCCAGTTCCGTGCCCTCCTCATCCAGCGAGACGGTCGAAGAGGAGGCGACGATCGAGCGCAACTCGCGCAGCGCAACATCCTTGCCGCCGGTCCGGGCCACCGAGGCGCGGTCCTTCCAGGTGGCCAGGTTGACCAAGGGGAGCAACGACTCGGCCATGGCCAGAAGGGGACCGGGGGTGACCTCTGGTGCATGGTCGGCACGCGCCCGGGCGTTCTGCTCCTCGATGGCCTGGCGGACCGCGGGGATACCGCCCCGGAGCAGCTGCTCCGCCACCGGGAGCTCTTCGGGCTTGAGGGTGGCCAGAGCGGCGTTGCGGAAGGTACTGGAGGGGGTCAGGCGACGCGGATGGTCCCGTCCACCCGACTCCCGCCCTCCGGGCCGGGTGGGCCCGGTCCGCTTCCGTGCCGGCGCTCCATCGGCGGCGGGCGGGCCGGACTCGGTCCGAGCGCGGGCGCGGCTGTCGCGGCGCTGTCCGCGGTCGGCGCCCTCGGGGCGGGTCCGGCGATCGGCCGGCCGGCGGTCTCCGCCACGCGGGCCATCAGAGCGGTTGTCCCGTCGTCGCTTGGACGCCGGGGCCAGCACCACGTTGACGTCGGGACCGCGCTGGGGGGTCCCCAGCACCTCGATTCTCTGGTCGGCGCGGACGTCACCTTTGGCCTTGGGAGGGAGCAGTGCGGTGACCGTGGTGCCGTCCAGGGAGGTCTCGACCTCGGCCCGGAGCACGGTGCCCACCCCCGCACCCTCTGGGACCAGGACGGCCTCGACGGTTCCACGCGGCTGCTTGGCCCCGACGGCTCGCCAGGTCCAGGTGGCGTCACCGGTCTGACTGGTGAGCTCGACTTCGATGCGATGGGCCATACCGGGCGACAGGCTAGTGCTGCAGTGGCCGGGGCGGGGAAAAGTTGTTCGGCCCGAGGGCCTCGGGCCGGGACCTAAGAAGGCACTAAGAACCCTCTGAGATGCGTGTTCGTCGCCATACCCCGCCATACGATGGCAGCCGAGCGACATCCGTCCGGTCACGGCGGCCACAACATCCGGCGGGATCCTTCGGCCCGAGGAGGCGTGTGATGGAACAGTCCGAAAGCGATGGTGACGCGACCGAGGAGCAGAGCGTCTCCCCTGACGCGCCGACCACGCCCGTGCCGCTCGCTCCGGCCGCCACCGAAGCGACCCGGGAGATCCCGGTGGCACCTCCGACTCCCACCCAGCCGGTACCGACCGTTCCGCCCGCGTCCAACGCACCCTTTCTCCCTCCCGGATGGCAGGAGCAGGCCGACACGCCCGGCTCCCCGGCGCCCGACCCCGGGTCCGTCGACGGAGGCACTACGGAAGGTTTCCAAGCCACACCCCGCGCCTCGGCCACCCCGGTCGTCCCTGTCTGGGGCCCGATCTCCCCGGCCACGCCGGCATCGGACAGCGACCGCTCGAGCACGCGTCGCTCACCGGGTTGGATGTGGGCCACCGTCGTCCTCGCCGCCGTGCTGGTCGGCGCCCTCATCGGCGGGGGCGTCGTGGCGGCATCGAATCACAGTGCCGGTTCCACCACCGTGAAGGAGATCTCGGCCGGGCCCGCCCTCCTCAATGGCACGACCAACATCGAGGCGGTCATCGCCAAAGTGCTTCCTGCCGTCGTGTCGATCGATGCCAAGTCACCCGTGCCGGCCTCGCAATCGCTCTTCGGCGGCGGATCGGCCGGCGGCACCCAGGAGGACCAGGGCACCGGGATGATCATCACCTCCAACGGCGAGGTGATCACCAACAACCACGTCATCTCCGGTGCGACCACCATCACCGTGACCTTGTTCGGCAAGGTGACGGCCATGCCGGCGACGCTGATCGAGACCGACCCCACCAACGACGTCGCCCTGCTGCAGATCACCGGGGCATCGAACCTGCCGACCGTGTCGTACGGGAATTCGGACCATGTGCAGGTGGGCGACGCGGTGGTGGCCATCGGCAACGCCCTCGGCCTCCAGGCGGGGTCGCCCACGGTGACCCAGGGAATCATCTCCGCCACCGGCCGCACGGTGCAGGCCAGCGACTCGTCCGGCAATGCCACCGAGACCCTCACCAACATGTTCCAGACCGATGCAGCCATCAACCCGGGGAACTCCGGCGGCCCGCTGGTGGACAGCTCGGGGAAGGTCATCGGCATGAACACCGCGGTGGCCGCCAACTCCACCGGCACCTCGCAGGCCCAGAACATCGGATTTGCCATCCCGTCGAACAAGATCAGCCAGTTGCTGCCCGCGCTGCGCAACAAGTCGATCAGCGCCCAACCACAATCGGGCAGCGCCTTTCTGGGTGTGTCGTTGGAGACCCTGACCCCGCAGCTGCGGAGCCAGTACAACTTCGTGCCCACCCAGGGGGCCGTGGTCCTCTCGGTGCAGAGCGGTTCGCCCGCCGATGTGGCCGGGTTGCAGCAGGGTGACGTGATCACCTCCTTCGACGGCAAAGCGGTGAGCAGCGCCGACCAGCTGGCCGCGGCCGTGCAGGGCGACAAGCCGGGCAAGAGCGTCAAGATCGTGCTCTACCGGGGCCAGGCCCAGATGACCGTGACCGCGACCCTGAGCTCCAATGGCCAAGCGCAACCCCAGACCACCGGCTGAGTCGGATGCTCGTGCCCCTGCCATGGCGCGCCGGGCCGGCGGTTTCCTCTACGGTATGTCAATCACAAACGCAGTTGATCACCCCATGCTGGGCGATCCCGGCCCATGAAGGGGCGCAGTCCCGACGCTCCGAGGGGTGCGAGCTGGATCGCCGAGCTCGGGGCCCCTCGGGCCGAGCCTGACCGCGACGGCTCGCCCCCCGATGAGGAGACGCTGGCCCGGATCCTCGAGACCGCGACCACTGTTCCCGATCATGGAGGCTTGCGACCGTGGCGCTTCGCCCTCATCACCGGGGTGGGGCGGGACCGGTTTGCGGACGCACTGGTGGAGGGTCTGCATCAGGTGCGCGGCCCCGATCTCCCCGAGGCCGTTGTCAACAAGATGCGGTCCAAGGCCTATGCCGCTCCCTGCGCCATCGCCCTGATCGCATCGCCCCGGCTCGAATCGAATGTGCCCGAGTGGGAGCAGGTGGCGTCGGCGTCGTGCACCGGATACGCCATGGTGCTGGCGGCGACGTCACTCGGGCTGGGGGCAGTGTGGAAGAGTGCGGCGGTGGTGGAGGCCGGTCCGGTGCGAGCCCTCTTCGCTCTGGCCGATCACGAACGACTGCTCGGATGGGTCAATCTGGGCCCGCCCGCCCCCATGGGGCGGAAGAAGACCCCGGACCCCGCCGCCACCGGTCTCGGCGGACTGGTCACGGTGATCGCCGAGGACGATCGACCCTTCCACCCGTAGGGGACACGCCCCGGCCGCGGCTGGGAGGATGGCCCCATGAAAACGGAACCTGCCCTGGACGAAGTGGGGCTGAAGGCTCGCGCCGTCGTGAAGACGATGACCGACGACGAGAAGCTCTGGTGCCTGGACGGCGACGCCCCGTTCTGGGCCGGCCTCACCTACCTGGGGGAGGGGGGCTATCACAAGAGTCCGTTTCGGGCCGCCCAGATCGAACGGCTCGGACTAGCCGGCTTCTCGTTCTCCGACGGCCCGCGGGGCGTGGTCATCGACCAGGCCACCTGCTTCCCTGTCAGCATGGCTCGGGGAGCCACCTGGGACGTCGACCTGGAGGAGCGAATCGGCGACGCCATCGGGCAGGAGTTGCGGGCGGTGGGCGCGGATCTGTTCGGTGGGGTGTGCGTGAACATCCTCCGCCATCCGGCGTGGGGGAGGGCCCAGGAGACTTACGGGGAGGACCCCCACCACGTGGGAGAGATGGGGGCCGCCCTCACCCGCGGCGTGCAGCGCCACGCCATGGCCTGCGTGAAGCACTTTGCCTGCAACTCGATGGAGAACGCCCGCTTCCAGGTCGACATCGCGGTGGACGAGATTGCCCTCCACGAGGTCTTCCTCCCACACTTCCGGCGCATCGTCGACGAGGGGGTTGCGGTGGTGATGAGCGCCTACAACCAGGTCAACGGCGAATGGTGCGGGGACAGTCGGGCCCTCCTGCACGATGTGCTGCGGGGCGAGTGGGGCTTCGAGGGCTTCGTGATCAGCGACTGGATCTTCGGCATACGGGACGCGGGCCGATCGTTGCACGCCGGCCTCGATGTGGAGATGCCGTACCGGATGATCCGTGCGGGCCACCTCGACCGTGCCCTCGACGCCGGCGAGGCGTCGTGGAGCGAGGTGGACCAGGCCGTCGAGCGGGTGATCGCCACCCGCCTGCGCTTTGACGACGTCCTCCGCACCCCGGCACCGGGTCGAGAGGTACTGGCCAGCGGCGCACACCGGGCACTGGCCCGGGAGGCGGCGGCCAAGTCGGTCGTACTCCTGCGCAATCAGCCGGTCGGCGACGCACCCCTGTTGCCATTGGACGCCTCCGCGGAGAGGACCGTCGCCCTCCTCGGAATGCTCGGCACCGCCGTCAACCTGGGGGACGGCGGATCGAGCGACGTGTGGGCCCCCGAGGTGGTCGCCGTGGCGGACGGACTGCGATCGGCGCTGAACGGGGGCCGGCTGGCCGTCGATGACGGGAACGACCCGGCGAGCGCCTCCGCACTGGCCGCCGCTTCGGATGTGGCCGTGGTGGTGGTGGGGTACACGCGGCAGGACGAAGGCGAGTTCATCGGTGACACCGGGACGGCCCACCTCGGCGAACTGTTCCCCGGCCAGGACGACCCGGTCCTGGCCACGCGTTTTGCGGCCCAGATCGAATCCGAGCGATTGATCGAGGCGCCCGCGCACGTCGGCCCCCGATCGGACGGAGGGGGCTTCGCCGTGGGTGGGGATCGGGCCTCGCTACGGCTCCATGACGACGACGTCTCGCTCATCCGGGCCGTGGCCGCGGCCAACCCGCGCACGGTGGTGGCCGTGGTCGCCGGGAGCGCGGTGGTGATCTCAGAGTGGGACGCCGATGTCCCGGCCGTCGTGCAATCGTGGTATTCGGGCATGGAGGGCGGCAACGGGCTCGCCGACGTGCTGTTCGGACGGGTCGATGCCACTGGGCGGCTGCCCTTCTCGGTGCCGACGTCCGAGTCCGACCTTCCGCCCTTCGAATCCGAGGCCGAAGCGTTCGTCTACGACGCCTGGCACGGGTACTGGCACCTGGAGCGCCAGGGAACCGTCCCCGCCTACCCCTTTGGATTCGGCCTGAGCTACACCCGGTTCGCCCTCGAGGG
>DASZGT010000072.1:0-2452 GCA_035938575.1 Acidimicrobiales bacterium
TCGATTCGCTGACGTCCAACATCGGACACTGCCTCTGGACCGGCATCGTGGATGAGGACAAGGCCCACCGGGTGGCCGAGAAGCTCGTGTCGCCGGCGATGTTCACGGGGTGGGGCCTGCGCACCCTGTCCAAGGACAGCGTCGGGTACAACCCCATCAGCTACCACTGTGGATCGGTGTGGCCCCACGACACGGCGATCGTGGCGGCCGGACTGGCCCGCTACGGATTCGACGGCGCAGCCCAGAAGCTGATCTTCGGGCTGTTCGACGCGGCCCAGGCCCAGGGGGGCCGGCTCCCCGAGCTGTTCAGCGGCCTCGAGCGGGGGGAGCTGTCCATTCCGGTGGGCTACCCGACCTCCTGCTCACCGCAGGCATGGGCGGCAGCATCGCCCCTGCTCTGCCTCCGGACACTGCTGCGACTGGATCCCTGGGTGCCCTACGGCAAGACCTGGCTGTCCCCGAACCTCCCCGAGGAGATCGGCTATCTCAAGGTGGACGGGATCCCGCTCGCCGGTTCACGGGTCACCATCGAGGTGGGCTCCGAGGTGCCCGGGGGGGTGGCGATCAGTGGCCTGCCGCCCGAGATCGAGCTGATCAGGGAGCCTCGCCGACCCTCGACCGCCGTTTGAACCGCGGCCGGACGAAGCGGGCCTGATCGCTCACCAGCCCCGATCGATCCATTCGCCCAGGTGGGGGGACTCGGCGCCGATGGTCGTGCCGGCGCCATGGCCCGGAAGTACCAGCGTGTCAGGACCGAAGCGGGCGAACAGCCGTCCTTCGATGGACTTGATGATGGTTGCGAAGTCGGAGTGGTCGAACGAGGTGTTGCCGGGGCCGCCGGGGAAGAGCGTGTCGCCCGAGAACAGGAGGGGTGTGCCCTCAACGGTGAAGCACATCGATCCCGGGGTGTGGCCGGGGGTGGCGATGGTCCCGATCTTCAGCCGGCCCACCTCCAGCACCGAGGAGTCCTCGAGGATCTGGTCATAGGAGGGGAGCATGTCCGCATCGGCCTCGGTCACCGCCACGTCGATCCCGGCGTCACGAACGGCTTCGACGGCCTGGATGTGGTCCCAGTGGCCGTGGGTCTCGATCACCTGGCGCACCGTGAGGGCCCGGCAGAGATCAAGCAGCTTGTCGTGCTCGTTGGCTGCGTCGATGAGCACGGAGTCGCCGGTGGACCGGCATCTCACGATGTAGACGTTGTTGTCGACGGGACCGACGACGAGCCGGTGGACCTCGACGGCGGTGTCCTGGTAGTCGATGGTGGTGGCTGGCATGGGGGATGGCCTCCTTGTCGATGGGCACACCGGGAGGGTGCCGGCCATGGGTCCGGGCCCCGGAGTTGAGGTCCGGGCCCGATCGGGTCGGCGCGGAGCACGGCACGGCACCGGGCGAGCCCCTGTGGAGCGTAGTTGGCACACCCGGCCCGTTCGTCAACATCGGCGCGGTTCTGGTAGACAAACGGGGCACATGGTCCTCGTTTCGGGGGCCAATTGGGGACTACCCAGGGGATGGAGAGACGATGAACTTCGCCTTCAGCGAGGAGCAGGACGAGCTCCGCAAATCGGTCCGCCGCTTTCTCGACGACAAGTCGCCCGAGACCGAGGTGCGGCGGCTCATGGAGACCACGGAGGGCTATGACCCCGCGGTCTGGTCCCAGATGGCCGAGCAGCTCGGGTTGCAGTCCCTGACCATTCCCGAGCAGTTCGGCGGATCAGGGTTCACCTACGTGGAACTGATCGTGGTGCTGGAGGAGATGGGGGCCAGCCTCCTGTGTGCGCCGTTCTTCTCCACCGTGGCCCTCGCCACCAATTCCATTCTGACCTCGGGTGACCAGAGTGCCCAGGAGTATCTGTTGCCGGGGATCGCTTCCGGCGAGACCATCGGCACCCTGGCGTTCACCGAGGACTCTGGGCGCTGGGACGCCGACGGGATCACCCTGGCGGCGACCAAGTCCGGCGAGGGGTGGTTGCTCAACGGCCACAAGTCGTTCGTCCTGGACGGACACGTGGCCGGGTTGATCCTGGTGGTCGGGCGCACACCCGCGGGCCTGTCGCTGTTCGGGGTCAAGGGTGACGCTGACGGCCTGACCCGCACCCCCCTGGCCACCATGGACCAGACTCGCAAGCAGGCCCGACTGGAGTTCGCCGACACGCCGGCCTGGCTGATCGGGACCGACGGCGGGGCCGAGCCGGGGCTGAGCAAGACGCTGGACCTGGCTGCGGTGGCCCTGGCGGCCGAACAGGTGGGCGGGGCGCAACGCTGCCTCGACAGCTCCGTGGAGTACGCCAAGACCCGCATCCAATTCGGGAGGCCGATCGGGAGCTTCCAGGCCATCAAGCACAAGTGCGCGGACATGCTGCTCGAGGTGGAGTCGGCCAAATCCGCGGCGTACTACGCCGGCTGGGCGGCCGCAGAGGACTCCGACGAATTGCCGGTCGTGGCCAGCCTG
>DASZGT010000073.1:0-2333 GCA_035938575.1 Acidimicrobiales bacterium
CGTCGAGCTGTTCGACGAGTTGTGTTGGGCGTACCCCGATCTCACCGTCGTGATGCGCCACGGGGGCGCACCGTGGTTCGACCTGGCGGTGATGCTGCTGCGGAAATGGCCGAACCTCTACTACTCGACCAGCGCGTACGCGCCTCGTCGCTACCCGCAGGAGATCGTCGCCTTCGCCAACGGGTCGGGGGCCGACAAGGTGATCTTCGCCGGGTACTTCCCGGCCGGTCTCACCCTGGACCGGATCTTCGCCGAGCTCCCGGAGGTGCCGCTCGCACCGGCGGTGTGGCCCAAGTTCCTCCGGGCCAACGCGCTCCGGGTCTTCTCCCTCGACGACGAGCCACTTTGAGGGCCCGGACCCCGAGGAGTCGGCTCCGGGTGCGATCCGGTCCGCACTCCCGAGGTGTTCCGCTCGACCAGCGGCGTCCCCGTCGTCCGATCAACCGGGGCCGGGCCGCCGGGCTCGGACCAGGTCGTTCGCAACCCGCAACCTAAGCTTCTCCGGTGACCCGGATGCTGGAAAGCGACGAGGCGGCCCGCCGGCTCGGTGTCAAGGTGACCACGCTCTATGCGTACGTGAGCCGCGGCATGCTGGCGTCCCATCGCGCCCCTTCCGGTCGTCGGAGCCTGTTCGACATCGACGAGGTCGAGCGCCTGGCCCGGCGGTCGAAAGAGGGCAAGGCCGTCGAGACCCGCATGGCCACGGTCACGACCGGTATCACCCACCTGACCGAGGACGGGCCGATCTACCGGGGCCGGCGGGCCACCGAGCTGGCCACCGAGACCACCTACGAAGAGGTGGCCGAGTGGCTGTGGGATCTGCCGCCAGCGGGATCCGGCGATGTGGACGGCCAGCGCCAGGACGCCGGCACCGGCCCCCATGAGCCGGCAGATGAGGACTTGGACTGGGTGCCCCTTCCGCTCGGACCGGCGCCGCAGATCGGATCGGCGGACCGCATGAGTTGGGCTGTGGTAATGGCCGGCGCCATGGATCCCCTGCGTGCCGACCTGCGCCCCGAGGCGGTCGTCCGCACTGCCCGCCGGGTGGCAGCCTCCATGGTCAACGTCCTGCCACCACCTGATGGTGGGACGGCGGCCGTCGAACCGGGCCCCGGTCGTCTCGTCCTGGGCGACGGCACCGCCCGTGCCGGCTCGATGGCCGAGCGCCTGGCCTTCCGCCTGAGCCCAGCACCCACGGACCAACTCGTACGGGGCGTGAACGCCGCCTTGATTCTCCTCGCCGACCACGAGCTGGCCACCTCCACCATGGCCGTGAGGGTGGCGGCATCCACACGGGCCGACATCTGTGACGCCTTGCTGGCAGGGCTGGGGACGGTGGCCGGACCGCTGCACGGCGGCGCCAGCCAGTTGGCATTTTCCCTGCTGGTCGAGGCGGAACGGAACGGCGTCGAACAGGCGCTCAACGACACGCTCCGATGGCAGGGCTTTCTCCCCGGCTTCGGCCACACGGTCTACAAGAAGGGCGACCCCCGCTTCGCGGTCCTGTGGGAGATGTTCACGCAGTTGGCCCCGGCCGCCAATCTCGGCGTGGCCCGATCTCTGATCGCCCTGGCTGGCGAGCACTCCATCCCGCGGCCCAACGTCGACCTGGCCCTGGCCGCCATCGCCTGGGCGACCGGCATGCCACCGGATGCCGGGCGGACAATGTTTGCCGTGGCCCGTGTGGCCGGGTGGGTGGCTCACTACCTCGAGGAGCTCGGGGAGCGACCCCTTCGCTACCGTGCCCGAGCGGTCTACGCATCCTCGCAGCGGACCTGAACAGGCGTCGCCGGGCCCTTCATGGCGGGAGGGCGAGGGATGTGGGTTGGGCATACGCTCGGGCCATGGCCCTTCCCGCACCCAACCCGGACCGCACGTGCCTGGTGACCGGAGCCTCGTCCGGCATCGGGGCGGAGATCGCGGGCTTGCTCGCCGCTCGCGGTCTCGGGGTGACACTGGTGGCCCGGAGCAAGGCGAAGCTCGAGGAACTGGCCGGGCAATTGGCATCGAGGTACGGGGTCAGGACCGAGGTGATCGTGGCCGACCTGACCGACGAGGACTCTCGCAGCGCCATCGCGAGCGGGCTCGAAGCCCGCTCACTGGCGGTCAACGTGCTGGTCAACAATGCCGGATTTTCCACCATGGGGCCGGTCTACCGCTCGGATCCGACCAAGGAATTGGCCATGGTGCGTACCGACGTGGAGGCGGTCGTCCACCTGTGCTCCCTGTTCCTGCCCGGCATGGTCGAGCGTCGTAGTGGGGCGGTGCTCAACGTGAGCTCGACGGCCGCCTTCCAACCGCTGCCCGGCCAGGCGGCCTATGGCGCCAGCAAG
>DASZGT010000074.1:0-1601 GCA_035938575.1 Acidimicrobiales bacterium
AGCCCGGCGCGCTCCCCGCGGGTCACGAACTTGGTGGCCATCTTGCGGGAGGCCTCGTCGATCATCTCGTCGCCGAACATGACCGCCCCGGAACGGTCGTCCTCGGTGGCCTTGCGGTAGGCGTCGAGGATGCTCCAGGCCTTGTCGAACTGCTCCTGGGTGGGCGAGTACACCTCGTTGAGCACGCCGACCTGGTCCGGGGTGAGGGCCCACTTGCCGTCGTAGCCGAGCACCCGGGTCCGCTGGGAGAACTCGCAGAGGCTGTCGAGCTCCCGGATCTTGAGGAAGGGGCCGTCGATGACCTGGAGACCGTTGGCCCGGCCGGCCATGAGGATCTTGGAGAACACGTAGTTGAAGTGGTCCCCCGGATACTCGGGGATGGCCACGCCCCCGGTGAGCACCGGCATCTCCATGGAAGCGGCGAAGTCGGCGGGACCGAAGATGATGGTCTCCAGTCGGGGCGAGGCGGCGCAGATCTCCTCCACGTTGATCAGGCCGCGGGTGGTCTCGATCTGGGCCTCGATCCCAATATGCCCGACGGGCAACCCGCTCTTCTTCTCGACCTGGCTGAGCAGCAGGTCCAGGGCGACCACCTCCGCTGCGGTCTGCACCTTGGGCAGCATGAGCTCGTCGAGCCGCTCGCCCGCGTTGGAGACCACCTCGATGACATCGCCGTAGGTCCACTCGGTGTCCCACGCGTTGATCCGGACGCAGAGGACACGATCGTCCCAGGCCAGGTTCTTGATGGCGTCGGCCACCTTGGCTCGGGCCGCCTCCTTCTCCAGCGGTGCCACCGAGTCCTCGAGGTCGAGGAAGCTCATGTCGGCCGGCACGGTCGGAGCCTTGGCCAGAAAGCGCTCATTGGACCCGGGGGAGGACATGCACGAGCGCCGGGGCAGGTTTCTTGAACGTTCAGACATACCCCGATGGTACGGCCCAATCAGGGGCATTCCCAAATGGGGGCCGGCGTCGGGCGGAACAGCTAGTCGGCCATGGTGCGGATGCGGTAGCGGTCGGTGTAGTCCCTGAACTCCTCGGCCAGGCCGGCATAGGTCCAGCCGAAGTCCGCAGGGTCGTAGCGATGGCGACCGAACGCATCCTTCGGCCGGTGGTCGAGGAAGGCCTGCATCCGGCGCGCGTGCAGGTCGCTGACCTCCCCCCCGGAGGCGGCGTACAACGCCCGGATCGTGCCCAGGGGGTCCGCCATCAGCTCGTCGTAGTGGAGGTGGCGGCACCAACCGTCGTCCGACTTCTCGTCGAAGGCCAGGGCCGAGCCGAGGGCGAAGGCGCACTTGCGCTTCCACTCCTCGGCTGTCGGGCGCGGGTCGCTTCGACTGGTCAACGGGCGTTGGCCGGCGTTGGCCAGGCTGGCCAGCGAGGTGACCACCGGCCCGGGGTCGCGGTGGGTCCAGATGATGCGGGCATCGGGATAGGCGGCCAGGAGGGCCTCGAGGTGCCAGAGATGATTGGGCGTCTTGAGGATCCAGCGCTCGGTGGGCTGGGTCGACTGCAGCGTCTGGAGGGCGAGGCGGTGCTGGGCGTAGGCCGGGGCCATGTCGGCCTGCTCCAGCCAGCGGGCGTACGACGGCACGTGGGCCTGG
>DASZGT010000075.1:0-1895 GCA_035938575.1 Acidimicrobiales bacterium
AACGAGGAGTTGAAGTACGAGATCGTCACGCCCGTCTACGCCACGCAGCGGCAGACGGCGATCTCCTCGTCGAATTGCCACCTCGACCATTTCGGGTCCCCGTTCGGGATCGAGACCCCTGACGGGGAGGTGGCCCACACCTCGTGCTTCGGCTTCGGCGTGGACCGGATCACCCTGGCCCTGCTCCACCGTCACGGTCCAGACCCCGACGGTTGGCCGGCCGGCGTCCGAACCCAGCTGTGGCCGTGAGCGGCCTGTCAGGTGCCCCGTGACCGCCGCCCTCCTTTCTCTCTCTGCCGACGAGTTCCGTCCCCATAGCCTCCACGCCGTCGAGCGGACCTGGACGGAGACCAACTGCTACGTCGATGTGTGGATCGAGGTGCTCCACGCCCTGGGGCTCGACCCGGTGGCCGCGGGCGCGTTCACCCTCAGCACCGATTTCGAGGGCGACCAGTGGACCTTCTTCAAGTTCCCCCCCGAGGATCTCCGCGCCCTGTTCGGGCTCGAGATCTCCGAGCTGAACGTCTGGAAGCCGGTCATCGACCATGTCATCGAGCAACTCCTCCTCGGCCGCCTGTGCACAGTCGAGGTCGATTCGTGGTTCTTGCCCGACACCCGGGGCGTGTCCTATGGCATGGCCCACGTCAAGAGCACCATCGTTCCCCAGATGGTCGATCTCGAAGGCCGGCGCCTCGGGTACTTCCACAATGCGGGCTACTTCGAGCTCGAGGGGGACGACTTCGACGGGGTCTTCCGACTCGGCGGCCATGCCGACCCTTCCGGCCTCCCGCCCTATGTGGAGCTCATCCGTCTCGACCGAGTCCGCCGCCACGACCCCGATCTGGCGTCCCGCGTGGTGTCCCTCACCCGGGAGCACCTGGGTCGTCGCCCGACCGACAACCCCATCACGAGGCTGGGCCGTCGGCTGGCCCTGGACATGGCGTGGCTGGCGCAACAGGATCTCGAGACGTTCCACCTCTACTCGTTCGGAACCTGCCGGCAGTGCGGTGCCACCGCCGAG
This sequence comes from Acidimicrobiales bacterium, assembly GCA_035938575.1. Taxonomy (GTDB): domain Bacteria; phylum Actinomycetota; class Acidimicrobiia; order Acidimicrobiales; family RAAP-2; genus Bog-756. The sequence goes on from DASZGT010000075.1 coordinate 1,022, forward strand.
CTGGCCTCTTCGTTCGTGGACTGGCTCAACCGGAACGACCGGCCCGGCACCGAGTCCGCCGCCGCTGCCTTCAGGGATCTGGCGGCCGGGGCCAAGGCGCTTCAGTTCGCCCTGGCCCGGGTGGTGCGGGGGCGAGAGGTCGATCTGGCCGCCATCCTCGCCCCCATGGAGCAGAACTGGGACGACGCCACCGCCACGATGGTGCAGCACTATGGCGGCTGACGCCGACCTGCTCGAGTCCGCCGAGTGGGAGTGCGCCGCCACGGCGCCGGGTGAGGCGTGCGGCCCGTGCGACCTCGAGTCGCTGCCGCTTCGTTGGATCCCCGCGTCCGTGCCGGGCACCGCGGCCGGTGCGATCCGTGATGCGGGCATGCCCGAGCGGTCGTCGGCCGAGCTCGACGGCGAGGACTGGTGGTTCCGCTGCCGGTTCGCGGCTCCCGTGGCCGAGGGCGTGACCGCCGGCAGCGCCGATGGCACCGTCCGACCCGACCCCTGGTTGCTGGAACTGGCCGGCCTGGCCACCGTCGCCGACGTGTGGCTCAACGGGGTCCATCTCGTGCACTCCGAGGAGATGTTCACGACGCGACGGGCCCGCGTCACCGGGCTCCGCCCCGCCAATGAGCTGGCTATCCGGTTCTCGGCCCTCGAGCCCATGCTGTCCGGCCGGCGACCACGCCCTCGATGGAAGACCGCCGGCGCCTCCCACCAGAACCTGCGCTGGTTCCGGACCACGCTCCTCGGTCGCCAACCCGGATGGGCGGTGACCCCGGCCCCGGTCGGTCCCTGGCGGCCGGTGCATCTGGTCCCGTGGTCGTCGTGCCGTGTGGTTGAGCGCCGGCTCGTTCCCCTCTGCCGGCCCGGAGAGCGGGGTGGC
>DASZGT010000076.1:0-6051 GCA_035938575.1 Acidimicrobiales bacterium
ACGACGCTCGTCACTCCGGCACGAAATCCACCGACCATCGCACCCGCGACAACCGGGACGACCAGCACCAGAGCGACCGAGGCGATGCTCAAGTTGGAGCGGAACGCCAGCATGATGGCGCCCAGGCCGACCGAGATCAGGGCCCCGGTGATCGAGCCCACGAGACTTCTTCGCACCCGTTCATTGTCGTACGAAACGGGGCGGGTAGACCGACGAGGTCCAGTTTGTTCAGGACTTATTCAGGCCCACGGGCTCCTGTTGAGAACCTGTTCAGGGCAGACGGCTGAAACTGGCTCCATGGCAGATTTCCTCGCAGTGCTTGGAATCATCGGCTTCGTCCTGGTGATGCTCGGCCTCATCTGGGCCTTGGACCGGGTATGACCTGGACCCAAGGTGTCCTCCTCGGCGTCGCTGTCGTGATGTTCATCTACCTGGGCGTCGCCATGTTCAAGCCCGAGAAGTTCTGAGGTGGGCTTCACCTGGACCATCATCACCCTGGTCATCGCCCTGGGCCTGACCTGGCGGTACCTCGGCTCCTACATGGCCGCCGTCTTCGAGGGCCGGGTGCATTTCCTCGGATGGGCCGAGCGCCCCGTCTATCGCCTCCTGGGGACGGGACCCGAGCAGGAGCAGAACTGGAAGCGCTACGCCGGCTCGATGGTGATCTTCTCGGCGGTGGCGATGGGGGTCACCTATCTGCTCATCCGGATCCAGGGCTCACTCCCGCTCAATCCCCAGCACTTCGGGGCCGTGGGCCAGGCGCTCAGTTTCAACACCGCCTCGTCGTTCATGACCAACACCAACTGGCAGAACTACGGCGGGGAGACGACCATGTCGTACTTCTCGCAAATCGGCGCGCTCACCTTCGAGCAGTTGCTGAGTCCGGTGATCGGCATCGCCGTGGCCATCGCCATGGTCCGGGGCTTCTCCCGGCGGAACTCCCCGACCATCGGGAACTTCTGGGTGGACATGACACGCGGCCTGTTCTACATCGTCATCCCGATCGCCTTTGTCGCCGGGATCATCTTCGTGGGACAGGGGGCTGTCCAAACCCTGGCCGGAACGGCGAGCTTCCACGATTCGTTGAACGGGGTCACCCAAACCATCGCCCGGGGACCGATCGGCTTCATGGAAGCGATCAAACAGCTGGGGAACAACGGAGGCGGGTTCCTCAACGCCAACTCGGCGACCACGTTCGAGAACCCGACCGGGCTCACCAACTGGCTTTCGATCTATCTGCTGTTGGCCATCCCCTTCGCCCTCACCTATACCTTCGGGAAGATGGTGGGCAGCATCCGCCACGGTGCTGCGCTGCTGGCCGCCATGGTCCTCATCTTCAGCGTCTGGGTGGGTTACACCACCATCGCTGAGCACCAGCAGAATCCCGCGGTGGCGGCGGCCGGTGTGCACTCGAACGTCGGCAACACCGAGGGCAAGGAGGTGCGCTTCGGCGACACCACCACCGCCCTGTTCGGCGTGGCGTCGACCAACACGTCGACCGGTTCGGCCAATGCCTCCTACGACTCGTTCACTCCCATCGGGGGCATGGGGCTGCTGACGGGCATGATGCTCGGCGAGGTCACGCCCGGAGGGGCCGGTAGTGGGCTGTACACGATCCTCATCTACGCCATCATCGCCGTGTTCATCGGGGGCCTCATGATCGGGCGAACGCCGGAGTACTTGGGAAAGAAGATCCAGGCCAAGGAGGTCAAACTCGCCGGCTTGGGCGCCCTGGTCATGCCGATCGCCGTGCTCCTCCTTACCGCTATCGCCGTGTCGATCCACGCCGGGCGGGTCGCTCCCCTCAACGCTGGGCCGCATGGGTTCACGGAGATTCTCTACGGGTTCACCTCGCCCGGGAACAACAACGGCTCGGCCTTCGGAGGCCTCACCGGCAACACCACCTTCTACAACGTCACCCAAGGGATCGCCATGTTGATCGGCCGGGTCGGCATCATGATCCCGGCCCTGGCCCTGGGTGGCGTGCTGGCAGCCAAGAACGTGGTTCCCGAGTCGCTCGGGACCTTCCGCACCGACAACGGCATGTTCGTCGGCCTCACCATCGGTGTCATCGTGATCATCGGTGGCCTCACCTTCTTCCCCGCCGTCTCGCTCGGCCCGATCGTCGAGCAGCTCAGCCACGGGAAGTTCTTCTGATGACGATCACCACGACTCAGCCGGATCAGTCCGGCCCACCGACCGAGGCCCACGGCGTGGCCGAGGCCCGGGGCCTCTTCGACCGTCAGATCCTGGTCAAGGCGCTGGGCGACTCCTTCATCAAACTGAACCCGACGGTCCAGATCAGGAATCCGGTCATGTTCGTGGTGCTGGTGGGGACGGTGATCACCTTCATCGAGGCCATCGCCCACCCCGGCATCTTCAGCTGGTCCATCACCATCTGGCTCCTCCTCACCGTCATCTTCGCCAATTTCGCCGAGGCCATGGCCGAGGGACGGGGCAAGGCCCAGGCCGACACGCTCCGCCGGATGCGGTCCGAGACCGAGGCTCGGCGCCTCCTTCCGGACGGGACCGAGGAGCTCGTGCCTGCCGCCACGCTGGCCAAGGGCGACATGGTCGTCTGCGAGGCTGGCGATCTCATCCCTTCGGACGGTGAGATCACCGAGGGCATCGCTTCGGTCGACGAGTCGGCCATCACCGGCGAGTCGGCGCCCGTCATCCGGGAGTCGGGGGGCGACCGCTCAGCGGTGACCGGCGGGACCAAAGTCCTGTCTGACCGGATCGTGGTGCGCATCACCGCCGAGCGCGGTCAGACCTTCCTCGACCGGATGATCAGCCTGGTGGAAGGGGCCAACCGGCAGAAGACCCCCAACGAGATCGCCCTGACCATCCTCCTGGCCGTCCTCACCATCGTCTTTCTTCCGGTGGTCGTCTCCCTCCAGATGTTCGGCCATTACTCGGGGGCATCGGTCTCGGTGGTCATCCTTGTCTCCTTGCTGGTCTGCCTGATCCCCACCACGATCGGTGCATTGTTGTCGGCCATCGGGATCGCCGGCATGGACCGGTTGGTGCAGCGCAATGTGCTGGCCATGAGTGGCCGGGCCGTGGAGGCCGCCGGCGACGTCCAGACGCTGCTGCTGGACAAGACCGGCACCATCACCCTCGGCAACCGGATGGCATCGGACTTCTTCCCCGTCACCGGCCACACGGAGCAGGACGTGGCCGACGCGGCCCAGCTGGCCTCGCTGGCCGATGAGACGCCCGAGGGCCGGTCGATCGTCGTGCTGGCCAAGGAGCGCTTCAACATCAGACAGCGTGAGCTCGAGGGCGAGCACGCCTTCGTGGCGTTCACGGCCCAGACCCGCATGTCCGGCCTCGACATCGGCCCCCGGCAGATCCGCAAAGGGGCGGCTGATTCCATCAAGCACTGGGTGGGCGAGAAGGGTGGGAACGTACCGACGGACCTCGACGCCATCGTCGAGCGCATCTCACGGGCCGGGTCCACTCCGCTGGCCGTAGCCGACGATCGGGACATTCTCGGGGTCATCGAGCTCAAGGACGTGGTGAAGCAGGGCATCCGGGAGAAGTTCGACGAGATGCGCCAGATGGGCATCCGGACCGTGATGATCACCGGCGACAATCCGCTCACGGCAGCCGCCATCGCCCAGGAGGCCGGAGTCGACGACTTTCTGGCCGAGGCCACTCCCGAGGCCAAGATGGCGCTGATCAAGACCGAGCAGGAGGGCGGGAAGCTCGTGGCCATGACCGGCGACGGCACCAACGACGCCCCCGCGCTGGCCCAGGCCGATGTCGGGGTGGCGATGAATACCGGGACCACGGCGGCGAAAGAGGCCGGCAATATGGTCGACCTCGACTCCAACCCGACCAAGCTCATCGACGTAGTGGAGATCGGCAAGCAGCTCCTCATCACCCGAGGCTCGCTCACCACCTTCTCTATTGCCAATGACGTGGCCAAGTACTTCGCCATCATCCCCGCCCTGTTCGTCGCCACCTACCCGCAGCTCAACGCGCTCAACATCATGAAGCTGCACAGCCCGCAGAGCGCGGTGCTGTCCGCAGTCATCTTCAACGCGCTGGTGATCGTGGCGCTCATCCCGTTGGCCCTGCGCGGCGTGAGGTTCCGGCCGGCCAGTTCAGCTGCCATCCTGCGCCGGAACGTATGGATCTACGGCGTGGGCGGGATCATCGTGCCATTCGCCTTCATCAAGCTCATCGACCTCATCCTCGTCGCGCTACACGCCTACTGATGGAGCCCTCCTGATGCTCGTCCACATCCGCCGATCGATCATCCTGGCACTAATTGCACTCATTCTGACCTTCGCCTACGCCTATGCCGGCACCGGGCTCTCCCAGGTGGCGTTCAACCACCAGGCCAACGGTTCGCTCACCGCCAACGGGTCCACGCTCATCGGCCAGAACTGGTCGGCCACCAAGTGCCCCGGACACCCGGATGGCAGCTGCGTCTTCCAGGGCCGCCCGGACGACCTCGGGCCCTACGCGGCCAACCCCAAGTCAACACCCCCTGTGCCCGGGGGGGACAATCCCCTGGTGGCCAACGGCAACAGTGGCCAGTCCGGGGCGACCAGTCTCGGCCCGCGGTCCAAGGTCTTGTTGAGCAACACCCAAGCGCTGGTGTCCTATTGGCATGCACGGGGCGTCAACCCAACGCCTGATCTCGTCACCACCTCGGGCAGCGGGTACGACCCCAACATCACAGAGGCGGACGCGCTGGCCCAGATCCCAATGGTCTCCCAAGCCACCGGTATCGCTCCCTCGGCCCTGCGTGCACTCATTTCCCGTGAGAACAACGGCGCACAGCTGGGCTTCCTCGGCAGCAGCTACATCAACGTGCTGCAATTGAACGAGGCCCTGGCCAAGCTGCACTAGAAGCACCAGCCACCAGCCTCACGGTCCATAGGCGGGTCCACAGTCCTGGAGATAGATGGATGTGTCCGCGGCGATGTCGGGATGACCAGGTGCATGGTCAGGTCGGTCAGCCTCTGGCCCGCGCTCTGGGGTCCTCGTCGCTTCCGCCGGCCGTCTTCTGAGGAGTGCCGGCGGACGGTGGTGGGTAGCCGATGACTTCCTCCCAGGTTCAGTCGGATGAAATCAGTGAGGAGGTCGGCATCTCGTCGCAGACGGAGAGGCCGGTCGGTGGCACTGGACGTTTCCGCATCTACCTGGGTGCCGCTCCCGGGGTGGGCAAGACCTACGCCATGCTGAACGAGGGACGTCGACGCAAGGAGCGCGGCGCCGACATCACCATCGGGTTTGTCGAGTGCCACGGGCGGCAGCGCACCGAGGACCTGATCGACGAACTCGAGGTGATCCCCCGGCGGATGGTGACGTACCGGGGATCACGTTTCGGCGAGATGGACCTCGACGCGGTGCTCGAACGTCATCCCCAGGTGGTGTTGGTCGACGAGCTTGCCCACACCAATGTCCCCGGCTCGGGTCGCAACGAGAAACGCTGGCAGGATGTGGAGGAGCTGCTGGATGCCGGGGTCGAGGTGATCACCACGGTCAACATCCAGCACTTGGAGAGCATCGCCGATGCGGTTGAACGGATCATCGAGGCTGAGATTCGCGAGCGGGTGCCCGACCGGCTGCTCCGGAAGGCCGACCAGATCGAACTGGTGGATTCATCCCCAGAGCAGCTCCGGCGCCGGATGGCCCACGGCAATATCTACCCTGCAGAGAGGGTTCCACAGGCCCTGGCCCACTACTTCCGCATCGACAACCTGACGGCGCTGAGGGAATTGGCGCTCCGCTTCCTCGCCCACGAGACCGAAGACCAGCTCCTTGAGTATCTCCGCCAACACCAAAAGGGAGCCGTTTGGGAAACCCATGAGCGCATCCTGGTGGGGGTCACCGCGGCCCCGGGTACGGAGGCCATCGTTCGCCGGGCCTCGAGGATGGCCCACCGCATCAAGGCCGACCTCCAAGTCATCCATGTCATGGCCGGCAAGGAAGTTGACCGCTCTCCGGACGATCAGCTGGTAGCGCTGAGACAACTGACCGCCGATGTCGGCGCCGAATGGCACGAGATCCGAGGCGACGATCCGGCCCAGA
>DASZGT010000077.1:0-8633 GCA_035938575.1 Acidimicrobiales bacterium
ACGTGCAACTGCTGCAGACAGTGAGGACCATGAGAACCCCGAACCCGAGCGAACGCAGGCCTAGGCTTTGACCCACATGGACCCGTCCCAGACGCCACGTGTCTTCTCCGAGCGCTACGAGCTCAACCATCTGATCGCCCGAGGCGGCATGGCGGAGGTCTATCGCGCCCGCGATCGGCTGCTGGACCGCCCGGTGGCCCTCAAGGTCCTGTTCCCCGAGCTGTCCGTCGACCGTTCGTTCGTGGAGCGGTTCCGCCGGGAGGCCCAGGCCGCCGCCAACCTGTCGCATCCCAACATCGTCCCGGTCTTCGACTGGGGCGAGGACACCGGCACCTACTTCATCGTCATGGAGTTCATCGACGGTCGTCCCCTGTCCTCCATCCTCAAGACGGCCGGACCGCTGTCGGCCGAGCGCACGGCCGACGTCGGCGCCCATGTGGCCGCGGCCCTCGGCTACGCCCACAAGCACGGTGTCGTCCACCGCGACGTGAAGCCCGGCAACGTATTGATCACCGACGAGGGCCAGGTGAAGGTCACCGACTTTGGCATTGCCCGGGCCATCAACACCGAGGAGAGCCTGACCCAGACCGGAGCCGTCATGGGCACGGCCACCTACTTCTCGCCGGAGCAGGCGGAGGGGATCGGTGTCGATGCCCGCAGCGACATCTACTCGCTCGGCGTCGTGCTCTACGAGATGTCCACGGGACGACCGCCGTTCCTGGGTGACACCCCGGTGGCCGTGGCCTCCAAGCATGTGCGGGACCATCCCCAGCCACCCCGCGAGCTCAACCCGTCCATTCCGGAGACCTTCGAGGCCATCATCCTCAAGTCCATGGCCAAGGATCCGGCGCACCGGTACGCCACCGCCGAGGACCTCCGGGCCGACCTGCTCCGGTTCAACGAGGGCCGGACGGTGCTGGCCATGAGCGACGCCACCGCCATGCTGGCGGTGGCCGGCACCACCCAGGTGGACATGGATGCGACCCAGGCGGTGGGCGCCGTTCCCCCGCCCGAGGATGAGGCGCCGGCCGAGGAAGAGGACCACTCCAACCGGACCCGCACCTATGCCATCGTGCTGGCCGTCCTGCTGCTCCTCCTGTTGGTGGCCGGGTTCTTCCTGGCCCGCAACCTTGGCTATCTCGGGGGAGCGGCATCGTTCAACCTTCCCCCCGTGACCGGCCAGCAGGTGGGTCCGGCCACCGCCAAGCTCACCGCCGACGGACTGGTGGTCAAGACGACCGACCAGGTGTCGACGGATGCACCGGGCACGGTCATCTCCACCGACCCACCCCCCAATTCCCTGGTCAAGAAGGGTGACACCGTCACGTTGCGGGTGGCGGTGGTCCCGAAGGTGACCGTTCCCCCGGGCATCACCCAGACGACGTTGACGGCGGCGGAGGCCGCCCTGCGCAGCGCCGGCCTTGGCTACACGGTCCACTATGTGGTGAACAACGTGCAGCAGAACACCGTGCTCAGTTCGGACCCGACGTCGGGGACCAGCGTCCCCCAGGGCAGTTCGGTGACCCTCACGGTGTCGGGTGGGCCCGCCCAGGCGACGGTTCCGCCTCTGGTCGGCCAGCAGGCGAGTCAGGCCGGCAATGTCCTTGCCCTGGCGAACCTGGTCGTGGGGAACATCACCAACCAGACGTCGAACGCACCGGCCGGACAGATCATCGCCTCGACTCCGAGCGCCGGTGCCCAGGTGCGGCCCGGGAGCTCGGTGGACATCGTGGTGTCGAGCGGTCCGCCGCCCACCACGACGACGACCACGCCGCCCACCACCACCACGACCACGTCGCCCAGCTCATCGACGACTTCGACGACGACGGGCCACCTCCGAAACGGCGGAGGTTCGTCCAACGGCCAGTGAGCGGGGAGCCGCCGCTCGGGCCCCGTTGGTCGACGCCAGGAAGTTCGATAATAACGAGGGCCCGTTGGGGGTCAGGAACGACTCCGGGTGGAACTGGACGCCCTCCACCGGCAGCGTTCGGTGGCGGAGGCCCATGATCACCCCGTCGGGCGTGGTGGCGGTCACCTCCAGCTCATCGGGGACGGTGGCCGGCTCCACCACCAGGGAGTGGTAGCGGGTGGCGACGAACGGCTCGGGGAGTCCGGCGAACACACTCCGGCCGTCGTGGTGGATGGAGGAGGTCTTCCCGTGCATCAGGGTGGGGGCGGCCACCACCTCGCCTCCGTAGGCCTGGCCGATGGCCTGATGGCCGAGGCACACCCCGAGGATGGGGAATTCGCCCGCCAGCTCGCGGATCACCGCCATGCTGATGCCGGCGCCCTCGGGCCGCCCCGGCCCCGGTGAGATGAGGATGGCATCCGGCGATGCCGCCCGGATGGCCTCGATGTCGATGGCGTCGTTGCGGTGGACGACCGGGACGGCCCCCAGCTCACCCAGCTCCTGGACGAGGTTGTAGACGAACGAGTCGTAGTTGTCGATGACCAGCACCTGGGTCCCCATTGCCCGTCGATGGTACCGGGCGGGACAGAGGGGCCGACTCCGGGCCCCGGGGCCCGGCGGTGACTGGCTATCCTTCGGCCATGGCAACCAAGGCCAAGGCCGGCCCGGGCAAGGCACAGAAGAAGGGCCGCTCCGCCGGCGGTCGCACCACGTCGGCCCGGACCACCGTGCGCAACGACCGGTACACACCGCCGATCCCCAAAAACGCCAAGACCAGTCCCAGGTGGATGGGAATTGCGATCATCGCCCTCTTCCTGATCGGCGTGCTGGTGGTGATCCTCAACTACGCGGGGCTGCTTCCGGGTGGCGTCAACAACCTGTGGCTGGTGGCGGCCATCGGAGCGATCTTCGCGGGCCTGATCATGGCCACGCGCTACCACTGACCACGCTGACCGGACACTGAGGTTGACCGGACACTGAGGCTGCTCAGACGCTGAAGCTCCCGAACCGCAACTCGAACGCGGATCAGTGGTTCGGGGACGGCCGGTTCAGCCCAGGCGCTCGATGATGGTGGCGTTGGCCATCCCGCCGCCCTCGCACATGGTCAGCAGCCCGTAGCGGCCCTGGGTGCGCTCGAGCTCGTTGATCAGCGTGGCCATGAGCTTGGCTCCCGAGGCCCCCAGAGGGTGCCCGAGGGCGATGGCCCCTCCGTTGACATTGACCTTGTCGAGATCGGCGTCGAACTCCTTCTGCCAGGCCAGCACCACGGAGGCGAAGGCCTCGTTGATCTCGATGACGTCCATGTCGTCGAGGGTCAGCTTGGCCTTCTCGAGTACCGACTTGGTGGCCGGGATCGGTCCGGTGAGCATGGTGATCGGGTCGCTGCCGGCCACGGAAAAGGCGTGGAACCGGGCCCGAGGGGTGAGGCCGAGGGCGGAGGCCTTCTCCTCGCTCATGATCAGCACCCCCGACGCGCCGTCGGTGATCTGTGACGAGTTGCCCGCCGTGACCCGGCCGTTCTCGGACCGGAATGCCGGCTTGAGATTGGCCAACACCTCTACCGATGAGTCCGGACGGATGCCCTCGTCGCTCGTGATCATCTCGTCGGTGTCGGCCCGGTCGTCATCCTTGATGGCCACGGGGATCAGCTCCCGCTCGAACCGGCCCTCGGCCGTGGCCTGGGCCGCCCGCAGGTGGGAACGGACCGCGAACTCGTCGAGGGCCTCACGGCCGATGTCCCACTGCTCGGCAATCAGCTCGGCGCCCTCGCCCTGGCTGACCAGACCGCCCCGCTCGGCGTAGCGGCTCATCATCCGGGGCCCGAAGGGATAGCCCAGGTCGCGCACGACCGATGATCCCATCGGCGTGCGGGTCATGACCTCGACACCACCGCCGATGACCACGTCATAGGCACCGGCGATGACACCCTGGGCGCCGAAATGGAGGGCCTGCTGGGAGGAACCACACTGGCGGTCGATGGTGGTGGCCGGCACGGACTCGGGGAAACCGGCGGCCAGCACGGCGTTGCGGCCGACGTTGAGGGACTGCTCCCCGACCTGCATGACACAGCCCATGATGACGTCATCGACCAGGGCCGGATCGAGGTCGTTGCGCTCGGCCAGTGCCTTCAGGGGCTCGGAAGCAAGGTCGGCCGCATGCCAGTTGCGAAGCTTCCCGTTTCGCTTGCCACCCGGCGTGCGGACTGCGTCGACGATGACTGCATCGGTCATGGTGAGTCTCCTTCCGAGGTCCGGCCACTCGGTGTGGGGCGGACAGTTTTCGGTCTGTATCGAGCCAATGGCGGTGAGATGACTCTAGGGCGAGAAACTTGACCGTGCGGTCAAGTTTATCGGGAAACTCCGATGAGCAGCCTGCCACTACGGTCAGGGAGGTGAAGCATCGGATCAAGGATATGGACCGCTGGCTGGGGAACGGCGGCATGGAGCTCATCGGCACCGTGGGGGCCTCGTTCGACGACTACGGGGTCGACGGCGAGGACCTGGGATGGGTCGCCGGCGGGTTCGTGCCCACACCGGTGGCCTGCAATCCCCATGGCGTGGTGCAGGCCGGGGTGCACGGGTTGCTTCTCGACGCAGCCATGAACTTCGCCATCAACTCGGCGCTCGGCGGTCGTGATCGCACCCGGGGGACGCTGGAGATGAAGGTGGAGACCATGCGTCCCGCCCTGGTGGGGGAGGCCTACCGGCTCCGCGGTGAGGTGGTGCGCATGGCCCGGCAGGTGGCCTACGCCGAGGCCACGGTCAGCGATGCCAAGGATCGGATGATCAGCCGCTCGACGGGGACGTTTCTGCTCCATCGCGATTCCGGGGACGGGTCGGAGCCCGCCACGGCCCCTTCGCCGGAGTCGTCGGGGGAATAGCTCGCCAGAGCGCTTTCGTGACGCCGCGGTTCCTCGGGCGTCGCCATCATCCGTCCGGCCCTGGGCCGGAGTCCTGTGAATCGAGAACCGCCGTGGGCCCTTCCGTCGCCGCCGAGGTTGCCGTGTGCCGAGTGTGCGAAGGACCGACCCGCGGTCGGTTCGCCCTGTGCTACTGCTGTCGGGTCCTGGTCCGCCAACTGCAGATGCCCCTGGTCCCGATGGTGGCGGTGGCCGACTACCGGGTCGGTGACGCGCTGCATCGACGGCTCCGCGGCTACAAGGACGCCCCGGTTGCTGAGGCCCGGGGCACCTGCGTCGCCCAGCTGGTCTCCCTGCTCGACTCCTGGATGGACGCCAGCAGGCCCCGGTTGCGCCGTCGATTCGGCTCGGGTTGGGATGTGGTGGCAACGGTGCCGTCCTCCCATCGTCCGTCGGGCGCTCCGTTCGATGCCGTCGTGTCCGGGGTACCTGCGCTCGACGCCCTCCACCGTCCGGTGCTGGTGCGCGGACCCGCGCCCACCGGGCATCTGGCCGCCGCCCGCCGTGGGTTCGCCCTGGGCCCGGGGGTCGATCGTGATTGGCTCCGGCACCAGACCGTTCTCGTGGTCGACGACAGCGTCGTGACCGGAGCCCGCGCCCAGAGCGCGGCGGCCGCCCTCCGGCTCGGCGGGGCCCGGGTGGCGGGGGTGGTGGCCGTCGGCAGGGCGATGGCGCGCCAGGTCCGAGTAAACGGGGGCCTCCGGGGAAGAGAGCCGGACCCGGGCGAGGGGTCGTCCCCACCTGGCCGAGGGCGTCTTCCGATCCCGATCCCGCCCTCAAAGGCCCGGACCGCGTAGGCGGTCGCTGTCGGCTAGACCGAGGACATGCTCCTCCGGATCTTCACCGAGCCCCAGCAGGGGGCGACCTATCAAGATCAACTGGCGGTGGCCCAGGCGGCGGAGTCCCTGGGCTTCGACGCCTTCTTCCGGAGCGACCACTACCTGACCATGGCCGATGACGGTGGGCTGCCCGGGCCCACCGACGCCTGGGTCACCCTCGCCGGCATCGCCCGGGAGACGACCCGGATCCGACTCGGCACGCTGATGACCGCAGCCACCTTCCGACTTCCGGGCCCACTGGCCATCTCGGTGGCCGAGGTCGACGCCATGAGCGGCGGGCGCGTGGAACTGGGGATCGGAGCAGGGTGGTACGACACCGAGCACACCGCCTACGGGATCCCGTTCCCGCGGCTGGGAGAGCGGTTCGAACGACTCGAGGAGCAGTTGGCCATCACCACCGGCCTGTGGTCGACACCGGTGGGCGAGCGGTTCACCTTTGCCGGACGCCATTACCAGGTCACCGACAGCCCGGCCTTGCCCAAACCCCATCAGCGACCGGGCCCGCCGGTGATCATCGGCGGAGGTGGGAGGCAGCGGACACCGCGACTGGCGGCCACCTTCGCGGCCGAGTTCAACATGCCCTTCTCGCTCCCGACCGACACGGCCGACCAGTTCGAACGGGTGCGCGCCGCCTGCGCCTCGTCCGATCGCGATCCTTCGTCCATGGTCTTCTCCGCCGCGCAGACGGTGTGCTGCGGTCGCGACGGCGGCGAGATCGCCAGGCGGGCCCGTTCGATCGGGCGAGAGGTGGACGAGTTGCGGGTGAACGGTCTGTGTGGCACTCCGGACGAAGTGCTCTCCAAGCTGTCGACGTTCGCCGGCCTGGGAGCGACCCGGATGTATCTGCAGGTGCTGGACCTGCACGACCCCGAGCACCTGGCACTGCTCGGCCAGGAGGTCCTGCCCCGCTGCGCCTCGCTCTGACCACGCCGGGCAGGGCGGGGCGGCGCCCACGCCGCGTGCTGGGTCAGGCCCCCGGGGTAGCTCAGGCGGCCGGCGTGCTGGCATCGCCCAAAGGCCAGCGTTCTGCGACGAGGGAGAGCGACTGCGCCCTGGCCTCGAAGGAATGGGCTCGCGTGGACACCATGATCTCGTCGGCGTCGGTGCGCTCCACCAGGTCGACCAGTGCTTGGTGGACGGTGTCGGGATCGCCGACCAGGTGGGTGGAGGTGGTGGCGTCGATCAGGGCCCGCTCGGCCGGGGTATAGCGGTAGGCGGCGGCCTCCTCGGGGGAGGCGATGGGTGCCAGCCGCCCCGTCCGGAGTTGCAGGATGGTGAGCGCCGACGGGCCGGCCAGCCATCTGGCCTCCTCGTCCGTGCCCGCGCACAGCACGGAGACGGCCACCATGACCTGCGGCCGCTCGAGGAGGAAGGAGGGGCGGAACCGGGCCCGGTACTGCTCGAGGGCCGGGTCCAGCTGGGCCGGGCTGAAGTGGTAGGCGAAGGAGAAGGGCAGCCCGAGCAGGCCCGCCAGTTGGGCGCTGAAGGTGGACGAGCCCAGCAGCCACATCTCCGGGAGGTAGCCCCGACCCGGCACCGGGGCGGGATGGGTCGGGGGACCGTCGCTCTCGGCCAGGTAGTTGATGAGCTCCACCACGTCCTCGGGGAACGCATCAGCACCGAGGTCCGCGGAGCGACGGAGGGCACGGGCCGTGGCCGGGTCGGTTCCCGGCGCCCGCCCCAGTCCCAGGTCGATCCGTCCGGGATGGAGGGCCTCGAGCGTGGCGAACTGTTCGGCGATGACGAGAGGCGAATGGTTGGGAAGCATCACGCCACCGGCACCCACCCGCAGGGAGGTGGTGGCGTCGGCCAGATGGCCGACGAGCACGGCCGGAGCTGAGCTGGCCACCGCCGGCATGCCGTGGTGCTCGGCCACCCACATGCGGCGATAGCCCAGCTGCTCGACCACTCCGGCCAGGCGGGTCGTGTCGCGAAGGGCGTCGGCGGCACTGGACCCGCGGGCCACCGTGGCCAGGTCGAGCACGGAGAGCGATGCCACGCCTGGTCAACACCGGTCGTGCCCGTCCGCTTCCCGGCACCGGGCCGGGCGCGGCTCAGAGTCCGGGACTGCTCTGCATGAGGCCACCGTCGGCGAAGATGGTGGTGGCGGTGAGATAGCTGGCCCCGTCGCCGGCCAGGAAGGCCACGATGTTGGCGATCTCCTCCGGCTCTGCCAGTCGACCCAGGGGAATGGCGGCGTCGAGGGTGCGCAGTGCCTCAGGATCAGCCACCGTGGCCTTGTTGATGGGGGTGTCCACCGCCCCCGGCCCGACACCGACCACCAGGATGTTGTGAGGAGCGAGCTCCACCCCGGCGGTGCGGGTCAGCATGCGCATGCCGCCCTTGGAGAGGCAGTAGGCGGTATTTCCGGGCATCGGCCAGTCCTCGTGAACGGAGGTCATGTTGATGATCCGGCCCCCGTCACCCTGGGCGATCATCTTGGTGGCGGCCAGCTGGGTCCCGAAGAACGCACTCTTGAGATTGATGTCCATCACCTTGGCGTATTGCTCCTCGGTGGTGTCCAGCACCGAGGTCCGGGTCTCGACGCCGGCATTGTTCACCATGATGTCGATCCGGCCGAAGGTGGTGACGGCGGTGTCCACCAGCGTGCGCAGGTCGTCCACCTTGCTCACGTCCGCTTTGACGCCCACGACCCGGTCACCCATGCCGCGTAGCTGGGCCTCGAGCTGGACCTCGGCCTGCTCGTCGGAGATGTAGTCGATGACGATGCTCGCCCCCAGTTCGGCCAGCGCCAAGACGACTGCCTTGCCGATACCGCTGTTGCCACCGGTCACGATGGCCACTTTTCCGTGCAGAGTCATCTCGCTCCTGTCGGGCGGGCGGAGACCGGGCATTGTCGGCCCTGACGGTCCGACCTCCGCCCAAAGGAGTCGACCGCCGAGGCGATCCTAATGGTGGTCGACCTGCCCGGAGGGAGGGACCGCAACGTCCGGTCGGCGACCGA
>DASZGT010000078.1:0-4753 GCA_035938575.1 Acidimicrobiales bacterium
CGGCTGCTCGATCGCCTGGGCCCGGAGGTCCGCGTCGTGGCGGACGATGAGCGATCGCAGGTCCGCAATCGGCAACTGGCCGTGGAGCGGTTCCGCGTCCGTGTCGCCGATGCGCTGCACATCGAGAAGCCTCGCCGGCCGACCCGGCCCTCGCGGGGGGCAAAGGAGCGCCGGCTGACGGCCAAGCGCCACCTCTCGGAACGGAAGCGTGCCCGCCGACCTGATTTCGACGACTGAGGCCTCAGCCCACCTTGAGATCCTGCGCCGGGGCGTCCCAAACATCCTCGAGGAACTGGGCGATCTCCTCGGTCAGCCGTTCGGGGTGCATGCGCAGCTCGAGCAAAGAGTTGGCCTGAACCAGCTTCCCACCGGGGAGCCGTCGCGCCAGTTGCTCGGCGTCGTGGAACGGGTGGATCCGGTCGACCTCATGGCCGATGACCATCGCCGGCATCTCCATCGCAGAACGCTGGTCGACGGTCGGGGCAATCGGACCGGCCAGGACCCCGTGCAGCACCGCCGCCGTCTCGATGGGATCGTTGGACAGGGTGTTCATGACACTGTCGACGGAGCCGTTGCCGGTGCGAGGCAGCCGCCGGACGACCGACGCTGCCCTCCTGACCAGCGGTCGGGCGAAGTGGACGGCCAGAAGCATGGGAATGAAGGTGATGGCCGCGGCCGGCACCGCCCACTCGAGGACGGGCATCTCGATGACCAAGGCCTGCACCCGTTCGGGGGCCAGGGCGGCCACCAGCAGGCTGACGTTACCCCCCAGCGACACCCCGCCTACCACGGCCTTGTCGATTCCGAGGTGGTCCAGCAGGTTCACGACGTGCTCGGCATAGGTGTCCATCCGATGGGCGGAAGCCCGCTGCGGTTTGTCCGACAGCCCGTGGCCGGGCAGGTCGAACAGGATCACCCGGTTGCCCTTGGCGGCCAAGTCGTTGGCCAACCGGCGATTCATGTTGGAGTCCATGAGGATGCCATGCATGAACACCAGAACCCGCGGACCGTGTCCGTGGATCTCGTAGTAGAGCTGCAGGCCGTCGGAGTCGAACATGCCGACCTCGTAGGGCGGTGTGGCGGCCGACGACCGCGCCGCGGCGTCGGATGAACCGTTCGATGAACTTCCACCCGTCTGCTCCGATTGCCTACCTGCCTCTATCATCGGGCCAACGGTACGCCGTGGGCCGACGATGTGCCAACACCGGCAGGTCGGACCGGATGCGCCGTTGCTGATGGGCGTCGAGGTCGGCGACCACCACACCCGGTGTGGGATCGAGCCGCTCGGCCATGATCGTCCCCCATGGGTCCACGATCATCGAATGGCCGTGACAGGACGGCATCCCGGGCGGAAGGTCACCGACCTGTCCGGCGCCGATCACGAACACCTGGTTCTCGACCGCCCGGGCGCGCAGCAGCAGCTCCCAGTGCGCGGGACCGGTGGCGGCGGTGAACGCGGAGGGCACGGCCACCACCGTGGCCCCGAGGAGCGTGAGGATGCGGTAGAGCTCCGGGAAGCGGAGGTCGTAGCAGATCGACAGACCGAGCATCGGAGGAGCGCTGTCGGTGGGTTCCGATGGGGGACTCAAGGGGGCGACGCACAGGTCCTCCCCCGGCGCAAACGTGGCGGACTCGCAGATGGTGACCCCGTCGAGCTCCACATCGAAGAGATGAACCTTCCGGTAGACCGCCTCCAATCTTCCGGTCGGACCGATGAGACAGCTCGTGTTGAAGAGGCGTCGGCCGGTCCGGTCGTGGCCGGGGGCCGCTCCCGAGCTCTCCTCCGGCCTCTCGGGAAAGGTGCCTGCCACGACTCGGACGTTCCAGCGGCGGGCCTGATGCGATGCCCAGGTGTACGTGGGCCCATCGAGGGGCTCGGCGTATCGGCGCAGGACGTCGGGGGTCCCGGCTACCGAGAAGTATTCCGGAAGGACCACCAGCTCCGCACCCGCCCGGGCCGCCTCTTCCACCAGTGGGACGGCCGCATCGAGGTTGCGCTCACGCTCGGAGCCCGCCGTGGTCTGGATGGCGGCGACGCGCATGACACAGGGTAGGCCCGACGTCGGGCACAATGACCACTGGGCCGCGACGGTCCAGCGCCCGTGGAATTCGACCGGACCAGAAACGAGTGCCGTGTCCTTCGAAGACTCCGACGTCGTCCGAAGCGCCATCCGCATTGAGGGGTTTCGGGACGACGAGTTCAACTATCAGCTGATCCGGTCCTTGGGCGTGGCCGACTACGGCGGTTCGACGGTGGGCGAGTGTCTGGCCGTCGTGGCGGAAATTGCTGACGGTAGCCCGAGGAGCTGGGCCCTGGCCTTCGAGGGCCTGGCCCGGCGGATCGAAGACCGTGGGAGGGCCTGTCTGGATGCCGGCCACCGGGTCAGTGGCCGCGACCACCTGCTTCGGGCGTCGACGTACTACCGGACGGCCGACTACTACGCGGACGGTGTCGAAGGAGGATCCGGTGACCTGGGAGGGCGGAGCCAGGAGTGCTTCGCTCACGCGGCCGCGCTGATGGAGCGACCCGTAGAGCCCGTCGAAGTGCCGTTCGAGGGCGGATCGCTTCCGGGCTACTTCGTACGCCCGTCCCCTTCGCTCGACTCCGGGATTGATGGCCGGCGTCCCACCCTTGTCGGGGTGGGGGGCTTCGATTCGAGCGCCGAGGAGCTCTACTTCCACCTCGGAGCGCCCGGGGCCGAGCGTGGGTGGAACGTGTTCGTCTTCGACGGGCCCGGTCAGCCCGGATGCATGCGTGGCAATCCGACGATGACCTTCCGGCCCGACTACGAAGTGCCGCTCGGCGCCGTGCTCGATCATCTCTGCCGGCGCCACGACGTGGACGCAGACCGCCTGGCGCTGGCCGGCCAGAGCTTCGGCTCGTACTTCGCCGCCCGCAGCGCCGCCGTTGATGCCCGGGTTCGCGCCCTGGTGGCCAATCCACCCGTCGTGGACATGAGCCGGTACCTGGAGGCGTGGGTCGGGACCGAGGTCTTCCGGATGTCACGGGATATCCGGCCCGAGGACGTGATCGGGGTCCCCGAGGACCTGATGCCCCGACAGATGCAGTGGGGGATCGCAGCCATCTGCCTTCGCTTCGGCGTGCCGTCCTTCCATGCGTGGCGCGACGTCATCGTCGGCTACCGGTTGGGCCCCCTGGCCTCGGCCATCGTGTGCCCCGTCCTGGCCCTCATCGGCGATCGCGAGGGGCCTGAGCCTACGGCCCAGTTCGAAGCGTTCATCGGCGAGGTCGGGGGGCCGGTGACGCCGGTTGTCTTCACGGCCGAAGATGGAGCCTCCACCCATGTTCAGTCGGACAACATCCGGCTCTCGGCCCAGGTCACCTTCGACTGGTTGGACCAGCAGTTCGGCTGAGCGGTGGACTCGTTCGTCGCTGGGGCGAGGCGATGTCGACAGTCGGCCTCGACCGGTGTACGTCCACCCTGCCTCACCCTGCGGGGTCAGGTCGTCAGAGGGGCGAAGGTGGCGAGGGCGGCTGCGAGGGCGCGGTCGCCCCGATCCGACCGGTCCTCGTGGACGCCGAACAGCGGCGTGACGGTCGCCCACCCTTCGGCGAGCAGGGCGGCGTCGGAGTCGGGTTCCAGCTCGGCTCGCTCGGCGAGCGTGTCGGCGCCCTCTCCTTTGCCTCGCAGCGTAAGGGTGATGGCCCCTCCCGTCCTGTCGATGGGTGTGCCGGGCACCGGGTTGGGCGTGTTCTCCGGACGGACTGATCGGATCAGGCCGATGGTGCCCAGGGCTCCGTGCCGGAGGCCCCGCAAGGCATCCGGGGGGACGGCCGGCACATTGAGATTGAGGACGGTGGCCGGTGGCATGGCCGCCAGCGTCGGCACGATGCCTGCGGCCAGCCGCACCGGGGTCTCCCATGGCACCGGGTCGTCACCCCAGGCGATACTGATGGCCAGACCGCAGATGCCGAACTGGGCGCCGGTCAGCGTGGCGCCCACGGTGCCAGAGTGGAGAGCAGAGCGGCCGGCGTTGATGCCGTGGTTGATGCCGGACACCACCAGGTCGGGGCGAGGGCCGAATCCTTCGATGCACGCCAGGATGACGGCCAGGGCCGGTGGCCCGTCGATGCCGAAGGCGGGGACGTCGCCGAGCCCGGGGATTTGGACGGATTCGTAGGGTATCGACTCGCGCTCGTAGACGGGGCCCACGGCAGCACCGGCACCGCTGTGATCGGTCAGGGGTGCCACGATCACCAGGTCGTTCTGGTCACCGAACGCCGAGGACAGACCGCGGGCCAACGCGGCGATGCCAGGGGCAAAGACCCCGTCGTCGTTGGTAATCAGAATGCGCATCGAGGAGGTTCCATTTCGCGGGGAGATCGGGATTGCAGCGGTTTCAGAGACGGAGGATGAGGTCCGAAAGGTGATCCGCCGGGCCGTTGCGGCCTCATCGCCTACCATACCGGTCGACGCCGGCCGCCCCGGGATCAGCTGATCCGACGGACGACCTATCACGATCATGACACCCCGATCCCTTGCAGAAGACCAGCGTCCGGCGGAGACAACCCCGGCCACCGGTGACCAATGGGTCATCGGCCACGGCCACCAGCGGGCCGTGATCACCGAGGTCGGGGCAACGCTCCGCACCTTCACCGTCGACGACCGTCCTGTGATCGATGGATTCGGACCGGGGGAATGGAGCCGCGGCGGTCGTGGCCAGGTGCTGGCACCGTGGCCCAACCGGCTGGGCGACGGCCGCTACGTCTTCGAGGAGCGCGAGTCCCAGG
>DASZGT010000079.1:0-2100 GCA_035938575.1 Acidimicrobiales bacterium
CGTTCGACGAGATGCTCAGCCACACCAGCACGGAATGGGCACCGTGGCACGTAGTCCCGGCCGACCACAAGTGGTTCGGCCGCCTCGCCACCGCGGCGGTCCTGGTCAGCGTCCTCGCCGAGGTCGACCCCCAGTACCCCAGGGCGTCCCGACAGGCCCGTCAGGCGATGGCGGCGTCCAGGGCGGGCCTGGTTGCCGAGATCGGAGACTGAGGATCGATCCTGCGGCCGCGACCCTGGCGGTGGCCTGACTGCAACGGCAGAGCTTGCGACACCGGGCCTCGATCTACTGGGCGTCTGGCTCGGTCAGGCCGGCGAGGGATCGGCCCGTCAGGTCGAACATGGTCTCGTCGTCCGACTGCCGCCACAGATCGAGCAGTCCGATGGACAGGGGATCGCATCCGTACCGCATCGGTCCCCCGTCATCGAGGATGGCGTCGACGATGAGTGCCGCCGCGTCCTGCGGGGATGAGACCAGAGGATCGGCGGCCTCCCGACGAAGCTCGGCGGCCTGATCAGCCATCGTCCGATAGCGGTCGAAGTCGGTGGCGGCCTGGTCCCCGGTGCTCTGCCGGAACATGTCGGTGTCGACGGGGCCGGGGAGGATCTCCACCACCCGGATCTGGGAGGGTGCCAGCTCGACGCGGAGGCTGTCGCAGCAGGCCGAGACGGCCGCCTTGCTGGCGCGGTAGGCGGCATAGAAGGGCACGGAGGCCAGGATCGACGACGAGGAGATGTTGCAGATCACCGCCGGGCGGTTCGCCCGCAGGTTCGGGATGGCGGCCTTGGTCATCCCGACCAGGCCGAACACGTTGGTCTCGAACAGCGAGCGCCAGTCCCCCAGCTCGGAGTGCTCGACGGGCAGGTACGGGGAGTCGACGCCGGCATTGTTCACCAGCACGCGGAGGTCTCCGGGCAGGTCATAGCTGTCCGGGTCATTGACATCCGTGCGGACCACTCTGAGCCGGCCGGCGGTGGCGGCGGCCAGGTCGGTGCCGTCGCCGGGATTGCGCATGGCCGCGGTGGTGTCGAAGCCCCGATCCGCCAGCTCGATGGCGATGGCGCGGCCGATCCCCCGGCTTGCCCCGGTGACCAGGGCACTTCCCTTGGTGTCCATGGTTGCGTCTCCCTCTTGTCAGCGGCGCGCGGCGCCGTTCGTCGGGCCCCCGTGGTGGCGGGCTGGTCCACCCGCTCGCTGATGCATCAGCCCCGCGCCGCCGAGACGCCGCGAGCATCGGCCACCCGAGCAAGCCCCTGGCGCCAACCCACCCGGCACGGCCCGGTCAGGGTGCGTCGCTTGGCGGCGTCGGAGATCATGCCCCGGTGGGACCCGACGGACGCCCTGACCACCACCTCCGCCGGGAGGCCGGTCAGCTCGCCCAGGTAGCCCGACCACTCCTGGATGGTGACGATCTCGTCGCCGCCCCAATTCACGATGGTTGCCGGCACGCTGGCCGCGCCCAACAGCGGCTCGACCTGCTCGTTGATGTCGTCCTGGAAGATGGGCGTGTAGGGGCACGGGTCCCAGCGGGCGATGATCGGCGTGCCGGCCAGCACCGCGCCGAGGTTGAGGGTGGGGAGGCCACCGTTCGGTCCGTAGGAGGCGTTCATGCGGGCGATCACTGTGGGCAGGCCGAGCGACCGGGCGTTCTGGCGGACCACGGCCTCCTGGGCGATCTTGGAGACGGCATAGGTCGGTGCCCAAGGGCTGGTGCCGCCGCCGACCGGGTCCCCTTCGACGAAGGCGTGCATCGGGTCTTGGTGAGGCCGGTAGACGGATGAGGTCGACATGACCAGCGCCGCCTTGGCCGTCCGGCAGTGCTGCATCAGCAGGCCTGCGCCCTCGGCGTTGACGGTGATGGCGTAGTCGTAGTTCGTTCCCGGCCCCTGGTAGGCGGCCAGGTGGACCAGGTAGGTGAAGTTCGTGGGCAGCATGTCGAACTCGCCCTTCCCGATGTCGCAGGACCGTGTGATGACACCGAGGGCGTCCACCCGCTCCCGGGCCGCCGAGTCGCCGAAGCGGGCGACGCCCCAGACCTCGTTGTCCCGGCTCAGGTAGTCGGCCATGGGGAGGCCGATCTGCCCGGTCGGGCCGGTGAGG
>DASZGT010000080.1:0-6016 GCA_035938575.1 Acidimicrobiales bacterium
CATGGGTGCCGCTGAGCGCCGCTACATGACCACCGAGCGCATCATCGACACCGATCAGTTCGCCGCCGAAGGGCCCCTCCAGACCATGTGCATCAGCCGGCTGCTCACCGACGGGGTCATCGAGACGCCCGGGGGGGCCCACTTCACCGCGTGCGTTCCCGACTACGGGCGCGACGAGGAGTTCCAGAGGGCCTATGTCTCCGCCGCCGCCGATCCCGAAGCATGGGCGACCTTCCGGCAGCGCTTCCTCGAGGTCGACGAGGCTGGCTACCAGGCCGCCGACAAGGGTGCTTCGTCGGAACGAGCCGGACAGCAGACGGACGATGCCAAGGAGAGGGGGACTGCGAAGTGAGTGCCACCCACGACGCGCCGGACGAGTCCGGGGTCACCCGCGCCGAGTACTGCGCCCTGGCGTGCGCGGAGGTGTTCCGGGGCGACGGCGAGGTGATGGCCAGTGCCTTCGGCACGGCCCCCGCCATCGGCGCCCGGCTGGCAAGGCTGACCTTCGCCCCCGACCTGGTGCTCACCGACGGCGACGCCGCCCTCGTGGATGGGGCTCCCGCCATCGGCGCCGCACCTTCAACGCTGGTGGTGGAATCGCACATGCCCTATCGGAGGGTGTTCGACGTGGTGTGGTCGGGAAGGCGCAATCTGATCATGATGGCCTCGCAGATCGATCGGACCGGAAATCAGAACATCAGCGCCATCGGCGACTGGGCCCGTCCCAAGGCCCAGCTGGTCGGGGTGCGCGGCGCCCCCGGCAACACGCTGAACCATTCGACCAGTTACTGGGTTCCGAATCATTCGCCGCGCTCCTTCGTGGAACAGGTCGATGTGGTGTCGGGCGTGGGCTACGAGCGTGCGGCGTCGGCGGGGCCGGCGGCGACCCGCTACCACGAGATCCGCCGCGTGGTGTCCAACCTCGGCGTGTTCGATTTCGAGACCCCCGACCGCGTGATGCGCCTCCGTTCCGTGCACCCCGGGGTGTCCGTCGAGGAGATCGTGGAGGCCACCGGATTCGAGTTGGCCGTGCCGTCGGACGTGCCGGAGACGCGGTTGCCCACTCCGGTGGAGATCGACTTGATCCGCACCGTGATCGACCCTCGGGGCCAGCGGGACCGCGAGATCCGGTGATGGCGGCGGCGGATCTGGGCCAGTCAGCCGAGCAACCGGCACCGGGCCAGCCGACGCCAACCCGGGTCCACCCCGCCCTGACCACGCGGTTCTGCCAGCTCGTCGGCGTCCAATACCCCATCGTGCAGACGGGCATGGGCTGGGTGGCAGGGCCCCGACTGGTGGCGGCCACCGCCGAGGCCGGTGGACTGGGGATCTTGGCCTCGGCCACCATGACCTTCCCCGAACTGGTCACGGCCATCGCCGAGGTCAGGGCCCGGACCGAACGGCCCTTCGGCGTCAACATGCGCACCGACGTCGCCGACGTGGGCGAGCGGGTGGCGCTGATGATCGACAACGGCGTGCGGGTGGCGAGCTTCGCCCAGGCTCCCAGTGCCGATCTGGTGACGCGGTGTCGCGAGGCCGGCCTGGTGGTCATGCCGACGATCGGGGCTCGGCGCCACGCCGAGAAGGTGGCCCAGTGGGGAGTGGACGCGGTCATCGCCCAGGGCGCCGAGGGCGGGGGTCACACCGGCGTCGTGCCCACCTCACTTTTGATTCCCGCAGTGGTGGATGCGGTCGGGGACGGCGTGGCCGTCGTGGCCGCCGGCGGTTTCTTCGACGGCCGGGGACTGGTGGCCGCGCTGGCCTACGGAGCGTCGGGCATCGCCATGGGCACCCGCTTCCTGCTCACCCAGGAGAGTCGCGTCCCCGATGAGGTCAAGGGGATCTACCTGGCCACGCCGGTCGACGGAACCGTGGTCTCCAAGGCGGTGGACGGAGCACCCCAGAGGGTCATCCGCACGGAGCTCGTCGACCACCTCGAACGGGCCAGCTGGCTGCGCAACATGCCGCGGGCACTGGCCAACGCTCGAGCCTTCCGGCGGGAGACGCAGAGGTCGCTCACCGCCCTGGTGAAGGAGGGCAGGGCCATGAAGCACGGCAACGAGCTCTCGTGGCCCCAGGTGGTGATGGCGGCCAATGCGCCCATGATGACCAAGGCCGCCTTGGTCGACGGGCGCACGGATGTGGGGGTGCTGCCCACCGGCCAGGTGGTGGGAGAGATCGGCGAGCTGCCCACGGTGGCCGAGCTCATCGGAAGGATCGTGGCGGAGGCCACCGCGGTGCTGGATGGATTCGCGGCCAGGTGAAGCGTCGTGAACGCGGTACAGCAACTGCCGTCCCCACCATCCTGTGAAAGAGCGTCTCGCCCTGATGGTCATCGGCTTCGTGAGATTGCCGCGCCCTGACCAGCCACGCCGATAGCATCGCCGGACAGTGACTTCTCCAACGGTGGAACCAGCGGCCGACCGGCCGGTCTTCGATCCCTTCGACCCCCGGTGGTCCAGCGATCCTTTCCCCCTCTATGCCGAGCTTCGGGAGCACTCCCCGATCCACCGCAACGAGATGGGGTTCTGGGTGCTGGCCCGTCATGCCGACTGCCTGGCTGTGCTGCGCGACCACCGTCGGGCCAGTTCGGAGGGCATGAACATGGACGAAGGGGGGGCACCGGCGCGGATTCGCAGGCCCATCACCGGGGAGAATCCCGAGGCCGCCGGCCTGGTGGCCCTACGGCCGTTCCTCTTCCGAGATCCTCCCGACCACACCCGACTACGCGGCCTGGTGGCGAAGGCGTTCACGCCCAAGGTGGTCCTTTCCCTGCGGGATCGGACCCAGCAGGTGGTCGACGAGCTGTTGGATGCCGCCATGGACGCCGACGACGTCGACCTGCTGGCCGAGTTCGCCTACCCCCTGCCGGTGCGGGTCATCTGCGACCTGCTGGGCGTCCCGCTGGAGGACCAGGACCGGTTCAAGCGCTGGTCCGAGGCGCTGGCCCAGGGACTCGACCCCGACTTCCTCCTGACCGACGACGTCATCGAAGCCCGCGGTGAGGCAGGCATGCAGTTTGCCCAGTACTTCTTCGAGCTACTCACGGAACGGAGACGGACCCCCGGCGCGGACCTGCTCAGCCGATTGGTCGAGGTCACGGACGATGGCACCGTGCTGACTGAGACCGAGATGTTGTCGACCTGCATCCTGTTGCTGGTAGCTGGCCACGAGACGACGGTCAACCTCATCTCGGGTGGGGTTCTGGCCCTGCTGCGCCACCCCGATCAGCTCGAACGGTTCCGCACCGATCCCAGTGTGCACCGGACCGGAATCGAGGAGATGCTGCGCTATGTGTCGCCGGTGCAACTGACGCCGCGCACGTTCACCGAGGACTGTGAGTTCGGCGGTACCGAGTTCGGCGCCGGCGACTTTGCCATGCTCCTCATCGGCTCCGCCAATCGCGACGCGGCCCAGTTCGACGATGCGGAGCGCTTCGACATCACCCGGACGCCCAACAATCACCTCGGGCTGGGGTTCGGGATCCATCACTGCCTTGGCGCCCCTCTGGCCAGAATGGAAACAGAGCTGGCGCTCACGACCCTGGTGCGAAGGGCACCGAAACTTGCGCTTGCCTCCGACCATGTGACCTACAAGCCCAGTGTCGTCCTGAGGGGCGTGGAATCACTCCCTGTATCCATGCGCGGCTGACCCGGTCGAGGACGCATCGAGGACCCGCCGGGGTGGAGCCCCTTCAGGTAGCCAGTCGGACCCTCAAGCTGGTCGGGCCGTGCATGATCGCATTCGAGCCCCAGGTCACCGACTCGAGCGTCAACGTCCGATACCTGCCCGCCAGGGCGCTGACCGCCGCCAGCGTCTCCGCTCGGGCAATGGCGGCTCCGAGGCATGCATGAGGCCCGGCCCCGAAGGCCAGGTGCGCGGTGCGATCACGGGAGGCATCGAAGTGGTCGGGATCCTTGAACGCGGCGGGATCCCTGTTGGCTTGCCCGATACAGGGAATGACGATGTCGCTGCTGTCGATGGATGTGGCGCCGATCGTCAACGCGGCGTTGGCCCGCCGGATGAGGAACGACACCGGAGATCCGAGTCGCAGCAGCTCCTCGATGCAGCTCCGTTGCTCCGACGGGGTGCCGCTGGTGATGATCCCGTACACCTGGGGATTCGTCATCGTCTCGACGGCCGCAAAGCTGAGCAGGTTCGCCGAGTTCTGAAACGAGGCATGGGCCAGCATCACCGACGAGGCCAGCATCTCGCGAATCGAGAGCTCCCCTTCGAGTCTCGCCTGATTGAGCAGATCGAGCACCGACCCGGACGCATAGGACTTCTGGCGGACAGCCAACCGGATGTGGGACAGCACCTGCTGGCCGGCTCGCACCGACGACATCATCACGTCGCCGGCACACGAGGGATCGAACTGGGCGCTCATCTCGGTGAGGAGCGGGGCCATCAGATCGCCCTCCCCCTGTGGAAGGCCGACAATGGTGCGCATGGCGTCCTCGGCTATCGGCTCGGCGAAGTCACCCACGATGTCCAGGCGACACTCATCGGGCAATCGACCTATGAGGCGATCGATGAATTGGCCGGACGATTCGGCCGCTGACCGCCAACTGGGAAGAACGCGGCTGATGATGTCCCGAAGGCGCTCGTGTGCCTGGCCATCCAGAAATAGGAGGTTGGAGTCGCTCTGCTTCAGGTTGTTGTTGTCGATCTGGGATTCCAGTTCTGGGCAGGACAAGGCCACCCGGCAATCCTGGTGTCCGGTCATGGCCCATACCCTCTCGTGGGGGCCCCACGAGGGCGCGCCGCTCTGTTCCTGAGGACCCCACGACGGCCTGCGGATCTGCAGTAGGCGCTCCGAGTCCTCGTCCCATAGCTCGAGGGCGAGGCCTCTCACGGAGCAAGGCTGATGGTCGGAAACGGCCCCTGGAAGTCGCACATTATGCTGGTGACGTTAGTCCCACCGTCCTGAATTCAGTGAGACCCCCATGTTGCGGTCAGCCACCAGTTCGGTGGATGTGAACCCCGGGCGAGCCAGCTCGACGCAGTCGGACATCGCCTGTCCCGATGGCCCAATAGCGCGGCGGCCCCACGCCGCCTAGCTTGCGGGGCCGCAACGGCCATTGACAGACTGCGCCTCATTCATTTAGAGGGATAAGGCCGACGGACAACTTCCCATTGTGCCCGGGCTCTGATTGAGAGATACTCGGGCATTGCCAAAGGTCCCATCGCACCTGCCTACCCTGCCGATGGCCGACCATTCCCCTCCGGGGAGTTGTCGGTCCATAACATCGGCTGATTCCGAGGAGTTCTGATGTCGAACGTTGTGCAGTCGTCCTCCAGTGAACCCACGTTTCCCACCGCCGGGCGCCATGGGCCCACGAACATCGTCGGGGTGGGCGCAGTCACCGGCTATGGATGGGGTACGAAGCACCTCTGGGACGGGTTCCTGCTCGGGGAGAGCGCCGTCAAGCTGGTCACCGGCCTCGAGGGCTACGTCACCGGAGGTCAGGCCTACATTTCGCAGGTCCCGGACGAAGGCGATCGCCACGACGGCCCGAGCCGGTTCATGCGGGCGGTGCGCTTCTCCGCCCGCGAAGCCGTCACCGACGCCCTGGCGCGGGGATGGAAGCCAGGTCCGGTCGTGGGCTTGATCCACAGCCTCGAAAAAGGCGACGTCGAGCTGTGGAGCGAGTTCTACCGGTCCGGTGCAAGTCGGATACGGCCCAAGATGTGGGTGAACATGATGCCCTCCACCTGCTTGACCATGGTGATGAAGGAGTTCGACTTCCACGGGCCGACGATGTCGGTTTCTGCCATGTGCGCCAGTGCCAACGCCGGGATGATCACCGCCAAGTCATGGTTGGATTCGGGCATCGCGTCCGACGTCATCCTGCTGGCCACCGATCTGTCCGGCATTCCCCAGCACCTGCGGGCCTTCAATGATCTCGGCGCCATGGTTCTCAACACCCCGGCCTTCGATGGCTCCCGACCGTTTCAGGAGGGCAGCCGAGGATTCGTCGGTGGCGAGGCCGCGGTGGCGATGGTCCTGTCCTCC
>DASZGT010000081.1:0-7855 GCA_035938575.1 Acidimicrobiales bacterium
AGGGGGATTGGATCCTCTTCTGCTCCTTCCGGGGCCAGACGACCACCTTCGGAGCGCCCTGTCTCGGCGGTATCGGCAGCGATCTCTACGCCATGCGCCCGGATGGGAGCCATCTGACCCGGTTGACCGGTCCCGCCACCCCGCCCAACGCCGGGGGAGCCCCGTACGACAACTACCACCCCTCTTGGGCACCCGACGGCCGCCACCTCATCTGGACGCACGTCGACTATCGGTCCCGCGCCCAGGGTGGTACGCAGTGGACCATCGTCCTGTCGACCTTCGGAGTGGACGGGGGCGGCCACCCGGCGCTGGGTGACCTCACGGTGGTAGGGCCCGGAGGGGACAACGCCTACGAGACGCAGGTGTGGGCACCGGATGGCAGCGGTGTGCTGTACACGTCGCTGAGCTCGGACGGTGACAAGGGCATCGGCTGGCTCAATTCGGAGCTCTACTTCATGCGCCTCTATGGCGGTGGGGCGTCCCCGGCCCACCCCCGCATCACCCACCTCACCGACGGGAGCCCGGCCTGGGACGAGCAGGCGGTGTTCACGCCGGACATGAAGGACGTGATCTGGATGTCGAGTCGGGATGCGTCCACGTGGTACCAGACGGTCGTCACCGCCGCCCGGCAGGCCGGCTACGACCCCCCGTTCGAGAATGAGGTGGCCGGGCCGTTCTTCGTCCTGACCGTCCTGGACCCGAAGTTCCGCACCGACCTCTACGAGCTCGATCTCCGCACCCACGCCACGCGTCGGTTGACCGATCTGCACCAGGTGGTGCCGGAGTTCTACTTCAACCCCTCCGGCACCGAGCTGATCTGGACCACGGGCGAGCGCAGCCATACCTACATCGGCACCTTCCGCACCACCGCCGCTCCCGTCCGCGCCCCCCTGCGGCCCGACGGCGCCTGGGTCAACGCACCTGCCCGCGGCGACCACACGCCGCCCCGGCCGGAGAAGGCCGTCTCGATCACCATCAACCCGGCCGCCATTCCGGCGCAGGAGGGAGAGGCCATCTCACTGATGGAGAGCCAGCTGTCCACCCTCGCCCACCTCCTCCAAGGACTACCGGGGGGAGCGGGGTGCTGCCAGGCCCCGGCCTGAGCCTGCCGCATGCGCCGGCGGATGAAACCGTTCCGGACCAGCGATTCCTCATGTTCCGTCCCCACACCATCAGGATGGGCGGAACATCATCGTTGGTAGCATCGAGTGGCTATGCCGGCCTACCTCGAGACGATCGTTGCCGCCCATCGGGCTCAGGCTGCCCTGGACCACCGCGATCTCGACGAAGCCGTCGAGGAGGCCGGCCGGGCCGGGCCGGTCCGGCCCTTCGGCAATGCCATCGGGAAAGCGGCAGCCCGGCACGGGATCGGGCTGATCGCCGAGATCAAACGCCGGTCTCCGTCCAAGGGAGACCTCGACCCCAGGCTCGACCCGGCCCTCCTGGCTCTGGACTACCAGGATGGAGGGGCGGCGTGCCTGTCGGTCCTCACCGACCGGGAGTTCTTCGGCGGCTCCGCCGGTGACCTCCGTTCCGCCCGGTCCGCCTGTGCGCTACCGGTACTCCGCAAGGACTTCACGGTCAGCGCCCTCGACGTGTGCGATGCCCGGGTCATGGGGGCCGATGCCGTGCTCCTGATCGTGGCCGCGCTCAGCGACGCAGAGTTGTCGTCCTACCTCGATCTCTCCCGCCGATGCGGGCTGACGCCCCTGGTCGAGGTGCACGACGAGCTCGAGCTCCGACGGGCCCTCGACGCCGGCGCCGACGTCATCGGGGTCAACCAACGCGACCTGCACACCTTCGAGGTGGACCACCAACGGGCGCAGAAGCTCGGCTCCATGATGCCGCCAGGGGTGCTCGCCGTGGCCGAGTCCGGCATCATGGACCACGGCGATGTCCGGCGGCTGGTCGAGGCCGGGTACCAGGCGGTGCTGGTGGGGGAGGCGCTGGTCCGTTCGGGGGACCGGCCAGCCGAAGTGGCGCGGCTCCTCGGAGATGGGACATGACCCCCTACGACGCCGTCGGAGAGGTCGACGGCCTGTTCGTGAAGATTTGTGGTGTGACCTCCGAGGCCGACGCCCTGCTGGCCGTGGGCATGGGAGCCTCGGCGGTCGGCTTCGTCTTCGCGCCCTCGCCCCGTCAGATGGCCCCGGCGGCGGTGGCCGACATCGTCAAGCGCCTGCCCCACGAGACGGTGACGGTGGGTGTGTTCCGGGACGAGGCCCCCCCGCGGGTCATCGACATCGCCAACCAGATCGGTCTGCGCGCCGTGCAACTGCACGGGGTCGAGTCGATCGAGGACACCCAATGGATCAGCAGCCGGGTGGGATGGACCATCAAGGCCTTTCCGGCCGGACACCGCAATATCGATCGTTTCAACCGCTACGGGGCCGACCTGCTGCTGATCGACGGGACCAATCCCGGGTCGGGCGAGCTCTTCGACTGGCGCCTGGCCGAAGGGGTCGTCGACCCGCGGCGTCTGATCGTGTCGGGCGGGCTGACGCCGGACAACGTGGGCGCAGCCGTCTCCCACCTCCAACCGTGGGGGGTGGACGTGGCCAGCGGAGTCGAGGTGTCACCCGGGGTCAAGGATCCCGGCAAGCTGCGCGAGTTCATCGGGGCCGCCCACGCCGCGGCCCGGGCCGTCGCCTCCGAGGCCGGCGTCGACGGCGGCCGGCGATCGGGGCCGGATGACGCACCCTCGGTGGGCGGAGCGGAGCTCTTCGACTGGCATGA
The DNA here is from genome assembly GCA_035938575.1 of Acidimicrobiales bacterium. Taxonomy (GTDB): domain Bacteria; phylum Actinomycetota; class Acidimicrobiia; order Acidimicrobiales; family RAAP-2; genus Bog-756. The sequence goes on from DASZGT010000081.1 coordinate 2,737, forward strand.
CGAGCCGTGAGCGCCGACATCATGGGCGACCCCGGCCCGACCGGGCGGTTCGGCCAGTTCGGCGGGCGGTTCGTGCCCGAGTCGCTGGTGCCGGCGTGCATCGAGCTCGAAGCGGCCTTCCGCTCGGCGTGGGCGGACCCGGCCTTCCATGCGGAGCTCGACGGGATCCTTCGCAGCTACGGCGGGCGCCCGACTCCGGTGACGGTGTGCGGGCGCCTGTCCGAGGAGCTGGGTGTGCGGGTGCTGCTGAAGCGGGAGGACCTGGCCCACACCGGATCGCACAAGCTGAACAACGTGGTCGGCCAGGGACTCCTGGCCCGGCGGATGGGGAAGCGCCGGCTCATCGCCGAGACGGGAGCCGGCCAGCACGGGGTGGCCACGGCCACTGCCGCGGCCCTCTTCGGCATGGAATGTGTCGTCTACATGGGTGAGGTCGACACCCACCGCCAGGAGCTCAACGTCTTCCGCATGGAGCTGCTGGGCGCCGAGGTCCGCTCGGTCTCGGGCGGGAGCCGCACCCTCAAGGACGCCGTGAACGAGGCCCTGCGCGACTGGGTGGCCACGGTGGTCGACACCCACTACTGCCTGGGCTCGGTCATGGGCCCCCATCCCTATCCGTGGATGGTCAGGGAATTCCAGCGGGTCATCGGCGAGGAGGCCCGGGAGCAGTGCCGGGAGCTCCTCCAGGGCGACGATCCCGCCGTCGTGGTGGCGTGCGCCGGCGGTGGGTCCAACGCCGCCGGGATCTTCGCCGGGTTCGCCGACGCCACCGCGTCGACGCTGGTCGCCGTGGAGGCCGCCGGAGGGGCGGCCATGACCACCGGGATCCCCGGGGTGCTCCACGGCATGCGGAGCGCACTCATGCAGAATGAGGAAGGACAGATCCTGGAGGCCCGGTCCATCTCCGCCGGCCTTGACTATCCGGGCATCGGTCCCGAGCATGCCCACCTGGGCGAGCTCGGCCGCGCCCGCTACGAGTCGGCCGAGGACAAGCAGGTCGTCGAGGCGTTCCAGCGGTTGGCCCGGGCCGAGGGGATCATCCCCGCCCTCGAATCGGCCCACGCCATCGCCTGGGTCATCGCCAACGCGGGCACGGCCGCCCTCCCCCCCGGATCGACCGTGCTGGTCAACCTGTCGGGGCGGGGCGACAAGGACGTGGCCCAGGTCCGCGACGTGCTGCGGGCATGAGCACCGGCACCACGGGCGTCCCACCGGCTGACTACCTTCCGGGTCGCCTCGAGGCTGTGTTGAAGGCCCGACGCCACGCCGGGTCCAAGCTGCTCGTTCCGTACGTCACCGGCGGCATGGACGATCAGTGGCTGTTGACGGTAGAGGCCCTGGCCGGGGCGGGGGCGGACGCCATCGAGGTGGGGATCCCCTTCTCGGACCCGATGATCGACGGCCCCACCATCCAGGAGGCATCCCTGCGGGCCCTGGACCGGGGGACCACGCCCGAGGGGATCCTCGCCGACCTGAGCCGCATCGACATCGGCATCCCCATCGTGGCGATGACGTACTACAACCTGATCTACCGGGGCGGGCACGAACGGATGGCGGGGTTGATGACGGAATCCGGCGTCGCCGGCGCCATCATTCCCGACCTGCCCCTGGAGGAGATCGACCCCTGGGCCGAGGCCGCCGACCGCGCCGGTGTGGCCACCGTCCTCCTGGTGGCGCCGTCGACGCCGGCCGTGCGGGTCCCCGACGTCTGCCGACGTTCCCGTGGCTTCGTCTACGCCGTCGGCCGCATGGGAGTGACGGGGGAGCAGGCGGCATTGGCCGAGTCGGCTGGCGGGGTGGCCGAGCGGGTCCGAGAGGCCACCGACCTCCCGGTGTGCGTGGGCATCGGTGTGTCCACCCCTGAGCAGGCCGTGGAACTGTGCCGGGTGGCCGACGGCGTCGTGGTCGGGTCGGCCCTGGTCCGAAGACTGCTCGAGGGGGCCGGGCCGGAGGGAGGGGCGGAGTTCATCGCCTCCCTGCGTCGGGCCCTCGACGCGGGCTGAGGGGCCCGACGGGCCGTCCGCCTACCCTCGGTCCGGGCGGATCATCCTGAACACGGCCCGGAGGAACGGCTTGCGCCCCTGGCTCTCCGCCCGCTGCTGCAGCCGCCGCCGGATGAGCTCGCGGCGTTCCTGGAGGTCATGGAACGTGATCGGATCGGTCTCGTCCGGAAAGCCCATGGCGGCCCGGTACCCGTCGAGGTCGATCGGCGTCTCGGCCAGGTCCATGCCCACCTCGCGTGCGATCTGCTCCCCGTGGCGCTCGGTGAAGTAGGTCACCACCTCCAGGATCTCCCCGAGGATGTCGACGTCGGGGGCCATGGTGGCCATGGCGCCGTTGAGGAACAGGATGTCCTTGACGAACAGCATCAGCTCCTTGGGCAGCCGGGCCCCGTAGCCCAGCAGTGACTTGGTCACGTCGCGCAGCTCGGCGACCATCTGATCGGCGGTGAGGGTGGTGGGGTCGATCGGGGGACGGTCCAGTCCGAGGTCGCGGATGACCGCGTCGATATCGGCGTCAGCCGGCAGCGCCCCCAGATCCCGCAGCGCCTCGACCTGCACCGTGATGTTGTTGGTGGTCGCCCCCATCTGCAGCCGGAGGAAGGCCAGGCGCTTGCGCTCGTCGAGCCGCCCGGTGATCCCGAAGTCGAGCAGGGCCACCGTCCCGTCGGACTGGACCATGAGGTTCCCGCCGTGCAGGTCTCCGTGGAACACCCCGTAGAGCAGCGCCCCCTCGAGGAAGGCGATGAGGCTCGAGCGCAGCACGGCGGCGGTGTCGATGCCGGCGGCCCGCATGCCGGCGGCGTTGCCCCAGGTGAATCCGTGCAGATGCTCCATGACCAGCACCCGCTTGGTGACCAGCACCGGATGGGGTCGGGGCACCACGATGGATCGCTGCCCCGTTCCGGCGTGGACGGCGGCGATGTCGAGCATGTTCTGCGCCTCGAGGCGGAAGTCCAGCTCCTCGACGATGGTCTCCGCGAACAGCTCCACCAGGGCGGGCGGATTGGTCAACGCCGCCACGGGAATCCGCCCCACCAGGATCGGTGCGATCCAGGACATCGCCGCCACATCCAGCCGCACCAGCGAGGCCACGTTGCGCCGCTGGACCTTCACCACCACCCGCTCTCCGGTCCGCAACGTGGCTGCGTGCACCTGGGCGATCGACGCCGAGGCGAGGGGCGTGGGGTCGAAGGAGACGAACACGTCCGTGAGCGATCGGCCCAGATCCTCCTCGAGGGTCCGGCGGACGGTGGAGAACGGCTCGGGCGGGACATGGTCGCGCAGCAACCGGAACTCCTCGACCAGCTCCTCGGGGAAGATCCCTTCGCCGGAGGAGAGGATCTGGCCCAGCTTGATATAGGTGGGCCCCAATCGCTCGAAGGCCGGCCGAAGGCGGCGGGACAGGCCGGATCGCGACAGCGGGGTACCCCGGTCGCGGATGCCCCATCCGATGAGAGCCCCACCGAGCCGCAGGCCCACCGCCATCACCCTGGCCCCGGGCGGGAGTCGCGGGGGCCTGACCAGTTGCCGGGCCAGGTCGGCGGCGTCGCGACGGAGGGCGTCGATGTCGCCGGTCGTCCCGGCGGGGAAGCGCCAGGCCATGTGGGCCGGCTCGACGGTCCACGGCCCGTTGGGGGTGAAGGCTCCGATGGCCAGATCGGGACGACCGGGGAGGGCCGCGCCCGGCTCGGGGCGGTCGTCTCCGACAGGACCGGACCGGCTCAGTTGTTCGACCATGGGTACCAACGGTAGGGGGGAATCGGGCCCGGGCCGTCCGGAACGAGGATCCGGGCCGCCCCCGGTGGGCGGCCGTAGGTGCTCAGGCCGGGGCGATCACCAGGCACCCGTTGTGCCCACCGAACCCGAAGGAGTTGGACAGCACGGGGCTCGGATCCCACGGACGGGCGGCGCCGGCCACGATGTCGAGGTGGATATCCGGGTCGGGCTGCTCGTACCCGGAGGTGGGAGGGATCAGCCGGTGCTGGATGCTGAGCACCACGGCCACGGCTTCGATCGCCCCACAGGCGCCCAGGCCGTGGCCCGTCACCCCTTTTGTGGAGGTGACCGGGGGGGAGTCGGCGCCGAAGACCTTGGCGATGGCGTCGGACTCGGCACGGTCGTTGAGGGGCGTCGAGGTCCCGTGGGCGTTGATGTGGCCGATCTGGTCCGCGCCGACGCCGGCGTCCTCCATGGCCAACGTCATGCACGCGGCCGCCCCCGACCCTCCGGGGATGGGCGCGGTGATGTGGTGGGCGTCGGCGGTGCTCGCCGACCCGGCCAGCTCCCCGTAGATGTGCGCACCCCGGGCTTCGGCATGATCCCAGGCCTCCAGGACCAGGGCCCCGGCGCCCTCGGTGATGACGAAGCCGTCGCGCCGGATGTCGAAGGGCCGCGAGTTCCCCGAGGTGGACAGGGCGGTCATGTTGGCGAACGCCGCCATCCCGACGCCCGTCATCCCCGCCTCGGCGGCACCACCGATGGCCACGTCGAGGCGACCGGACGCCACCAGGCGCGCCGCGTGCCCGATGCTGTGGGCGCCGGCGGCGCAGGCCGTGGTGACCGTCTCGGAAGGCCCTTGCCAGCCCATGCGGATGGACACGGCGGCCGCCCCGGCGTTGGACATCATCATGGGCACCAGGCGGGGCGAGACCCGGCGGGGACCCTTGTGGTCGAAGACAATGATCTGGTCCTCGAGGGTCTGGAGGCCCCCGACACCGGTTCCCATCACGACGCCCGAGCGTCCCGGATCGGCGTTCACCTCGCCGGCGTCGTCGAGGGCCATCGTCGCCGTGGCGACGCTGAACTGGGCAAAGCGGTCATGCTGGCGGGCATCCTTGGGGGTGAACCAGCGCTCGGGATCGAAGTCCGGCACGCGGCGCTCACCGACCGGCGGCGGTCCGTTAAGGCCGGTCCACAACGCCTCGGTGCCGACGCCGCAGCACGAGACGACCCCCAGGCCGGTGATGGCCACGCGGCGACCGGCGACCGGGCCCTCCGGGCCGATGCCCAGCTGCATCAGAGCTTGGCGTTGATCAGATCGAAGGCCTGGCCGATGGTCTCGATGCCCTCGAGCTCGGTCTCCTCGACCGAGACGTCGAACGTCTCCTCCAGCGCCA
>DASZGT010000082.1:0-12444 GCA_035938575.1 Acidimicrobiales bacterium
TGGACGTTCCGCTACTGGTATGACACCCTGCGGCTCCGACCCTCAGACGTGGGGCTGACCGCTCCCTCGTGGACAGACCCATCACCGGCGCACCGCCCCCCGGCCCGTCACGCGCCCGGCCCCACCGACGAGCACCCGGTCGCCCCTGCCACCAGATGACAAGCCGGCCTTGCTACCGTCTCTGGCCATGGCTCGCAGCGGCCCAGACGGGCGTGCGCTCGATCCCCCGACTCGTTCCCGCAACTGGCCACCGTCAAACGAAGCCGGTCGACACGCGCCGGATCCGATGACGGGAGGGGTCGGCGACCCCGACATCCCGCCGACGAGAGGGCCGCGGCACCGCCGCCGGTCAGGTCGGGCCACGCCGGGGCGCCACACCTCGCCGCGCCCGTCACGATCGACGCCGACCGGCACCTTCGACGAGTCGGGGCTGCAGGCGCTGGGTGACGACCTGAAGGCTGCCGCTGGGACGAAGCGGAAGCGGCGGGGGCGGCACCGCAAGGCGAAATGGATCCTCGGGTCGCTGGGCACGGTCATCGTGCTGGTGGTGGCGGGCACGGCGGGCTACGCCTGGTACCTCAACCATGAGATCCACCGCATCGACGTGCGCGGGCTGACCGACGTCCCGACCAGCGGGGCCGACGCCGGCACCGAGAACATCCTGATGGTGGGATCGACCGACCGGTGCGCGCTGAGTGTCCAGAACGCCGCCTACGGCCTGTGCTCCCAGGGCGTCAACGGGGTCAACAGCGACGTGGTGATGATCCTCCATCTCGATCCGGCCAAGCACACGGTCTCCATCCTCTCGATCCCCCGCGACCTGTTCGTCCCCAACGCCCGGACCACGGGGGCCAACAAGATCGACGCCGGGCTGTACCAGGGGCCGAGCCAGCTGGTCGCCTCCATCAACGAGAACCTCGGCATCCCCATCCAGCACTATGTGGTGTTGAACTTCGACACCTTTGCCAACGTGGTCAACGCCCTGGGCGGGGTCAAGATGTACTTTCCCGTGCCCGTGTACGACGCCTATTCCGGGTTGAAGCAGCTGACCCCGGGATGCGTCTCCCTCGACGGCCTCCACGCCCTGCAGGTGGTGCGGGCGCGGCACCTCCAGTACAAAGGGGCCGGCGTGACCACCAGCCTTCCCGACTACTGGCCCAAGGAGAACCTGAGCGACCTGGCCCGCATCCGCCGCAGTCACGAGTTCCTCAGGGTTCTGGCCAGCGCCGTGGCCAAACAGGGCCTCGGCAACCCGATCACCGATCAGCAGCTGGTGAGCGGGGTCGCTCCCCAGCTCAGCGTGGACCGTCAGTTCTCGAGCTCGGACATGGTCGATCTGGTGCTCAACTTCCATTCGGTCAATGTGAATTCGGCCCCTCAGCTCACCCTTCCCGTACAGGTCGACCAGTTCGGTTCCTATACGTACAAAGGCGGCGACTACGGAAGTGTCGAGTTCCCGTCCGTCACGGAGGACCAGCAGGTGATCGACCAGTTCCTCGGGGTCGACGCCACCACCGACACCATGACCGGCCACAAGCTCCCGAGCCCGTCGGCGGTGTCGGTCTCGGTCCTCAACGGCACCGGTGCCTACAACCAGGCCACCACGACCTCCAACGCGCTGCAGGCGCTGGGGTTCCACATCGCGGGCGTCGGCGACACGCCGTCCGTGGGTGCCCAGTCCGAGACGGTGGTGTACTACGCCACCAAGACGCCGGCGGCCCAGGCCGCCGCCCAGGCGGTGGCCCACTCGCTGTCCGGGGCGGTGGTCACCGCCCTCGGGCCCACGAGCAGCGGCGCGGACGTCACGGTGGTCACCGGGTCGCAATTCGCGGTCAACGCCCCCACCCCGGCGGTGGGAACGGCCACCACCGCCCCCGCGGCGGCCCCGGCCAGCACCTCCACCCCCACCACCACGGCCTCGTCAAGCGGCGCCTTCCAGCCTCCTACCGCCGCGGTCTCCCCCCTGCAGCCCTGGGACCCGAGATCCTGCACCCCGCAGGGCGGCGAGGGACCCTGACCGACGGGGTCTCCCGGCCGACGGGTGACGGACGGTGACCCGTCCTCCGGCTTATGAGCCGATGTGGTCCGCCGGGATGGTGCCGAGCTTCCCGGCCTGATAGTCCTCGAAAGCCTGGGCCACTTCCGCCCTGGTGTTCATCACGAAGGGCCCGTAGGCGTAGACCGGCTCACCGATGGGACGCCCGCCGAGGACCAGCACATCGAGGTTGGGGGTACGGGACTCCTGTTTGGCGTCGGCGGCGATCCTGAGCGATGCCCCGTCACCGAAGACGGCCAGTTGGCCGGTGCGCACCGCGTGCCCGTCCCGGCCCACGGTGCCCACACCGCCGAGAACGTAGACCAGGGCATTGAACGCTTTCGGCCAGGGGATGTCGACTGCGGCCCCCGGCGACACGGTGGCGTGCACCATGGCCATGGGCGAATGGGTCGAGCCCGGCCCCGCATGCCCACCCACGTCCCCGGCGATGACCCGCAGCAGCGCCCCCCCGTCAGCCGATGAGAGCAGCACCACGCTGGACGAGCCGATGTCCTGGTAGCGCGGTGCGATCATCTTGTCCGCCCTGGGCAGGTTCACCCACAGCTGGATGCCGTGGAAGAGGCCGCCGCTCGCGACCAATTCCTCCGGGGGCGCCTCGATGTGGAGGATTCCACCTCCCGCCGTCATCCACTGGGTGTCGCCGTTGGTGATGAGGCCGCCCCCGCCGATGGAGTCCTGGTGCTGGAATGTCCCGTCGATCATGTAGGTGACCGTCTCGAAGCCGCGATGGGGGTGCCACGGGGTCCCCTTGGGCTCGCCCGGGGCATACTCGACCTCGCCCATCTGGTCCATGTGGATGAACGGGTCCAGATGCCGGCTGTCGACGCCGGCGAACGCCCGACGAACCGGGAAGCCCTCGCCCTCCAAGGCGGACGGCGCCGTGGTCACCGAGATAACCGGGCGCCCAGTGGGCACCCCGCCCTCAGCCGCCCCGATCTTCGGGAGCGCAAGCACGTCCTCAACCGTCACTGCCGGCATGACCGACCTCCTTTGCCTTCAGGTCGTCACGTCGCCCATGCTCGCTCCGCAGCTTCCCGCTGTCCACTTGACCTACCCCAAGTACAACACTAGTTGCGCTCGCAACATTCCTCGCCGATACCGGCTCGAGGGTCGGTCCCCGCCATCTACCTCAACCGACCTCCTCGCGGTGCCGAAAGGTAATGGGTGAACAACTACGCTTGGCCCACGGGAGAGTCAGGAGACAGCACGTGATCCGGCAACGCGGCGGAACCACACGCCGGCGCGACGACCAGCAGGAAGAGACGGTGTCCTCCGCCGAGGAGATCGGACGGCAGCTTCGGAGTGCCCGCGAAGAGCGCGGCCTCGACCTCCTGGCGGTCCACGATCGCTTGAGCCGTCCCATCACCCAGCTCGAAGCCCTGGAGCACGGGGACCTGGCCCGCCTCCCCGATCAGGCCCTGGCCCTTTCCACGCTCCGCCGGTACGCGGCGTTCCTCGGGCTCGATGGGGACGCCCTCGCCCTGAGGATGATCGACGCCTGGTCAGCGTCGTCGGCGGCGTCAGCCGGGTCGCGGCGAATCGGCGCCGCGGCGGCGCCCGTGACCAACGTCATGGCGGCGGTGACAACCGGTCCTGACCACCTACGCGCCTTCACCCAGACCGGGCAGGTTCCCAGGGTCGGCGACGGATCCACGGCGGCGGCCGGCGGCTACGGGTACGGGGTGTCAACCGGGCCTCCCACCGGCACCTTTCCGGTCGTTCCCCGCCAGGACATCAAGCACAGCAAGCGGGCGGTGGCCAGGGCTCGCCGGCGGCTGCGCGCCCCCACTTCGCTGAAGGTGATCACGTGGGTCACCGCCGCGCTGCTGGTCGTGGCGCTGGTCGGATTCGGTGCCAGCCAGTGGCGGACGCAGTGGCTGGCCGGATCGCACCTCCTCCGCATCGTCCAGCCTGGCGGCGCCGCGGTTACCCCACCGGCCCCGACCCCGGGGGCCGGCGGGCACACCCACCAGGCCGCCGCCGTGCAGTTGACAGGGACCCAGGGCAACATCTCCAACTACACCGTCAGCACCCCCAAATTCACGGTGGTCCTTGCCACCACAGACCGCGTGTGGGTGCAGGTGACGAGTTCGAGCTCGACGAACACCCTGGTCAGCGGGATTCAACCGGCCGGCCAGACGTTGACCTTCCCCGCCACGGGGGCCATGACGGTGGAGGTCGGAGCATCAGCGGTGGTCGTCGCCGTCACCATCAAAGGGAAGTCGGTGTTCTTCGACCGGCCCAGCGCCACGCCGTTCTACTACGTGTTCAACCCGGCTCACTAGTCTCGCCGTCGGCGGGGCGGCGGCCGGCGGTCACGGCTCCGACACGGGGGCGGCGTCGATCCGATCGGCGACCGCCAGTTCCGCGTCCAACTGTGCGTCATAGCGGGCGCTCCTGCGCTCCTCGAACCGGACCCACTGCACGAACACCGGGATCAACGCCAAGAAGGTGAAGAGCTCCGCCCCGACCCACAGGATGGCCGCCCCGGCGTGGGTGCTTCCCACCGTGTACATCGATGCGGCCGGCCGGGCGCTGCTCAAGAGGGCAAGGGCCAGGAACGACTCGATGGGGACACCGATCAACAGACTGACGATCCGCGTCCCGTGGCCCATCTGCCGGTGCGGGATCGGGTCCAACCCGACGATGGGCCACCAGAACAGGGTCGACGCCCCCAAGAAGGCCAGGTTGACCAGGTCCATTACCCACATGTGGTTCATGGCGAACCCCAGGGCGAAGGTCAAGAAGAAGGCGAACATGGAGACGTAGTACAGGAACCAGACCGGGATCGGGTGGGTCAGTAGCTGGAAGGGACGGGCGTTGAGGAGCCGGAGGAGACGCACCTTGCCCCTCCGGCTCGATGTCTGCAGGGCCAGGGTCATGGGTGCCCCCAAGGCCAGCAACGGCGGGGCGACGACCATCAACAGGAGGTGCTGGATGACATGGGCCTGGAAGTACCCCATGGAGAAGGTGGCCACCGGCGACTGCAACGCCAGATCCACGGCCACCAGACCGGCCATGAAGGAGACGGTCCGCTTGCCGCTCCACCGCCGGCCGCGGGCGGAGAGCGCGGCTTCCGCCCGCAGGTACCAGGCCGCGGTGGCGATGACCACGACCAGAACCAGCAGCGGAAACGGACTCAGGTCCCACTGGGTCATGGCGCTGTGGATGTTGAACGGCAGGCGACCCGTCCCGTGCATCCCTGGCATCCCGGGCATCTCCGGCACGGCTCCCACAGTACCGGGGATCATCGACCTCCTCCCTCGGCCCAGTGGGCCGGGCTAAGAGGCTACGAGGCGACGACGCGGACGATCTCGCCGGACTCCACCCGGTAGCGCCACCCTTCCACCCCCACGCCGTGAGGGAGCAGATCGCAGCTGCGAACCGCGTCGACGTCCTCCCTCAGGGCACGGTCCGGATCCGGCATGGCCAGGAACTCCCAAGCCTCGGACCGGTCGACCTGTTCGGCGGGGAAGCCCGATCGGATCTGGTCATCGCTGCGGTCCGCCAAGGCGCAGTCGGTGTGGTGCATGACGGCGATTCTCCGCACGCCGAGGAAGGTGGTGGCCAGGATCAACGATCGGAGGACGTCAGCGGTGACCCGGCCTCCGGCATTGCGGAGGATCTTGGAGTCGCCCGGCACCAGCCCGAGCATGGCCAGCGGTTCGATACGGCTGTCCATGCAGGTGACCAGTCCGAATTCCTTGGCCGCCCGGGCCGGTATCCCCTTCAGTGAGAAGCCGGACACGTAGCGCTTGTTCTCCCGAAGGAGATCGTCGAACATGGCCAAAGCATGGCAGAGGGTTCGGCGTTCGGGCACGCCCGTCACCGTGCGGCCCGGTTGTCGAAGGCGCCCGCCGCCGGCCGCGCCGCCGTAGGATCGGGTCCGAGACAAGGGAGAGCGCATGGACCTTCTGGGGCTGCCGGTGCGTTGGCCGATTATCGGCGCCCCTATGGCCGGGGGCCCGTCGACCCCGGCCCTGGCCGCGGCCGTCAGCAACGCCGGAGGCCTCGGCTTTCTGGCTGGCGGGTACCGGACGGCCGAGGCCCTGGGCGACGAGATCCACGAGTTGCGGGCCCTGACCAAGGCGCCGTTCGGCGTCAATCTCTTCGTCCCCCAGGGCCCGACGCTGGACGAGCTCGGGGTCACGGCCTACCTGGCGGGCCTGCGGGCCGAAGCTGACCGGTTCGGCGTCGACCTCGAGCCCATGTGGGACGACGATGGATGGCAGGGCAAAATCGACCTTCTCGTCGACGAGTCGGTGCCGGTGGTCAGCTTCACCTTCGGATGTCCGGCGCCCTCCGTCGTCGCCCGGCTTCGAGATGCCGGTTCCCGGGTGGTGATCACGGTCACCACCCCGGCTGAGGCCCGTATGGCCGTCGATGCCGGTGCCGACGCCGTGGCCGGTCAGGGGATCGAAGCCGGGGGTCACCAGGGCACGTTCGATGACGGGATCCCCCTCGAGAGCGGGTTGGGAATCGCAGCGCTGGTCCCCGCCATCCGCCGGAGCGTCGACGTGCCGGTGATCGCCGCCGGTGGGCTCATGACGGGCGCCCACGTGGCCGCGGTGGTGGCCATGGGCGCCGTCGCGGCCCAGGTGGGCACCGCCCTGCTCCGGAGCCCCGAGAGTGGTGCGCACGGGATCCACAAGGCCGCCTTGATCCACTCTGGATTCGATGGAACCGCCATGACCAGGGCGTTCAGCGGGCGACGGGCCCGCGGGCTGGTCAACCGGTTCATGCGTGCGCATCCCGATGCTCCATCGGCCTACCCGGAGATCAACAATGCGACCCGGGCCCTGCGCCGTGCGGCGTTGCAACAGGGAGATCCCCACACCGTCAATCTCTGGGCCGGCACGGGCTACTCGCGGGCCGAGGACCGCCCGGCGGGAGAGATCATCACCCGGATGGGAATCGAGTTCGACGGCCTCGTGCGCGCCGCCGTGCACCATGCCGGGGCCGCCATCACCCCGATTTCGGCACCACCACGTACACCACGGTGACCTGGGCGCTGGCCTGCTGAGTGCCCGGCTCCAGCGGAACCGCCGATGGAGGGACGCCGGCCACCGAGCTGTTGAACGCAGTGCCGCTGAGGTCCGGACTCGGTCCGGTGGTGGAGTCACTGATCGAGCAGATTCCTCTGAGTGACCGGTGGGCCGCGGTCGCCATGGCGCGGGCGTGGGCGGCGGCCGTGGTGACGGCGGCGGCACGGGCCTGGCCGTCGACGTTCCCGGTGTTGCTGACCGCGAAGGCCAGTCCGTTGATTCGTATGGCGTTGCCAACGGAGGACCCGGCCGTGTCGACGACCTGACCGGCGTCCGAGAGGTTGTGGAGGGTGACCAGGAGGGTGTTCGACACCTCATACCCGGTGATGGCTCCGCTCAGTGCGAACTTCGGGAAGATCGAGAAGTTCGTCGACTGGACGTCAGCTGCGGTCACCCCCGACCCCCTCAAGGCACCGGTCAGCGTGGTGGCCCGGTCGTTGGCGTCGGACAGGGCGGCCACCGCGGTCGGGTCGGAGACGTCGACCCCGATGCTGATGGTGAGGGTGTCCGGAGACGCTGAAGCCTGGCCCGTCGCTTCCACGGTCAGCCTCGGGGTCCCGGGAGCACAGCCGGGCGCCGGCGTCGAGGCCGAGGCCGTCGACCCGCAGGCGGTCAGGGTCCCGGCCAGTGCCATCAGCACGGCGAGGCACACGGCCCGACGCTTGGCCGCGGGACAGCCCTGCCGTTGCGTCGAGGAGGGGACGGGACGCGCACCCGCCCGCGCTGGGATCAGAACGTCGCTCATGCCGTGCTCCTTGTCGCCTTCTCGTCGTCGTGTGGGTCTTGTCGTTGTGTCTCTGCACCATCCAGTACGAGCAGGAACGGAGAGGGGTTGACGCGCCCCGCCCGCCCAACCTCACGCCCGGGGCTGCCTTGGGCCCTCGGGGCGTGGGGAGTCAGCCGGACGACAACGGGCACGACGGCGTCGTGCTCGCGGTGGGCGGGCACAGCTCAGTGTTAGCGTCGTCTCGGCCGAAGCTGACTGCCCGGAGGAGAGACTGTGGCGCCGAAGGGCAGCATCGAGGATCCGCCATCACCGGGGACACGGGTGCGACCACTTCCGTTGGGGATCACCACGCCCGTGCTCACGATGCTCCCCGCCGCCCACGCTTCGTGGGAGTCAGCGGGGACCATCGACGACGTGGTGGCCATCGCCGAGGCCGCCGATCGCCTGGGCTATCACCACCTGACGTGCAGTGAGCACGTTGTCGTGCCCGTCGACGTGGCCACCGTGCGCGGGAGCCGCTACTGGGATCCTCTGGCCACGTTCGGCTATCTGGCCGCTCGCACCTCGCGCATACGCCTGGCCACCAACGTGCTCGTCCTCGGCTACCACCACCCCCTGGCGATCGCCAAGCGCTACGGGACGCTCGATCAGGTATCGGGCGGTCGGGTCATCCTGGGATTGGGGGTCGGCTCGCTGAAGGAGGAGTTCGAGCTCCTCGATGCCCCCTTCGACGACCGTGGCCCCCGAGCCGACGACGCCATAGCAGCACTCCGAGCTTCGCTGTCCAACCGCCTCCCCGAATACGACGGCCCGTACTACCGGTTCTCCGGTGTGGTGTTGGATCCGACGGCCGTTCAACCGTCGGTGCCCCTGTGGATCGGCGGACGGACGGCCCGCTCCCTTCGCCGCGCCGTTGCCCTGGGGGACGGCTGGGTGCCCTTCGGCATCCGGTCGGTCGACCTGGGCGCCATGATCGCCGCCGCCCGGGCCACCCCCGCCTGGGCCGCACGCGCCCACCCGCTCGAGGTGGTGCTGCAGAACGGCCGGCCGGTGGACCCGCTCGCCGATCCTGCCGGCGCCCGACTGATGGTCGACCGGCTGATGGAGGCGGGCGCCACCGCGCTCCAGCTGCGATTCGTCCACCACTCGCTGTCCCACTACCTCGAGCAGCTGGAGGCGATGGCCGCACTCGCCGGGGTGGCGGAGGTTCCGGGCTGACCCGCTCGGCCCATCGTTCCGTGCTCACCCATCGTCCCTATCCTGGGGGACCATGAACAGGGTCAAGGTCGGATTTTTCTCGTTGTCATACCGGTCTCCGACCGGAGACGACCGCTCATACCTCGAGTGGCACCAGCTGGACCACATGCCAGAGCAGTACCAATTGCCCGGGCTGATCCTCGGCCAACGGTGGGCCTCGACGCCCGCCTGTCGAGCCGCCCGGGCGGCAGCCGTCGACGATTGGTCACGGGTCGACCACGTCGTCTGCTACCTGATGGGCAACCCGGTCGATGAGACCATCGACGAATTCCTCACCCTGGGTCGCCACCTGGCCGAGTTGGGTCGGTTCTCCCATGCCCTGCCCTCCCACTACCGCGGCGGGCTGCGACTCCTCGAGGCCCACGCCGCGCCCCGTGCCCTCGTCGGCCCCGAAGTGGTGCCCTTCCGACCCCACCGAGGTGTGTACCTGATCGTCGAGGCGCCCACCGACCAATCGGCTCGGGACGGCTACCTCCAGCGGAAGCACACCGAGTTGCTCCCGGAACTGGTGTCGGTGCCCGGTGTGGCCGGAGCATGGGCCTATGCGACGACCCCAGCCATCCGGCGACCGATGTTCACCGACGGCGACCTGCAGATGACGCTCTGTTACCTCGACGATGACCCGGCCACGGTGGGCGAGCGGCTGGCGCCGGTAGTCACCCGGGCCACGGCACAGGCGCCGACCCGGCTGCTGCTCGCCGCCCCGTATGAGTCCATGATGATCTGGGATTGGGACCGCTTCAGCTTCCCCGGCTGATCCGGAATCACCGCGGTGGCCCCCGGCCAACCCGAGCGGCCGAGTCTGGCGCTCAGGTCGCCTCCCGCTCACGGAGCTTCTTGAGGGACCTCACCAAAGACGCCTCGATCAGTTTGTCATTGTCCTTGGATATGAAATCGTGCACCCGCTTTTCGAGGAGCGCCCGCATCAGTGGATTGAAGGCCTCGTAGGTCTCGCGGAAGTAGACCCTGGTCTTTCCGGCCCCCAGGTCTTCGAGCCGTGTCCACCCCGAGGCGCGGGACCAGAGCGGCTTTCCGATGGCGTCGTACCGCCACGACACGGGCCGCTTGGCCTCGGTGATCCATTCCCACGATTGGGCCTTGCCGCCGGAGAGGAGATACTTCGGCACCGGGAAGTGACAGTGGCGAACCAGGCCGTTCCCTTCCTCATCTCCCGGGTGGAAGACCTCGATCTTCACGGTGTCGGTCTCGATGCCCACCCGCGTGCGCTTCCAGATCACGTCCCAGACCTCCTCGGGCGTGCCGTCGACGACGAAATCGAATTGATGGTCCTGCACGTTTCGCTCCTCTCGTTCCCCTGGTTGACAGATTGGTCCTTCGGGCCGTCTTGGTGAGGCTCAGTTCCGGGGGGCCGCCGGCTGGCGCTCGATCGTGGCTGTCGGAAGCCGGGACTTCACGACCTTCCCGCCGGCATTCCTCGGCAGCTCGGCCAGGTAGGTGACCTGTCGCGGCACTTTGTAGTCGGCCAGTCGCTCGCCGGCGAAGCGCTGCAGCTCCTCGCTCGTCAGCTCCACGCCCGGGCGGAGCACGACGAAGGCGGCCACGTCCTCGCCGAGCACGTCGTGGGGGACGCCGACGACGGCGGCCTCGACCACCGCAGGGTGGGCGAGCAGGACCGCCTCCACGTCATCGGCGTAGACGTTCATACCCCCGCGGACGATCATCTCCTTCTTTCGACCGACGATGTAGAGGTACCCGTCGGCGTCGAGATAGCCGAGGTCGCCGGTGTGCAGCCACCCCCCTTCCCACATGCGGGCGGTGGCCTCGGGATCCTTGTAGTACTCCCGGTGCCCTGCCGGATTGCGGGTGACCACCTCGCCGACGTCCCCGAGCGGACGGTCCGCACCCTCGTCGTCAACGATCCGCACCTCCACGGGAGGCCGCGGGCGCCCCACCGCGCCGGGATGGGTTCGCGAGCCATTCGGGTCCATGGAGAACGTGGCGTGCCCACCCTCGGTCATCCCGTAACTGTTCAACACGGCGGCGTCGGGCAGCCGCGCCTGCAGGCGCTGCAGGGTGTCGGGGGCCAGCGGGGCGCTGCCCAGAATGAGCCGGGTGAGGCTGGAGAGGTCAGCCGATCCGAACCTCGGATGGTGGAGGAGGAGCAGGGCCATGGCCGGCACGACGAAGGCGATCACGGGCCGCTCGACCTCGACGGCGTCGAGCCATCTCCCGGCGTCGAACTTGGGCAGGAACAGCACGGACATGCCGGCCTTCATGGGGTTGTAGATGAATCCGAGCCCCGCAAAGGTGAAGACGGGGGTTGCGGTGAGCCAGTACGTCCCCTGCCACTCCGGTTGCGTGTTGGGCAGGAGGGCGACGTTGCCGTGGCGCACTGCCACCCCCTTCGGCCTTCCGGTGGTCCCGGATGTGTACATGACGTCGGCAAGGTCACTCTCGTCAATGGGTACCTGGATGGCTCCATCGTCCTCGCTCTTGAGCGCTTCGAGGTCGATCGACCCGGTGAGCCCGGACGGCCCCACCACCGCCACCACCAACAGCGAGGACAGCGAACCCAGCAGTGGGGCGATGGCCTCCCCGTAGGCACCGCTGGCGACGATGGCCGCCACTTCGGCGTGCTCGAGTATGCCCCGCACCTCGGGTGGCGACAGGCGGTTGTTCATCGGGACGGCCACCGCTCCGAGCTTGTGCACCGCGCTGTAGGCGCCGATCCAGTCGAGGATCTGGCCGGCTTCGAGGTAGATGGCCACCAGATCACCCTTCCCGACCCCTCGTCCCTGCAGCCCCCGGGCGAGCCGGTTCGATTCCTGCTCCCACCGGATGAAGGTGATCGAGGATGCGTCTCCGAGGTTCCGGTACGCCACCTTGTCCGGGTAGGCCGAGGCCATGAACCGCAGCTGGTCCGGCAGCAGGTCAGCCACGACGGGTCTCGGAGATGGGCATTGCCGCGGACCGGCTCGAACTGGCGTTCACCCAGCGATCGATGACCATGTCGTGCTCCTGGGATGGCTGACGGATCTGAGCCAGGTTTCGATGACAGCGCCCACACGTCGGGATGAGCGCTGGCCAACTGGGTTGGCTCGCCGGGTGCCCGGCAGCGGGCCCGACCACGGTCGGAACTCTAGTGAACCTCCGGATTCCCCGCGCTGTCGTCGCGGGTTCGCCGATTGTTTCCTATCGTGTCCTGCGCCTCCCCTGGCACCGGGCTAGTTTCGGACTGGCACCGCACCGTTGCGGAGCCATTCCGGGGGTCTGAACTCAATGGCATGCGGAGAAGTGGTCGGTGGAGACGGCTCGACGACCATCTCGGCGGAGTTCTTCGACGTCGTTCTCCGACAGCGCGCCACCCGCCAGTTCAACGGCCGACCGGTGAGCGAGGC
>DASZGT010000083.1:0-2526 GCA_035938575.1 Acidimicrobiales bacterium
CAGAACGCGGTCCCCTACGAGGAACTGGGCACGGCGACGTCGGGGGCCACGTTCTTCCGGATGATCGGCGGCTCCTTCGGGACGGCCGTCTTCGGCGCCATCTACGCCAACCTCATCGTCTCCAACATCGTGAAGGCGCTCCACGGCAAGGTGCTGCCCGGCTTCAGCATCAGTGGGGACAACCCGTCGGTCATCCATCATCTTCACGCTGCGCAGCAGGCCGAGGTGATCAGCGGCATCGCCCACACCATCCAGACGGTGTTCCTCATCGGGGTCCCCATCGCCTTCGGAGCGTTCCTCCTCAGCTGGACCCTGCCGGAGCTCGAGCTGCGCAAATCCATCCGTGAGACGGAGCCGGGCGAGGGGCTCGGTCTCCCCGAGCCCCGGACCTCCCTCGGCGAGGTGCAGCGGATCCTCGAGCGCGCCGCCAGCCGGGAGAACCGCCGCGAGCTCTACGAGACCCTGGCGGCGAGGGCCGACATCCACCTCGAGCCCAGCGCCGTGTGGATGCTCTACCGCCTGGCCGATCGACCCGGGTGCACGCTCGAGCAGGTGGGGGCCAGGCTGAACGTCGAACCGCAACGCCTCGAGGATGGGATCGGGGCTCTGGTGGCGGCGGGCATGCTGCAGCGGAACGGCGGGGGGGACGGCCATACCCTGGTGCTCACCGGCCGGGGGCACGAGGCCGTCGAGCGCCTGACCGCGGCGCGGCGCGACTCGATGACGGAGCTGCTGGCGGGATGGGACCCCGAGGCGCACCCCGAGGTGCTCGACATGGTGCGCGACCTGGCCAAGTCACTGCTGGCCGACGACGACCGGCTGCTGGCGGAAGCCCGGGCCGCTCCGGCCCGAGCGGGGCGTTAGTCAGCGAGAGGGACCGAGGATGGCGGTCAACGAGTCCACGATGACCGACTTGGCCACGGTGGCGGTCATGGCCCGATGCCCGACGAGGTGCTGGTAGGACTCGAAGGAGGTCAGCACGTCAGCCGCAGCCAGCGCACGGACCGCGGTGGCGTCGTCCACGGCGGCGAGCTCGGGGGCGAACAGCCTCCTCACCTGGGATCGCAGGTAGGTGCGGTTCTGCATGAGTTCGGCGGCCAGCAAGGGTTGAAACGGGGACTGGAGCCTCATGACGGTGGCCGCCTGGCCCACGGCGCCGAACAAGCGGAAGCGCTGCTCCACCAGTGCGACCACCCTGGCATCGAAGGGGTCGTCCGGCCGGGCGGCGATGGCCACCAGCGGGCGGGCCCGGGCCTCCTGACTCCCGATGGCGGCGCGTATGAGATCGTCCACGTCGTCGAAGTACCGGAAGAGGGAGCGGGGGGACAACCCGGATCGCGCCGCGATCTCCTCGCTGCTCGGTCGGAGGTTCCCGTCTCGGTACAGGTCCAGGAGAGCCGCGACCACCGCCTCGCGGTTTCGGGCCCGGCGCAGCTGCCGTCCGTCCGTCGTGGCGACAGCCTCATCGTCAGCCCGGTCGAGGGCAGGGACAGGGCCTTCGGGATCAGCTCTCGCGGTCGGGGCCATGATGACAGGGAGGCTATCGCTCAGGCACTCGAGAGGCCGCCTTTGCCGCCGCCTCACGCCTGCTTCTGGTGGCCCACCGGACCCATCCCCGGGTCGCCACCACTCGACAGGAACTCCTCGATCCGGACCTGGGCGATGCCGACGCCGCGCCGGTGGACCCGGTGGTCGGGTGACCGTGCACGTGTCCCGCAGTCCACGGCGAGTGCCAGGTCCGGCGTCGCCCTCATCGGCAGCGCCAACACCGGGTCGCCGGACGACCGCCGCTACTGCTCGGACATGATCCGTTCGAACTCCACCATCGGGTTGACCGGCACGTCCTCGCTGAGGGTCACGGTGGCGGCCAGGATGGTGGCAGTGCAGGGGAACGGTGCGTCGTAGTCGTCACCCACCGCCGGGCCCACCTCGTAGCCACAGGTGAGCCCGGCTCCGGTGGCACTGAAGGCGGCCACCGTGAAGGTGGGGATGCGCCCCTCGGCGACGACGGTGCCGTCGACCACCAACTCCACCGAGCCCCCGCCCTCCTCCCGGCGTTCGAAGCGGAAGGCCAGCCGATGGCGGCCGGGGTCGACCGGTTGGGCGGCGACGACCACGTGACGCTCCTTGCCGTACAGGTTGTGCACATACCGCAGGCACCCGGCGCGCAGGTGGAAGGAGAAGCCGCCGAGGACCGACCCCTGGGCCAGCAGCACCCCCTCCGCCGGCTCGCCGGCCGGGATGGTGACGTCGACCTCGACGGCATGGCTGCGGTTCTTGACGTTGGCCGCCACCGACTCGGGTACCGGGGAGGCGCCGGGGTAGTAGGTGACGCGCAGGTGCGGGGACCGCCGATCGGGTTTCGGGTGGACCAGGGTGTGCAGGACCCGGTTGTCGAGGGGGAGCACCTGATTGCGCCGGGCCTCGTCCCACCAGCGCTCGATCATGTCCGCCAGGCGATCGGGGTGGAGGGCGGCCAGGTCGTGGATCTCTGCGGGGTCGACGGCCACGTGATAGAGCTCCCAG
>DASZGT010000084.1:0-4327 GCA_035938575.1 Acidimicrobiales bacterium
GACATGACCCTGCGGGCCAGCGGCTGGGACACGCCTCCCGAGACGTAGTCCCCGATGATCGCCAGCGTTGCCGCCGAGGGCTCCAGGTGGCCGGGGACCCGCGCCCACAGCGCACTGGTGGGATCCCCGCTGAGGCCGCTACCGGCGGTGATCTCCTCGAACGACAGCCCCTTGGCCAGCCGCACGTCGATGCGGTCGAAGATGGACGTGGAGTTGAAGTCGGGGAGTCGCCGGGGAGGGCACTCCTCGGGTGGGGGTACCTGCGGGGCCGTGATCCACACTCCCCCGGCATCGAACCGTCCCGGCGGGCCGGCCGCGCCGTTGACGGTGAGGATCTCCGTGCCGTCGACGTACCCGACCACCCGGCCCTGGGTGACCCGGCGGCCGACGGCGGCCAGCGTGACGGTGAGGTCGAGGACGGAGTGGGTCGGGGCATAGGAGAGGTACTGGGCCGTCGACCACACCGTGGGGCGCCCCGACGCCGCCTCGAGGGCCACCAGCGCCGCTCCGAGCCCACACCCTCCGAACAGGAAGTGGCCGGGCGTGGTGAGCTCGGGTACCACCTCCATCCGCCAGTGCAACTCGTCACCCACCGGCTCCAGGCCGAGGAACTCGCGTGCGTTGGTCACCCGGGCGGAGTCCCGGCGGCAGACCGGCGCGGGGTCGGGGAAGCCGAGCGGCCCGACGTCATCAGCTCCTGGGCACCTTCGACCACGGCATCTCCTTGTCGACCCGGACATCACCCGGCAGGCCGAGGATCCGTTCGCCCAGGATGTTGCGCTGGATCTCCGACGTGCCGCCCTCGATCGAGTTGGCCCGCGAGCGGATGAACATCTTGCGGGCCGACCCGGGGGGACCGACCAGGCCCAGTGCCTCCGACCGTCGCATGGTGTAGTCGTAGTCGACCAGGGCCGACGGTCCCAGCAGATCGATGCAGAGCTCGTAGGTGCGCTTGTTCACCTCGGCGAACATCAGCTTGGCGATCGAGCCCTCGGGGCCCGGGTTTCCGGCTCTCCGGTTCTGGCTCGCCCGCATGTTGGTCAGCCGGAGGACCTCGGCCTCGATCCACGATCGCGTGAGCCGGTCCCGGTCGACGGGATTCTGACGGGAGCCGTCGCTCTTCCAGATGCGCAGCGCTTCGGCGATGGACCCGGACCCACGGGTGGGCGGCCCGCCGCCCCCGCCGATGGTGCTGCGCTCGTTGGACAGGGTGGTCATGGCCACCCGCCACCCCTCGCCGACGTCACCGACGCGATCCGCATCGGGGACCCGCACCTCCGTCATGTAGACCTCGTTGAACTCGGCCTCGCCCGTGATCTGGCGCAGGGGGCGGACTTCCACCCCCGGCGCGTGCATGTCCAGGGCGAAGTAGGTCAGCCCCTTGTGCTTGGGCGCCTCCGGGTCGGTCCGGGCCACCAACATTCCCCGGTCGGCGATGTGGGCCAGCGTGTTCCAGACCTTCTGCCCGGTGATGACCCACTCGTCACCGTCACGGACGGCCCGGGTAGCCAGGCCGGCCAGGTCCGATCCCGACCCGGGCTCACTGAACAGCTGGCACCACGACTCCTCGCCGGTGAAGGTCGGGCGCAGGAGGCGTTGGCGTAGTTCCTCCGAACCGTGAGTGACCACCGTGGGACCGGCCATGGTCAACCCAAAGAACTCTCGGGCCCCGGGCGGTTGGGCCCCGGCCTCGCTCAGCCGCCGGTCGACCTCTCGTTGGAGGTCGGGTGGAACACCGAGCCCCCCGTACCCCTCTGGGAAGGAGACCCAGGCCAGTCCGAGGTCGTATTGGCGGGAGCGGAATTCCTCCGCCTTGGCCGTCCGGGGATCGATCTCGCCGAGCAGCTGGTCGGTCCGATCGCGCACCAGCGCCTTGTCGTCTGCCATGACCAGAAACATAGTGCGCCCTCAATGGAGCGGCGGGGCCCCCGACCCAGGGCCTCAGGGCTGGAGTCGGGTGATCTCCCACCCGGCCGGACCGCCTGCGTACCGGAGCCGGTCGTGGAGCCGGTCCTCCCGGTTCTGCCAGAACTCGAAGACCCGAGGAGAGACACGGAGCCCTCCCCACCACGCCGGCCGGGGCACATCTCGACCTGCATATTCGGCCTGCAGCGCCTCCACCCTGGCGTCCAACCGCCCCCGGTCCTCGATGGTCCGGCTCTGGTGCGAGGCGTAGGCGCTGATCTGGCCGCCCCGGGGCCGGGTGAGGAAGTAGGCATCGGACTCCCGGCCGTCGGTGCGCTCCACCGGGCCCTCGATTCGAACCTGACGACCGATCGGCTCCCAGTAGAACAGCAGCGCGGCGTGCGGGTTGTCGGTGAGCTCGCGGCCCTTGCGGCTGTCGTAGTTGGTATGGAAGACGAATCCCTCCTCGCCCCAGGCCTTGAGCAGCACCATCCGGGCCGACGGTCGCCCCTGGGCATCGGCGGAGGCCACGACCATCGCCTCTGGACTGGTCATGACCTTTGCCGCATCTTCGAACCATCGTCCGAATTGCACCAAGGGATCCGGATCAACTGCTCCCTCGAGGAGCGGCTCGGTGCGTTCGACCATTGTTCGACCCTAGCGACGTGCCGGTCGGGACACACCGCCGGTCGCCGTCGTCGCCGACCAGGTCGATGACACCACCATTGGTAGATTTCGGGTTGTGACCGGCACCATCGACGTGGCCGCCGAGCGGGCCGCCACTCCGGGCTCCTCGAAGGTGGCCCATCTCAACAACGCCGGGGCGGCCCTGCCCTCGACAGCCACGGTCGAGGCCATGGTGGACCACCTCCGATTCGAATCGGAGCGGGGCGGCTACGAGGCCGCCGATGCCGTTGCCGACCGGTTGGCCACCATCCGGTCAACGGCGGCCCGTTTGCTCGGAGCCGACGACGGCGACGTGGTGCTGACCGGATCGGACACCCAGTCGTGGACCAAGGCCGTTTGGGGATTCGCCCTGGGAGGGGGCATCGGTCCGGGTGACCGCCTCGTGGTCGACCGGATCGCCTATGACAGCCACTACCTCGGGCTGCTCCAGGTGTGCGAGCTGACCGGGGCCACCATCGAGGCCGTGCCGAGCACCGACGACGGGACCATCGACCTCGAGGGGCTGGCGTCAGTCCTTGGATCCGGGCGCGTCGCCCTGGCCGCCCTCACCCACATCGGCACCCACCGCGGCCTGATCAACCCGGTCGAGGAAGCTGGCGCCGCCTGTCGGCGCGCCGGTGTCCCCTTCTTCCTCGACGCCTGCCAGAGTGTGGGGCAGATCCCGGTGAGTGTCGAGCGGATCGGCTGCGAGGTGGCCACCGCCACCGGCCGCAAGTGGCTGCGGGGTCCCCGCGGGACCGGGTTGCTCTTCGTGAGGGGGGAATTCGCGGACCGGCTCCGCCCCCCCGGCATCGGATGGAGCTCCGCGTTGTGGGAGGACGCCGATCACTACCGACTGCGGGAGGGAGCCGACCGCTTCCTTGACTTCGAGGTTCCTGTTGCCGCCCACCTCGGCCTCGGCGTGGCCATCGACCACGCCCTGGCATTGGGCCTCGAGGCCATCGCCGGCCGGGTGGGCGACCTAGCGGAGCGGTTGCGCCTGCACCTGCTGGAGATCCCGGGGGTGGTGGTCCACGACGGTGGGACACGTCGCAGCGGCATCGTCACCTTCACCGTTGCCCGCCGCGCCCCAGCCGCCGTGGCCCGGTCGGCGTCGGCCATGGGCATCAACGTGTCGGTGAGCGAGGCTCCGTGGGCCAGGCTCGACATGACCCCACCGAACCCGACCTCAGTGGTGCGGGCCTCGCCCCACTACTACAACGACGAGGTGGAGCTCGATCGATTGGTTGACGCGGTGCGAATGGTGGCCACCGCCTGAGGTCCGCCCGGACCACACGGCCGACGATCCCGACCTATCCGCCGAGAACGCGTCTCACGTCAGAGCGGACACGACGTCCTCCGCGGCCTGCTCCCCCGAACGGACGGCGCCCTCCATGTACCCGTTCCACACCGGGGAGCACTCGGCTCCCGCCCAATGGATCAGTCCGACCGGTTGGATCAGCGCATGACCGTATTCACTCCAGACGCCGGGGGTGAAGTGGGCGCCGTAGCACCCGCGGCTGAACTCCTCGGCCATCCAATCGCGTTCGATGTACTCGAGCGGACTGGCTGCCCGGGGCCCGAAGTAGCGAACGAAGCACGCCACTGCCGCGGCGCGACGCTCCGCCAATGGCAGGCGGGCTGCGGCGCGGCCGTCGTTGGCCTCCATGAATCCCATGAGCACGCCGGGCCTCCCGCTGGGTGGCGAGTTGTCGAAGGTCACCTTGATCGGGCCCTGGTCTGACGCCGCCTGTCC
>DASZGT010000085.1:0-16955 GCA_035938575.1 Acidimicrobiales bacterium
CCGTGCTTGATGATCCCGGCCTGCTCGTACTCCTTGCCCACCATGTACCCGGTGGTGTTCTGGAGGAAGACGAGGGGAACGTCGATCTGGTTGGCCAGCTGGATGAACTGGGTCGCCTTGTGCGCCTCCTCGGAGAAGAGCACCCCGCGGTGGTTGGCCAGGACGCCGACCGGGTAGCCGTGGATCGAGGCCCACCCGGTCACCAGGCTGGAGCCGTACAGCGGTTTGAATTCGTCGAACCGGGAGCCGTCCACCACCCTGGCCAGCACCTCACGGGGGTCGAAGGGGACCTTGGGATCGGCCGAGGCGATGCCCAACAGCTCGTCGGGGTCGTGGACCGGCTCGTCCGGCGTTTGGCTGGGGCCCGGGCCGTGCTTGCGCCAGTTCAGCCGGCTCACGATCTGGCGACCCAGCCGGATGGCGTCGAACTCGTCGGTGGCCAGGTAGTCGGCCAGACCGGAGACGCGGGCATGCATGGAGGCCCCTCCGAGCTCCTCGTCGGTCGACTCCTCGCCGGTGGCCATCTTGACCAGCGGGGGACCGCCGAGGAAGACCTTGGAGCGCTGCTCGATCATCACGATGTAGTCGCTCATGCCCGGAACGTAGGCCCCGCCGGCGGTGGAGTTGCCGAACACGAGGGCCACGGTGGGAATGGCGGCGGCAGAACTGCGGGTGAGATCCCTGAAGGCCCGCCCTCCGGGAATGAACAGCTCAGCCTGGGCGGGCAGGTCGGCACCACCGGACTCGACCAGGTTGACCACCGGCAGGCGATTCTGCAGGGCGATGTCCGAGGCGCGGGCGCCCTTGCGGAACGAGTAGGGGTTCATCGCCCCTCCCCGGACCGTGGGGTCATGGGCGGAGATGAGGCACTCGACCCCCTCGACGACCCCGATCCCGACGACCGACGACGCCCCGACGCGGTATTCGGTGCCCCAGGCGGCCAGCGCGGCCAGTTCGAGGAAGGCCGAGTCGCGGTCGAGGAGCAGTTCGATCCGCTCACGGGCCAGGAGCTTGCCCCGCTCCTTGTGCCGGGCGACGTACTGCTCGCCGCCCCCGGCCCGGGCCGCCTGCAGCTGCTCGTCGACCGTGGCCAGGGCCTCTTCGAGGGCGCGTTGGTTGGCCCGGAAGGTGTCCGAGTTCGGGTCGATGGTGGTGGTGAGGACGGGCATGGTGGCGGTGGAAGCCGTGAAATTGGTGTGCGGCGGTCTGGGGGTTCCGGGGCGGGGTCGCATTGGTCCCGCCGACGTGGGAAGAATAGGCCCCATGATCCAAGCACCGCGTCACGAGGTGAGCCGGCTGCCGGGTGTGAGTGTCAGGAGGGTGGCCTCATGGTGATCCGCACGTATCCTCAGGTCCCCTCCGACGACCTCGACCGGGACGCGGAACCGGCCCAGCCGGAGGGCCCGTACCCCGGGCGGCAGCTCTCCGCCGTGGTGCTGGCGGCGGGAGAGGGCACCCGGATGCGCTCCGCCCGCCCCAAGCCCCTGCACCGGTTGTGCGGTAGGCCGATGGTCCTCCACGTGCTCGACGCCCTGGCCCAGCTGTCGGTGGCCCGGGTGGTCGTGGTCGTGGGTCACCGGGCCGAGTGGGTGACCAAGACCCTGGTCGAACACGCGCCCCCGGGCATGTCCATCGAGTTCGTAGAGCAGGTCGAGCAGCGGGGGACCGGTGATGCCATGTCGGTGGCGCTGACCGGACTGCCCGACGACGTCGGCGATGACGACGGGGACGTTGTGGTGCTGCCGGGTGACACGCCCCTCCTCCGGCCGGCCACGCTGGCCGGACTGGTGCGTGCCCACCGCGCCTCGGGCGCCGCCTCGACGCTCTTGACCGCCATGCTGGACGACCCCACCGGGTACGGCCGCGTGGTGCGGGGGAGGGACGATTCGGTGGCCAAGGTGGTCGAGCACGGCGACGCCGCCGACCAGGAGCTCGAGGTGCATGAGATCAACACCTCGATCTACTGCTTCCGTCGCAGTGTCCTGGCCCCGTCGCTGCGCCGGTTGAGCCCGGCCAACGCTCAGGGCGAGTACTACCTCACCGACGTGATCGGCGTCCTCTATGAGGCGGGTCACAACGTGGGCTCGGTGGTGGTGGGCGACACCATGGAGGTGGCCGGTGTGAACGACCGGGCCCAGCTGGCGGTGGCCGAAGCCGAGTTGCGCGACCGCATCAACGAGCGGTGGATGCGCAGGGGGGTGACCATGTGGGACCCGGAGACGGCCTACATCGATGTGGACGTGGTGGTGGAGCCGGATGTGGTGCTGCTGCCCGGGGTCATCCTCCAGGGCTCGTGTGTGATCGGCTCGCATGCGGAAATCGGACCCGATGCCCACCTGGTCGACACCGTGGTGGGCGAGGGCGCCAGGGTGGCATCGAGCGTGTGCCGGCGATCGTCCATCGGAGCCGACGCCCGTGTCGGACCCTTTGCCGTCCTCGACGAGGGCACCGAGGTGCCCGCCGGAGCGGTGGTGGGTGCTCCGTTCGGAAATCCGACGGATTCCGGTCCCCTGGGAACCGAGGGCGGGTCGCGGTAGCGTCATCAGCATGGAGTTCACGCCCCGCCGCCGTCTCGAGTTGGTGTCCGGACGCTCGCACCCCGAGTTGGCTCGGGACGTCGCCGACCAGTTGGGTGTGGTTCTGGGCGAGGCCAATCTCCGCGAGTTCGCCAACGGCGAGATCCACTGTCGCTTCGACACGTCGATCCGGGGCAGCGACGTCTTCATCATCCAGACCCACTGCGGACCCGTCAACGACTCGTTGATGGAGCACCTGATCATGATCGATGCAGCCAAGCGGGCATCAGCAAAGCGGATCACCGCGGTCTGCCCGTACTACGGGTATTCGCGCCAGGACCGCAAGGCAACCGGGCGTGAGCCGATCACCGCCAAGCTGGTGGCCGACATGCTGTCGGTTGCCGGTGCCGACCGGGTGGTCAGCGTCGATCTCCACTCGGGACAGATCCAAGGCTTCTTCAATGTCCCCTTCGATCATCTGACGGCCGCACCGGTTCTGGTCGACTACCTGCGCCGGCAGCGAAGGGACGACCTGGTGGTGGTGGCCCCTGATGCGGGGCGGGTCAAGGTGGCGGAGCGGTTCAGCCAGCACCTGACGGCCGATCTGGCCGTGGTGCACAAGCGTCGGCTGCGGGGTGAGGCCAATCAGGTTGAGGCCCTGCATGTCGTGGGCGACGTCGACGGTCGCCAGTGTGTGCTCATCGACGACATGATCGACACGGCGGGGACCATCGTGGCCGCCGCCGATCTTCTGGCTGATCGCGGTGCCTCCGAGGTGTGGTGCATGGCCACCCACGCGGTGCTCTCCGACCCGGCTGTCGACCGGTTGAAGAACTCAGCGCTGACCAAAGTGGTCGTGACCAATACCCTGCCCATCCCTCAGGACCGCCGGTTCGACAAGCTGGAGGTGTTGTCGGTGGCCAAACTCATCTCGGATGCGATCGATGCCGTGTTCGAGGACTCCTCGGTGTCGGAGATCTTCGGCGGGGAGAACCTGGCCTGAACCACCTCTGACACAGTCGGACGTGGGGGTCGGCGCGCCACCTCTCGTTTGTTTGAGCGGGGTTCGGTCGTTGCGTTGCAAAGGCGGCAGATTGTGCTTTTTTCCCCGGCATTCGCGCTGTCAGTAGTATCGAAAGCCGAACCAACCACGCAGAGTGCTTTCAGTTATTCGGCCCTGTTCTTGGCCGGTGCAGGAATGCAACACTCCCTGCCATGGTCGTTGAAGCAGCGGCTGCTGAGCATTCTGACTCGAGCGCTTTACGCCGGATGGACGACGTCCATAGCAGCTCACGGATCGTTGGTATTGCGTCGTGACCAGTCTGCGCACGACACAGTGGATTGGGGCTGCGGTGCTGGTGGCGGGCATCCTGATCGCCTCGCCCACATCGACACAGGCTGACTCGGTCCGTGGTGCACCCACAAATGTGAATGCCCCGGCACGGATCAGTGATCCGACGGTCACTCGCGCCGATCCGAGTATTACCTGGGATGCCCAGTCACGGGTTTATCGGATGTATACCACCCAGAATCTTGCCGGCCATGTTCCCGAATGGGAATCAGCCAATGTGACGGGCCCTTGGCGATTTGTCGGTGATGCGCTGCCTGCGCTCCCGTCCTGGCACGGGGGTGATTTCACCACGTGGGCACCGGAGGTCCAAGAGGTCAATCACGTCTGGACCCTGTGGGGAAGCACCATGGCCGTCGGCGGGGCCTACTGCCTCTATAGGGCGACGGCTCAATCGGCCGCCGGTCCCTTCGTCAATGACCCGCGCCGGGTTCCCTGTGAAGAGGCCGTCGGCGGCGACATCGATCCGTCGATGGTCAGGGTTGGCAGCCAGTGGTGGCTTCTCGACAAGACCAATGCCAATGCGGTCGCCAAGCCGTCGACGATCAATTCCCAGGAGATCGGCCCCGACGGGATGCCATTCGGGCCCAGGTACACCCTCTTGACCTCCGACCTGCCCTGGGAGAACGGGCTGGTCGAAGCGCCGAATCTGGTCAGCAATCCCGCCACGAATCAGTGGTGGCTCGTGTTCTCGGCGGGAAACTACGACACGGCTACCAACCCCACGTACAGAATCTCTGCCGCACCGTGCGACGGGCCCACTGGGCCCTGCCACGAGAGTCGGATCCGGTATCTCGTGGTCGGGAACGCCCAAGGCGTCACGCCGGGCGAGCAGACCGCCTTCGTGGGCGCCGATGGGCAGAGGTGGATCTCCTATAACCCCGCCGGTTTCTGGGCTGATCCCGTTCACCGTCCGGCGGCCCTGGTGGGCCTCGACTTCGACATCAACGGGGTGCCGTACGTGTTCACCCCCGGCTGACGGGGACCGATGGCGATCGACGGGCTCAGTTGAACCGGCGCTAGCGTCCGGGCCACCCCTGTGGCCCGCTCGACCGTGGCTCGTCTATCATGGTGGGCCGTCAGCAGCGGCCCTCTGTGATCGGTCAGATCGACCGGAACGGCCCTGCCCTCGTCTCAGCATCTCTTGAGGAGTGCCCGCATGCCCGAAGTCACCCTTGCCGCCGAATCCGGCCGCCAGACCGGTTCGAGTTCGACTCGCCGTCTGCGTTCCCAGGGGAAGATCCCCGGAGTGGTCTACGGCCACGGATCCGAGCCCATCCCCGTGGCCGTCGGCGCCCGTGAGTTCCAGATCGCCCTGTCCGGGGAGGCCGGCCTCAACACCCTGCTCTCGCTGGAGGTCGACAAGAAGAACTTCCTCACGCTGGCTCGGGACATCCAGCATCACCCGTTCCGGAACGTGGTGACCCACGTCGACTTCCAGATCGTGCGGCGAGACGAGGTCATCTCGGCCGAGATCCCCATCAACCTCGTCGGGGAGCCGATCGAGGTGCAGCACGGTGATGGCATCGTCGACCAGCAACTCTTCGCGCTGGCCATCAAGGCCAAGCCGGCGGACATCCCGCCGTCGGTGGACATCGACATCTCCGGCCTGACCATCGGCGCCTCGCTCCACGTCTCGGACATCACGGTCCCGAGGGGCGTCGAGCTCGAGACCGACCCGGCCGCCACCGTTGTCGCCGGTCAACCCCCGCGGGTGCAGGCCACCGCGGAGGAGGAAGCCGAAGCGGCCGGTGTCACCGTCGAGGCCGCCGAGGAGGCTCCGTCGGAACCCGCTGGCGAGGCCGAGCCCGCAGAGGGGTAGGCCCTGCTCCGCGGCCGGCGGCATTCGCCTGCCCCCCGGGCGGGTACGGCTGTCGACTTCCTCGTCGTCGGGTTGGGCAATCCAGGGACCGAGTTCGTCGGCACCCGCCACAACGCCGGTGCCGAGGTGGTGCTGGCGCTGGCCGAACGCCATCAGGGTCGGCTCAGGGCGGAGAAGGGACTCCGGTCGCAGGTGGTCGCGGTCCGGATCGGCGACCATCCGACGCTGCTGGCCGTCCCGCAGACCTTCATGAACGAGTCCGGTCAGGCGGTCGCCCCGCTGGTCCGTCGGGCCGGCATCGACCAACCCAGCCAACCTGACCAGTCCAAACCGGCGAGCGGTTCACCCGCGGGTCTGGCGAACCACCTGATCATCGTGCACGACGAGCTCGACCTCCCGTCGGGCCGGGTCCGAGTGAAATCGGGCGGTGGCAATGCCGGCAACAACGGCCTCAGGTCCATCGAGAGCCATCTGCACACCAGCGACTATCTGCGTGTCCGGGTCGGCATCGGCAAGCCTCCCGGTCGCCAGGCGGGAGCCGACCATGTCTTGAGACGCCCGGGCGCGGCCGAGAAGAACCTCCTGGCGGTGGCCATCCAGCAGGCGGCCGATGCGGTGGAGGCGATCATCGTCGATGGCCTCGAGGCGGCCATGAACCGCATCAATGCCACCAGCTGAGTTGGTAGCCCGGCGGGACGACGGCGAATGGATCCCAGCGCCCCTTCGGGTGCCCGGCGAGCCTCGATGATTCCCTCGCTCCCGGTACCCTGACCTCGTGAGCCTCCGCTCGCTTCCCCCCCTGATCCGCGACGAGCCCGCCATGGCGCGGGTGATCGGCGCGCCCCACGCCACCCTGGCCGTCGCCACCCCGGCCCAGGCCTTCGTGCTGGCCGGACTGGTCCGACTGAGCCGCCGCCGCCCGGTACTGGTGGTGACGCCGACCGGGGCCGCCGCCGACCATCTGGCCCACGATCTCGCAGTGTTCACCGGCTCAGGCCCGACGGCGACGCCGCCCGGGCCCGATGGGGGTGGGGGTGGCGTCCAGATCTTCCCGGCGTGGGAGACGTTGCCCTTCGAGCGGGTCAGCCCGGATGTGTCGACCATGGGGCGCCGCCTCCGACTGCTCTGGCACCTGGGCGGACGACCGGATACCGACGACGCCTCGCGCCCCGCCATCGTGGTGGCACCGATCAAGGCCGTGTTGCAGCGCCTCGGTCCCTGGCGGACCGCGGCCCGTCCCATCCGGGTGGCCAAAGGGGATCGATTGGACGTCGATGACCTGGTGGGCCGGTTGGTGGCCATGGGGTATCGGCGCGAATCGATCGTGGAGCACCGCGGCGAGCTGGCCGTCCGGGGCGGGATCGTCGACGTGTTCCCGTCCACGGGGGACGAGCCGACCCGGATCGACCTGTGGGGCGACGAGGTGGACCGGTTGACCCGGTTCGACGTGGCCGACCAACGGAGCATCGATGACCTGGGTCAGGTCGAGCTCTACGGCTGTCGGGAGCTGGTGGCCGACGAGGCCATGCGGAAGCGGGCCGCCGGGCTGGTCGGCTCGGCCCCATGGGGGCGCCATCAGTGGGATCGACTGGCGGACGGGGACCAGTTCGACGGGATGGAGTCGTGGCTGCCGTGGCTGGCCGACACCGAGGAGCTGATCACCGACCTGTTGGGCGATGACGCCCTGGTGGTGCTGGTGGAGCCCCGTCGGATCCGCGACCGCGCCGGCGAGCTGCTGGAGGAGGAGTCGGCCCTGGCGGACGCCCTGGCCTCGACGTGGGGACTCGAGGCCGGCGTCGACGCGCCACGGCTCCATGTGCCGTTCGACCGCCTGCTGGCGGAGACCGGAGCCGGCGTGGTGTCGCTGGTCCCCACGGCGGAGGGGCCCGATGTGCCCCAGGTGGAGAGCAGGGGCTGGGAGCCAATCCTCGGCGACGGATCCAAGCTGGCCGGTCAGATTTCCGGGCTCGTCGGTGCCGGGTACTCGGTGGTGCTCTGTTCCTCCTCGACGGGGGCAGCCCAACGCCTGTCCGGCCTCCTGGCCGAAGACGGGGTCATCGTTCCGGTGGCGGCCTCCATCGGATCGGATGAGCCCGAATCCCCCGCAGGCTCAGCAGGGGTGATCGACCTGAGTGTCCCCGGCGCCCGCATCGTGGTGGCCGCGGTGGACAGCGGCTTCGTGCTGCCGGGGGCCAAGGTGGCCGTCCTCACCGAGTCCGACGTCACCGGACGTCGCCGCCCCCACCGGCAGGCCCGGACCCGGGCCCGGCCGGTCGACGGGTTCTTCGACGACCTGGCCCCAGGCAGCTACGTGGTCCACCGGCAACACGGCGTGGCCCGCTACGGCGGCATGGTGACCCGGACCATGGGGGGCGCAACCCGTGACTATCTGCTGCTGGAGTACCGCGGCGCCGACAAGCTCTACCTGCCCACCGATCAGATCGAGCTGCTGACCCCGTACGCCGGCGGCGAGTCCCCGACGGTCAGCCGTTTGGGTGGCTCCGAATGGCAACGCGCCCGCTCCAAAGCCCGGGCGGCAGTGCACGAGGTGGCCGAGGAGTTGGTCGCCCTCTACCGGCGCCGGCTCGAAATCGTCGGTCACGCCTTCGGCGCCGACACTCCGTGGCAGGCCGAGCTGGAGTCCTCCTTCCCCTACGTCGAGACCTCCGACCAGCTC
Organism: Acidimicrobiales bacterium; assembly: GCA_035938575.1. Lineage (GTDB taxonomy): Bacteria > Actinomycetota > Acidimicrobiia > Acidimicrobiales > RAAP-2 > Bog-756. Next base: position 8,364 of record DASZGT010000085.1, read on the forward strand.
CGGGCCATCGAAGACGTGAAAGCCGACATGGAACGCCCGCTACCGATGGACCGCCTGGTCTGCGGCGACGTCGGCTTCGGCAAGACCGAGGTGGCCATCAGGGCCGTGTTCAAAGCCGCGCAGGACGGATACCAGGCCGCCGTCCTGGTGCCCACGACGCTGCTGGCCAGCCAGCACGCCCAGACCTTCGCCGAGCGGTATGCGCCGTTCCCCCTCCGGGTGGAGCTGCTGAGCCGCTTCCTCACCAACGCCCAGGCCAAGCTGGTGTTGGCCGGCCTGGCCGATGGCTCCGTGGACGTGGTGGTGGGGACCCACCGGCTGCTCGGGGAGGACGTGGCCTTCAAGAAGCTCGGACTGCTGGTGGTCGACGAGGAGCAGCGTTTCGGGGTGAGCCACAAAGAGGCGATCAAGGCCATGACCGATGGCGTCGACGTGCTCACACTCACGGCCAGCCCCATTCCCCGCACCCTGGAGATGGCCCTGACCGGCATCCGCGACCTCTCGATGGTCAACACCCCGCCGGCAGACCGGCGGCCCATCCTGACCCACGTCGGCGAGTTCGAGGAGGCGGCGGCGTCAGAGGCGATCCGCCGCGAGCTCCTTCGCGAGGGCCAGGTGTTCTACGTGCACAACCGGGTTCGGGACATCGAGTCGGTGGCCGAGCGGGTCCATCACATGGCGCCCGAGGCGCGTGTGGCCGTGGCCCACGGGCAGATGGACGAGGGGACGCTCGAGAAGGTGATGCTCGACTTCTGGCAGGGAGCGTACGACGTGCTCGTCTGCACCACCATCATCGAGTCGGGGATCGACATGCCCACGGTCAACACGCTGGTGGTGGACCGGGCCGACCTGCTAGGGCTGGGCCAGCTCCACCAGCTCCGCGGCCGGGTGGGCCGGGCCGGGCAACGGGCCTATGCCTACCTGTTCCATCCGGTCGACCGGGTGCTTTCGGAGCAGGCCTACGAGCGCCTGCGGACCATCGGCGACCACACCGACCTCGGCTCCGGCTTCAAGATCGCCTTGCGCGACCTGCAGATCCGGGGCGCGGGCAACCTGCTGGGGCGCGACCAGTCGGGCCATATCGCCGCCATCGGCTACGACCTCTACGTCCAGATGGTCTCGGAGGCGGTGTCGGAGATGAAGGGCGAGCCGCGGCCCCAACCGGTGGAGCTGTCCCTCGACCTGCCTGACGCGGCCCACCTGCCCTCGGCCTACGTCCAGGCCGAGGACGTGCGTCTCGAGGCCTACCGACGGCTGGCCGCCGTTCGGTCCGTGGACCAGATCGCGGATGTGCGTACCGAGTGGGAGGACCGGTTCGGACCGCTACCGGGACCGGCCGGGGCGCTGTTGGACGTGGCCCGCCTCCGCGTGGAGTGCCTGCGGCTGGGGATCACCGATATCTCGGTCGCCGTTCCCCGGCCGGGGATGGGCGTCACGGGAGGGGGATCCGCGTCGAGGGCGACGGTCAAGGTCTCACCCATCTCGCTTCCGGCCTCCGCCGAGGTCCGACTCCGCCGGCTGGCCCCGGGTGCCACCTACCATCCCGATCTCCATCGACTCGTCCTGCCCATGGCCACACCCCCCGGCTCCGGTGACTATGCCCCGGGCCTGGTAGAGCTGCTCACGAAGCTGGTCCCGGAGGAGCCGGCGCCGGGCCGGTCGACCGAAGCCGGCAAGGCCCAACCGGTAGCATCGCCGCCGTGAAGCGCCAACTCCCGGGGGCCGTCGCCGCCGCCATCGTCATCGCGGTCGGGGTGCTGGCCACGGCCTGCGACGTGACCCCGCCGGCCGCCTCGGCCAACGGGACGCCGATATCGACGGGCACACTCAACACCCAACTCCACGCGCTGCAGGCCACGGCGGCCGGTGGCTGCCTGCTCCAACTGCAGAACGCCCAACTGACCACCCTGTCCGCGGTGGGAGCCGGAGGTACCGGCACCTTCACCATGGCATTTGCCGACAGCGTGCTCAACAACCAGGTGGGAGACCTCCTGGCCGAGCAGTACGCCACGTCCAAGGGCATCACCGTGTCGACCTCCGATCTGAAGACGGCCACGTCGGACTTCGAGTCGACCCTCGACGGGGAGATCAGTGCCGAGGTGCAACAGGCGGGGTCGGCGGGGACCACCTCCTCCTGTCAGGACGCCAACGGAGCCACCATCGCCGGCGCGCAGCTTCTGTCCGGGCTGCCTGACCAGGTCCGCACGGCACAGATCCGCAACGAGGCCGTCGACGAGAAGTTGCTGGCCCGGGGAGCCAACCTCTCCGACAGCGCCGTGGCCGCCTACTACGGGGCCAACCAATCGCTGTTCACCGCCGAGTGCGTGAGCGTGATCGCCACCGACACCCAGGCCCACGCCAATCAGCTGATCGCCCAATTGAACGGGGGAGCAGCGTTTGCCGACGTGGCCAAGGCGAGCTCGCTCGATCCCCAGACCGCCGCCAACGGCGGAGCGTTGGGATGCAACTACACCAAGGCTCGGGTCGAACAGGCACTGCGGCAGTCGTCGATCGCAGTGGGGAAGCCGCTGACAGCGATACAGGACCCCGGCACGGGGCAGTGGATCATCTACGAGGTCACCAACGAGGCAGTCGAGCCGTTGTCGGCCGCCGCCCCCGTGGCGCGGCGGGAACTGCTCCAGGCCACCGCCAATGTCACCCGGGTGAGCAGGGAGATCGTGGCCTTCGCCCGGCACTCGGACGTTTCGATCGACCCGCGCTACGGGACCTGGAAGTCCCTGGTCGTCGTCGCCCCGGTCGCCCCGCCCGAGCAGTACCTGCTGGCCGCGGCATCGGGTGACCCCGCCGGCACCGGTTCATCCGGAAACCTCAACGGGCTCCATGCCGGCAGGACCGGCTCGACCGGCGGGACCTGATCCCGCTACCGATGAGCGCGGGCAGGGTGGCGGGCCAACGGAACCCACCGCGGATCGACGTGGTGGGGCTGGGACCGGCCGGGCCCGAGCTGATCACGGCTGGAGCCCTCGCCTCGATGGACGCAGCGCCGGCCCTCTTCCTCCGCACCCGGCGTCATCCTTCGGCAGCTGGCTTCCCCGGGGCCCGCACCTTCGATCATCACTATGAGCGCGGCGAGACGTTCGAGGAGGTCTACCGCGCCATCGTGAGCGACCTCGTCGAGGCCGCCACCCGGTATCAAACCATCGTCTACGCCGTGCCGGGTTCGCCGCTGGTGGGCGAGCGGACCGTCACCTTGTTGCGGGAGCACCCGGCGGTGGCGGGCGGCGAACTGACCCTGACCGTGCACCCGTCGGTGTCGTTCGTCGATCTGGCCTTGGCCCGGCTCGGAATCGACCCCCTCACTTCGGGGGTCCGGATCATCGACGCGGAGTCCTTCGCCATCGACGCGGCCGGGGAGCGCGGGCCCTTGCTGGTGGCCCAGTGTTGGAGCCGGGGGGTGCTGTCCGACATCAAGCTGGCCGCGGAGATCCCATCCGGGGAAACGGTGACCGTCCTCCACCACCTGGGACTGGACGACGAGGTGGTGCGGGAGCTCGAGTGGGACGACCTCGATCGCACCTTCACCCCGGACCACTTGACTTCGCTGTGGATCCCCCGTGTGGCCGCCCCCGTCGCCGCGGAGTTGGTGCGACTGGACGAGTTGGTCCATCTGTTGCGCCAGCGGTGCCCTTGGGACCGCCAGCAGACCCACGGCTCCCTCGCCCGCCACCTCCTCGAGGAGTCCTATGAGGTGCTCGAGGCCATCGATGCGCTCGCCGCGCTCGACGCGGAGGCCGATGCCCCCGTCGATGGGCGCCATGGCCTTGCCGCCCTCGGCCCTCCGGGGACGGGTGCCGAGGAGCGTGCCGTGGCTGACCTCGAAGAGGAGCTCGGCGACCTGCTGTTCCAGGTCTACTTCCACGCCACGCTCGCCGCCGAGGCCGGGCGCTTCACCCTGGCCGACGTGGCCCGCGGAGTGCACGACAAGCTCGTGTCCCGCCACCCCCACGTGTTCGGGGCCGTCACCGCGGAGACCGGCGAGGACGTGGCCGCCAACTGGGAGGCGCTGAAGAAGTCGGAGAAGAACCGGTCCAGCGTGACCGAGGGCATTCCGGCCGCCCTCCCGGCCCTGGCCCTGGCGGCCAAGTTGCAGCGGAAGGCACTGGCCGTCGGGATGGTGCTCCCAGGTGTGGCGGAGGAGGCCGTTCGGGTGGCCGAGGGTGTCTCGAGCCTGGGAAGCTCGGACGCCGAGGCGGTCCGTGCGGAGGGGCAACCGCACGTCCGGGTCTCCGATGGCGCCGGGGGCCGCGCCGACCATTCGGCCGAGCTCGGGGAGCTTCTCTTCTCACTGGCCAATGTGGCCCGAGCGCTGGGGATCGATCCGGAGACGGCTCTGCGATCCAGAGCGGCCACGTTCCGGACCGCGGTCGAGAAGTCGGGTTGACGCCTTCCGACAACCCCTCGCCGACGCCCGCAAGCGGTCCGTGGTCGGCGGCGAATTCCCAGGTCCCGGCCAACCCGGGTGGTAACTTTTCTCACACCGGCAACAGGAGTGACTACGCACAGTGAGCTTCATCGAACAGGTCATCGGTCGCGAGGTCCTCGACTCGCGGGGCAATCCCACCATCGAGGTCGAGGTCCTGCTCGACTCCGGAGCGGTCGGGCGGGCCATCGTGCCCTCCGGAGCGTCGACCGGCTCGTTCGAGGCGGTGGAGCTCCGCGACGGGGGGGACCGCTACCTGGGCAAGGGAGTCCTCGACGCGGTGGCCAACGTCAACGGCGAGATCGCCGACATCCTCAACGGGGCGGACGCCCTCGACCAGCGGAGCGTGGACCTGGCCCTGATCGATGCCGACGGAACGCCCAACAAGGGACGGTTGGGGGCCAACGCCATCTTGGGGGTGTCCCTGGCCACGGCCAAGGCCGCGGCCGACGAACTGGGCATCCCTCTTTTCCGCTACGTCGGGGGCCCGAATGCCCACGTGCTCCCGCTTCCGATGATGAACGTGATCAACGGGGGCATGCACGCCGACAACTCCATCGATCTGCAGGAATTCATGATCATGCCGGTCGGCGCCGCATCGTTCTCCGAGGCACTGCGCTGGGGCGTGGAGACCTATCACTCGCTGGCCCGCGTGTTGAAGGTGAGGGGCCTGTCCACCACAGTCGGTGACGAGGGCGGCTTCGCACCGGATCTCTCCTCCAACGAGGAAGCGGTTCGGATTCTGGTGGAGGCCATCGAGGCGGCGGGGCGGGTTCCCGGCGACGACATCGCCATCGCCATGGATCCGGCCAGTACCGAGCTGTACAAGGACGGGAACTACGTGTTGGCCGGCGAGGGCCGGACGCTTTCGTCCGCGGAGATGGTGGCCTACTGGGTGGACCTGGTCGGCCGGTACCCGATCGTGTCCATAGAGGACGGCATGGCCGAGGACGACTGGGACGGTTGGGCTGAGCTGACCCAGGCCCTCGGCGGCACGGTCCAGCTGGTGGGCGACGATCTCTTCGTCACCAGCGAGGAGCGCCTGCGTCGCGGCATCGAGGCCGGGACGGCCAATGCCGTGCTGATAAAGGTCAACCAGATCGGTTCCCTCACCGAGACGCTCGGGACCATGGCGCTCGCCACCCGGTCGGCGTACGCCTGCGTCATGTCCCACCGCTCGGGCGAGACGGAGGACACCACCATCGCCGATCTGGCCGTGGCCACCAACTGTGGCCAGATCAAGACTGGGGCGCCGGCCCGGTCCGATCGGGTGGCCAAGTACAACCAGCTCCTGCGCATCGAAGAGGCGCTCGGGGAGACGGCCGCATTCCGGGGCGGCCGCGGACTGGCGGCCTGGAGCTCCGGGTCGTGAGCGGTCGCCTTCATTCCCGGCCGAGGGGCGCACGAAGCGTCAGGGGTGCCGCCACGCCGGCGAGGGCTCCCCGGGTGTTCGGACCCGCCAGCGACCCCGCGGTGGCGGAGCGGATGAGGATCGCCGCTCTGGTCAACGCGGCCAAGCGGCCATCGCCGGCCAACGCGTCCAGGGATTCCGCCAAGCGATCCAAGGTCGCGGCCAAGCGATCCAGGGATTCGGCCAAACGATCCAAGGTCGCGGCCAAGCGGCCCAAGGTGGCAGCGAAGAAGCCATCCAGAGCACAGAGCAAGCGTCGACCCAACCAGCCGGCGAGGCCCAAGGCTGCCTCGAAGAAGGGCAAAGAGGGAGGCTCTCGTTCGGGGTCCGGAACGGCTCAGGCAACGGCACTCAACCGCCGACGTCGCATTCCTGTGGCTCTGGCCGCGGCGTTTGCCGTCGTCGTGCTGGCCACCAGCTTCCCTCTGGGCGGCCTCCTGTCCCAACACCACCAACTGGCAGCCGCTGCTGACCAGCTCCATCGGTTCCGGAGTGCCAACAGTCTGCTGGCCGAGCAGAAGCGACAGCTGGACTCCAATGCGGCCATCCAACGGTTGGCCCGGGCGGATTACCAGTTGGTGTCGCCCGGCCAGACCCTTTACGACGTCCTTCCCCCCAGCCGCGGGTCGACCACTGCGTCCGGCGGCGCACCCTCCGTGGGTGACCCCGGGACGCAACCGCTGGTGGCACCGGCCAACGCCCCGGACATGTCGCCCGACCCCAGCCTGTCCCAACAGTCGTCTACGGGCGGCTCGGGCTCCCCAGCCGCTGCGGCCGGGAGCGCCGGTGCAGCGCAGGCCGGGCCCGGCGGCTCTTCGCCCACTGACCGTTCCGGCAAAGTGGTGGGCCCGTCGAGCTTCTGGTCCCGGGTGGCCAACTCGCTCGAATTCTGGAATTGACCCTGCATCCCGAGGCCGGCGCCGGGGGGAAGGTCAGCTCGGATCCGGACGTCATCGCCGTCGCCGAGCTGTTGGGTCGTGAGCCGGCGGGCGAGTTCGAGGTCGTGGTCCGCGGTGACGGAGGCACCCCAGCGGTCATCGAGAACGCCCCCTTCCTGTTCGATGGCACGCCTATGCCTACCCGCTACTGGCTGGTCGACCCCAGTCTCCGGGAGGCGGTGAGCAGGCTCGAGTCGACGGGAGGGGTTCGCCAGGCTGAGGCGGCAGTGCCGGTCGAACAGGTGGCGGCGGCCCACGTCCGGTACGCCGAGCAGCGGGACTCGCTGATAGCCGCAGACCATCAGGGCCCGAAGCCCTCCGGGGGCGTGGGCGGAACGAGGCAGGGGGTCAAATGCCTGCACGCCCATCTGGCCTGGTGGCTGGCGGGGGGTGACGACCCGGTTGGGGAGTGGACGGCTCAGCGGATTGGACTTCACCCGTCGTAGGAGGCGCAGGCGCCGAACAGGCCCGGCCGCTGTTTCGTGTCCTGGTTGTCGTTTGCCCAGGTGTTGGGTAGCCTGACGGCGGTGGGGCTGCGCTGGAACAGGGACGTCACGGTCCTCGGGGGGTGCGGCCATGTGGGGCTACCCCTCGGTCTGGCGTTCGCCGATTCGGGTCAACGGGTAACCCTGTACGACACCAATCTGACTGCGGTCGATCGGGTGGCGTCGGGGAAGATGCCCCATCTGGAGCCGGGCGCCCCCGAGGTCTTGCGCCGAACGCTGGAGTCCGGGACGTTGGCGGCGTCGACCGATCCATCCACCATCGGAGCCAGCGAACATCTGGTCGTGGTGATCGGCACTCCGGTCGACGAGCACCTCAACCCCGACCCCCAGGCCGTGGTGAGCGCGCTCGAGGCCGTGGCGGACGAACTGGTCGATGGGCAGATCCTCATCCTCCGCAGCACGGTGTTCCCCGGTGTCACCCGCATGGTGGAGCGGCTCATCGATGGGTTGGGCAAGTCCATCGACGTCGCCTTCTGCCCCGAGCGGATCGCCGAGGGCAAGGCGATGGAAGAGCTACATACACTGCCCCAGATCGTGGCGGCCCGGACCGATCGTGCCTATGACCGTGCCGCCTCGCTCTTCGGGCATCTGACCGAGACCATGGTCCGGGTGGAGCCGGAGGAGGCTGAGCTGGCCAAGCTCTTCACCAACTCCTACCGCTACATCAAGTTCGCCGCCGCCAATCAGCTCTACATGATGGCCAACGACTTCGGCCTTGACTACGAACGCATACGCGCCGCGGTGATCGAGGACTATCCCCGGGCCGCCGACCTGCCGGGCCCCGGATTCGCCGCCGGGCCGTGCCTGTTGAAGGACACCATGCAGTTGGCCGCCTTCAACAACAACAACTTTGCCCTCGGCCAGGCCAGCATGCAGATCAACGAAGGCCTGCCCCTGTATCTCGTGTCGAGGATGGCGGCGCGCTTTGACCTCGACGCCATGACCGTGGGCATCCTGGGCATGGCGTTCAAGGGCGAGTCCGACGACAATCGCTCGAGCCTCTCCTACAAGCTGAAGCGCGTGCTCAAGGTCAGGGCCGCGGCGGTGCTGACCACCGATCCGTTCGTCACGGTGGACGACAGCCTGGCACCGCTGGAGCTGGTCCTCGAGCAGGCGGACCTCGTCGTCATCGGTGCACCTCACCGGGTCTATGCCGACGTGGCCATCCGTCAGCCAGTCGTGGACATCTGGAACCTTCGTGGCCAGGGGGTGGTGACACGAAACCCCGGGTGTCCATCGTCATCCCGGCCTACAACGAAGGATCCGAGATCGAAGACGTCCTCGCCCGGGTGTCCG